>CAXNIK010000037.1:0-16323 GCA_964202115.1 Burkholderiales bacterium
CCAGATGCGAGGCGGTGCCATTTCCGGCTGAACCGAAGGTAAGCTTGCCGGGCTGGGCCCTGGCCAGCGCAATCAGTTCCTTCAGGCTGGTTGCTGCCACCGAGGGATGCACGGCATAGACGTTGGCCGAGGTGGCTACCATGGCCACGGAGGCGAAGTCCTTCTCGGTGTCGAATGTCATCCTGGGATAGAGCGCCGGATTGACCGCATGCGCAAAGGCCGACAGCAGCAGCGTGTAGCCGTCGGGCGCGGCCTTGGCGACCGCTTCTCCGGCGATATTGCCTCCGGCACCGGGGCGCGCCTCGACCACCACCGCCTGTCCCCATTTCTCCGTCAGCTTCTGGCCCACCAGCCGCGCCGCCACTTCAGTGGGGCCGCCGGCGGCAAAGCCCACGAGGATGTGTATGGGCTTGCCTGGGTACTGCTGCGCTTGTGCTGCCATGGATGGGGCGACAAGGACAAGGGCGGCAGATAGCAGTCGGGGTTTGATGGCTGTCATGGTGGATTCCTCCCGGAAATTTCTGTGGAGCACATGGCGCGGCACGGAAAAGTGCGAGAAGTATAGCGCTTGCAAAACAGCCGGACGCGAATGCGTCATGTGGATGTTTATCTGAACAGGTGAGGAGCCGGCCCCCCCGCGAAAAAGGCGGCCCGGGTGCGCCCGACCTGCAGCCATGCAATCTTGAGTTCGTGTCAAAATGTTTACATGTCAGAACATCAGAAGTGGGCTTTCCCTGAATCGGTCCAGCCGAAAGCCGAAGAAACCCAATTCGATCTCGCGCGCGCACTGGATGCGGTGGTGCTGGTGCGCGTGGAGGTTCCGGAAGACGGCACCACCGCCGGCACGCTGGGCACCGAGCGCGGCGGCTATGGCGTGGTGATCAACGAAAAAGGCCTGGTGCTGACCATCGGTTATCTGATCACCGAGGCTTCGCAGATCTGGCTGACCACCAATCGCGGTGCCGTGGTGGCGGGCTATCCGATGGCCTATGACCAGACCACGGGCTTTGGCCTCATCCAGCCCCTGGGCAAGCTGGATGCGCCCTATCTGCAGCGCGGCCGCACCGCGGACGTGAAGGTGGGCGACTCGGCCTTCGTCATCGGCCATGGCGGCCGGGCGCATTCGCTCAAGACGCGCCTGATCGGCAAGCGCGAGTTCGCAGGCTCCTGGGAATATGTGCTGGATGAGGCGATATTCACCGCCCCCGCCCACCCGCAATGGGGTGGTGCCGCGCTGCTCGATACGCTGGGCGATCTGATCGGCATCGGTTCGCTGCTGGTGCAGCAGGAATCGAACGGCGAAACCGTACACGCCAACATGTTCGTGCCCATTGACCTGCTCAATCCCATACTCGATGCCATGCTCAAGACCGGCCGCAGTCCCTTTCCGCCGCATCCCTGGCTGGGCATGTCCACGCAGGACCCCGATGGCAAGCTGGTGGTGGGCCGGATTTCGCCGCGCGGGCCGGCTGAGCGCGCCGGCGTGCGCGTGGGCGACATGGTCCTGGGCGTGGGCGAGCAGCGCATCCACGGGCTGGCGGAATTCTTCCGCACCGTGTGGAAGCTGGGCCCGGCCGGCGTGGAAGTGCCGCTGATGCTGGCACGCTCGGGCGATGTATTGCGCATCACCGTCAAATCCGGCGACCGCAACGACTTTCTCAAAAAACCCAATCTACAGTAGGTGATCATGACTGACGGCAATGACGAACTCGGCGTGTTGAGCCGGGACAAGGGCTATTGGTACGGCAGACTGGAGCGTTTCCTTGAGCACGATCAGCAGGCGGTGTGGACCATGCTCACCGATCCGCAGAAGCTGGCCGAGTGGCTGGCGCCGGGCACGATAGAGCTGCGCGCGGGTGGCGCAGCCAGGCTGAATTTCACCGACAGCGGCACGGTCATCGACAGCAGCGTCTCGGCCATCGATGCGCCGCGGCTGCTCGAATACTCCTGGAGCAGTCCCGGCCAGCCGCAGCGGCCGGTGCGCTGGGAGTCGCGCGCCGGGCGCGCCGGGCGCGCCGAGAACGGCGGCACGCGACTCATGCTCACCGTCGGCGTGCCAGAGGGCGAGGACATCGCCCGCGCCTGCGCCGGCTGGGAGGCGCATCTGATGCTGCTGCTTGCGGCCATTGAAGGCGTGCCGATCAAGTTTCCCTTCGAGCGTTTCAAGACCACGCGCGAGGCCTACAAGGAAAAGGTGGCGGCGCTGGGCTGAATGGCGAAGTCGTGCGGAAACCATATGTTATTGATAACAAATTGATCGAACATGTACTTGCATTAATGGTACATATGCGAAAAAGATCATAATGTTCTGGCGGCAATAACTATCCAAAATAGGCTTCCAAAATAGCTACAACAGGAGGAAACGTATGGCCAACAGAATACGTTTGGGACTCATAGGCGCCAGCAGCTCGACCTGGTCCGGTCGCTCGCACCTGGTGGCGCTGCCGCTCAGCCCGGATTTCGAGCTGACCGCGGTGTGCACCACCCGGCCCGAGAGCGCTGAAGCCGCGCGCAAGAAGTATGGCGCGAAGCTCGCCTTCCATGATTTTCGCGCCATGGCGGCCTCGCCCGAGATCGACGCGGTGGCCGTGGTGGTGCGCGTGCCTTCGCATTACGAGCCGACCAAGGCGGCGCTGCAGGCAGGCAAGCATGTCTACTGCGAATGGCCGCTGGGCAGGACCACGGCCGAGGCCGAGGAGCTGGCTGCTCTGGCCAAAGCCAAAGGCGTGCAGACGGCGGTGGGCCTGCAATCGCGCGTCAGTCCGCCCTTGATGCACATGAAGGAGCTGATCGCCTCGGGCTACGTGGGCGAGGTGGTCTCCTGCCGGGTCAGCGTGATGCGCGAGGGTGTGCTGGCGCGGCCGTCCAGCCGCACCTGGCAGCGCGACGGCAGCCTGGGGGCGAACACGCTTACCATTGCCAATGGCCACACCATAGACGCGTTGCGCTTTGTCGCCGGCAATTTCGCCAGCGTGTCCTGCGTGGTGGCGACGCAGGTGAAACAATGGTTCGAGACCGACACAAAAAAGCTGCTGGACGTGACTTCGCCGGACAATGTGCTGGTGAGCGGACGTCTGGCCGGGGGCGCGGTCGCCTCGGTGCACGTGGGCACCATCCCCTGGGCGGGCAGCGGATACAGCATGGAGATCTACGGGAGCGAGGGCACGCTGGTGGCATCGGCGGAGGACACGCCGCAATTGGGCGACGTGCGCCTGTACGGCGCGCAAAAGGGCAACAAGCTTGCCGAGTTGCAGGTGCCGGAGAAATTCGTGTGGGTCCCGCCCGGCATTCCCCAGGGCGATGCCTACAACGTTGCTCAGATGTATGCCGCCTTCGCCGAGATGATACGCAGCGGCAGGAACAGGGGCACCCAGCCCACCTTCGACACGGCGGTTCTGCTGCATCGCTTCATCGATGCCATCGTGCAGTCCTCGGAAACGGGGCGGGAAGTGAAGATTCCCGCGGCTTGACGACTTGGGCGGCGGCGAGGACGATAGCATCGTCGCCACATAATCGATAAAACAGGCAGGCCTAAAAGGAGAGCTCCATGATCAGTTTCGCCTCATCCGAAGCAGTGAAGGACACCCGCACCCAGGGCACCATCTCTGGCGGTGGTGCAACGTTCCGGACCAGTTACCTGACGCCTGAGTTTCCCGAGGCTGGCGAGGGCGTGTTTCCGCTGCCGCAGGCTTTCAGCGTGGAGCAGACGCCGCAGTCCATCTCGCTGCCGCATTTCCACGACGAGGACCAGTTCCAGGTCATTCCCCAGGGCGAGGGAACACTGGGGCGTCACGCCGTCGGTGCGCTGAGCATCCACTACACCAATCGCCAAACCGCCTACGGGCCGATCGTGGCCGGCGAGGAAGGCCTGACCTATTTCACGTTGCGCCAGATCGCCACCAAGGGCATCTGGTATCTGGCCGAGCCCAATTCGCGCGAGAAACTGGACCGCAGCCTGCCCAAGCGCCAGGCCACCGTGGGGCCGGTCAAGACCACGGCGGCCGAAGTGCTGCGCGCGCTGCGCGAGGGGCAGACCGATGTGCTGATCGAGCCCCACGAGGACGGTCTGGCCGCCTGGATGGTGCGCGTGCCGGTAGGCGCCACCGTGGCCAGCCCCTTCCATCCCGCAGGCACCGGGCGCTATTTCCTGGTGATCGGCGGGGCGATGCGGCTGCAGGGCCAGGACCTGCCGGTTCGCTCCACCACCTTCGTCTCGCACGACGAGCGTGACTTCAGCATCACCGCGGGCAGCGAAGGCGTGGAGGTGCTGGTGCTGCAATTTCCCGGCGGCGAGCGCGTGCTGTCTCGCAAGGCCAAGCCCATGGCTCAGCAGGGACCGATGAAGAAGCAGGGTGGCATGAAGCCGGGCGCCATACCTGCTGTCTAGGAATCAGCCCAGCTAGGAATCAGCCCAGCGCCGCGGCGAACTGGGCCGAGCTGACCACCGTCGCCTGCTTCGGGAAAACCTTTTCCATCAGCACCCGATGCACCTCTGCATCGGGGTCGGCGCAGGCATCGGCGATGATGATGAGCCGGTAGTCCATGTCGGCAGCCCAGCGCACCGTAGACAGGATCACGCCGCTGGTGATGATGCCCTGCAGGACCAGCGTGGTGATGCCCTTGGCGCGCATCAGGGTTTCCAGATTGGTGGTGGAGAAGGCGCCCACGCGCACCTTGGTGACCATTACTTCTCCGGCCGCCGGCGCGAGGGCGGGATGGATTTCCGCGCCGGGGGTGCCTTCCACCAGGCGATTGGCTTTCTTCGCGTCGCTGAAGCGCATATTGCGCGGGCTGACTTCCGGATGGCCAGGGCGAAAACGCACCACGACATGACCCACGGTGAGCGCGGCCTTGCGCGCGGCCTCCAGGTTGGCGGCCGATTGCGCCACCAGCGTGGCGCGTTGCGGCTCGGCAAAATTCGCCAGGATTTCATTTTCGAAATCCATGGACAGCAGGGCGGTCGTGGATTTGTCTATGTTGAGAGCTTCAGTCAAGGGTTTCTCCAGATGTTGTGTGTCACGGCGTGGGGGGATTCTGTCATCTATGCCGATATTTTCTCATGGAGAGGCGTTCATAAAGTTGAACGGCGTTGGCATTCTCGACATCCAGTCGCGAAAAGTGCAATGTTGCACCTGCTGTGGCTTGTCAGAACAGATATGAAATCGGTTTGATGGATGGGCCCGCATGGGCGGGTGCAGGCAGACAACGATAGCCGCGAGGCATCGCAATCTCGACGAGGAGGGGATGACGATGTACGAAGCAAGAAGAAAGCTGTTGCTGGGCGGGGCTGCGGCCCTGGCGATGGGTGGGATTCCGCTGGCGCGGGGGCAGTCCGCCAGAGTGGGCAACTGGCCGGAAAAACCGGTGAGGGTGCTGGTGGGCTATGCGCCGGGCGGTTCCACCGACGTGTATGCAAGGGTGTATTCAGGCTATCTGGCCTCCAAGCTAGGCCAGTCCTTCGTGGTGGAGAACAAGCCGGGGGCGGGAAGCATCCTGGCCTGCGAGCAACTGGTCAGGGCGGCGCCTGACGGCTACACGCTCATGTACACCATCTCTACCTCCCTCGTGCAGAACCAGGCGTTGTACAAGAAGCTCCCATACAACCCGGCCAAGGACTTCACCCATCTGGCGGTGACCCAGGGTAACACCACCATCGTGTCCATGAGCACCAAGGTGCCGGCCAGCAACGGGCCGGAGTTCATCGAGTGGGCGCGCAAGAACCAGGTGAATTTCGGCACCTATTCGGCGGGCTCGTTTCCGCACATGATCTGTGAGCGCATGAACAAGTTGTACGGACTGAAGATGGTGGCGGTGCATTACAAGGGCGAGGCGCCCATGTACCAGGACATGAGCTCGGGCACGATACACATCGCATCGGGCAGCTACCAGGGCGTGCGGCCGCTGTACGACGCGGGCAAGGCCAAGACCCTGGGCACGCTCACCAAGGTGCGCAACCGCAACACGCCGGACACGCCCACCTTCTTCGAGCAGGGTCTGACCGACTCGGTGTTCCAGATGAAGGGCTGGGGCAGCTGGCTGGCGCCGGCCGGCCTGCCCATCGCGATACGCGATCGCCTGTCGCAGTTGCTGGTGGACGGCTGGCAGGACGAGAAGCTGCGCAAGCAGATGCTGGGGCTGGGTGTGTTCGAGGGGCTGGGCGACTGGAAAATGTCGGAGGAGACCTACCGGGAGCAGGCGCCGCTGATACTGGGCATCCTTAAGGAACTCGATATCAGTCCGGAGTGAGCGCGGAGTGAGCAGACTGCCCGTATCAGGCCGAAGCGCGATTCCAAGGCATCTTTGCCAGCACCAGCGCCATGGTGCAGGTGTTGCTGATGCCTGAATAGACCAGGCCCGCGCCGATGGCCGCGGCGAGCAGGTAACCGGCCGGGTGCAGCAGCGCCCCCGCCAGCACGCCCAGCGCAACCAGGCCGCCTGCGGCAATGCGTACCTGGCGCTCCATGGCCATGATCTTGCGCTCGCCCTGCAGCACCGGCAGTCCTGCCTCCTGCCAGGCATTGGTGCCGCCATCGACGTGCACCACGGCATAGCCCAGCGTGCGTAATTTGTCCGCGGCGATCTGGCTGCGTGCGCCGGTCTGGCAGATGCAGTACAGCGTTTGATTTGCCCGTATCCCGGCAAGTGCTGCGGCGTTCAGGCGGTCCAGCGGGATGTTGATCGCACCGGCGACGCGCAGGGTCTCGAACTCCCCCGGAGTGCGCACGTCGATGAGGCTGGCCTGGCCGGAGCCGGCTTGCCACTGTTCGGCCAGTTGCCGTGGTGACACGTGGCTGGGCCGCGTGCCTGAGGTGACCGGCGGGGGCTCCGCCTCCTGCCCATCCTGACGCGGACCACCGCCGGCGAGGTTGGCCGGCACGGCTTCATGGATGCGCCTGGGGCTGGGCAGGTTGAGCGTGTCCATGATGTGCACGAACTCGGCTTCGCTCTTGCCGGTGAGGCGCGCGTTGAACTGCTTCTCCTCGCCTATGCTGCTGACGCGCCGCCCCTTGTAATCGTGTCCGGGGTAGACCAGGGTCTGCTCGTCCAGGGTAAAGAGCTTTTGCGTGATGCTGTGATACAGCGCAGCGGCACTGCCGCCCTGGAAGTCGGTGCGGCCGCAACCGCCGATGAGCAGGGTGTCTCCGGTGAAGATGCGGTCGCGCCACAGAAAACTGACGCTGCCGGAGGTGTGGCCGGGTGTGGCGATGACCATGATCTGATCGTGCCCGAACAGCACCACGTCGCCGTCGGTGAGCAGGCGGTCATAGCCCTGGGCATTGCAGTCGCGCGACACCGCCGTCTGCGTGTCTTTCCCCAGGGCTTCGCTGATGGCCAGCGCGCCGGTGACATGGTCGGCGTGCACATGCGTCTCCAGCGTCCAGCGCAGCTTCAGGCCGTGCTCGCGCACGAGCGCCAGGTCGCGCCCGGCCTGTTCCAGCACCGGATCGATGAGCACCGCTTCATGGGTGGCGTCGTCGGCCAGGAGGTAGGTGTAGGTCGAAGACTCCGGATCGAAGAGCTGGCGGAACATGGGCGCCTCTCAGTAGTAGATCGACCTGCCCGCGCCGCCGTTTGCGCCGATGGTGTCGCCGTTGATGGCGATGGATTTGGGCGAGGCCAGGAAGGTGACGATGTAGGCGATCTCGATGGCATCGACCAGGTGGCGGATGGAGTTGCCTTCGGCCATCTGCTTTTCCACCGCTTCCTCGGTGATCCCCAGCTTCTTTGCCTGTTCGCGCACCTTGTCCGCGGTGCGCTCGGTGCGTGTCAGGCCGGGATGGACGACGGAGACGTTGACGCCGCTGGGGCCCAGTTCGTCGGCGAGGTTCTTGGTCATGGCTGCCACGGATACATTGCGCATGCTGCCCACGGTGTTGCCACTGTTGCGCGCGGCCATGCCGCTGATGTTGATGATGCGTCCCCAGCCCTGCTGCTTCATGTAGGGCGCCACTTCCCGGGCGCAGCGGATGTAGCCCATGACCTTGACGTCCATTTCCTTGTGGAAGAAATCGGTACTCAGGTCGGCCAGCTTGGGCGGGGGGCCGTAGCCGCCGGGCTGGGCTGCGCCATTGACCAGGATGTCGATGCCGCCGCCCAGGCCCTTTACCGCTTCGGCCACGGCCTGCTTGACGCTGGCATCGCTGGTGGTGTCCACGACCACCGGCACGATGTTGCAGCCGGTTTCATCCCTCAGTTCCGCGGCGCAGGCCTCCAGCCGCGCCTTGTCGCGTGCCAGGATGGCCACGTCCACACCTTCGCGCGCCAATTCGCGTGCAACAGCCTTGCCTATGCCGCGGCTGCCGCCGGTGACGAGGGCGCGCTTGCCTTTGAGTTCCAGATTCATTGTTGTTCTCCTTTGATCCAAAAAAACGGGCCGCACACGTGGCGGCCCGCCGGGATGATGGGCTTGATACTTATTCAGGCTTGATGTTGGCCGTCTTGATGACCTTGGTCCACTTGATGGTTTCATCCGTGATGAACTTCTGGAAATCGCCGACCGAGCCGCCGGCGGATTCCGAGCCGTCGTTCTTCAGGCGCGCCTGCACTTCGGCGTGGGCCAGGGCCTTGTTGGCATCGGCATTGATCTTGGTGATGATCCAGGTCGGTGTCTTGGCCGGAGTGCTGAAGCCGTTCCACGCCACCGAGGAGTAACCCTTCAGTCCCGATTCGTCCATGGTGGGGACATCGGGCAGGGCGCTGACGCGCTTCAGACCGGAGGCGCCCAGCGCGCGCAGCTTGCCGGCCTGGATGAGGCCCAGCACCGAGGTGGTGCCGTTGAAGACAAAATCGACGCGCCCTCCCATCAGGTCGGTCAGCGCCGGTGCATTGCCCTTGTAGGGGATGTGCTGGGACTTGACCCCGCCCAGCATGTTGAACAATTCGATCGACAGATGGCCGGCTCCGCCTACGCCTGAGGACCCGGCATTCATCTGCCCCGCCTTGGACTTGGCCAGATCGAGCAGTTCCTTGACCGACTTCGCTGGCAGATTCGGCGGCACCACCAGGATCAGCGGCGAAGTATTGATCAGCATGATGTGCGAGAAGTCTTTCGCTGAGTCGTAGGGCAGCTTGCCGTCGAACAGCGCCGGGTTGATGGAGAAGGCAGCCGTGGTCACCGACAGGGTGTGGCCGTCGGGTGTGGCCTTGGCCACGATATCGGTGCCGATGATGGTTGCGCCGCCACCGCGGTTGTCCACCAGCACGGACTGCCCCCACGTCTCGCCCAGTTTCTGCCCCATGGTCCGGCCGATGATGTCGGTGCTGCCGCCTGCGACATAGGGCACCACCAGGCGCACCGGCCGTGTCGGGTAGACCTGTTGTGCCAATGCATTGCCGGCGGTGATGGCGGCCAGTGTGCCGGCAATGGCTGCGAACGCGGGGACTGCCAGTTTGCTGAGTTTCATCAAATCCTCCTTGGATTCTGTTGCTGAGGGCTGCTGCCAAACAGACCGGCGGGACCAGTGGGACCAGCAAGATCGGCGGACCAGGCAGCTCGCCTGGGCGAAGCCAGCCGCCTTTTTACACTTTTTTGACGGCCTTGGCTTGGAGGAGGAGCGATGACGGCAAGGTGATTTTTGCAGAATTAAGATGGGCTTAAGACAGAAAACGGCAGCGGGAGTGATCTAGTCGACGCTGATCCTGGCGCCCTCGACCACGCGGCGCCAGCGTGGTACTTCGGCGGCGATGAGTTTGCGGAATTCCTCCGGCGTGCTGCCCACGGGCTCGCCGCCGTCGCCGGCAAGCTGCTCGGCGATCTGCGGCGACTTCACCACCCTGGCCAGTTCCTGCGACATCTTGTTGACGATGGCGGCCGGTGTGCCTGCAGGTGCCGCCCAGCCGTGCCAGGTGTTTAGGTTGTAGTCGGGAAAGCCGCTTTCGGCGATGGTGGGCAGGTCTGGAAGCACCGCCGAGCGTTTGTTCATGCTGGTGGCCAGCGCCCGCATCTTGCCGCTTTTCACATGCGGCAGCGTGGACAGCACATTGCCGAATGTGGTGTTGAGCCGGCCGGCCATGAGATCGACGAGCACGGGTCCGGTGCCCTTGTAGGGGATGTAGGCCACCTCGACCTTGGCCGAATCGGCCAGCCAGGCCATGGCCAGGTGGGTGAAGCTGCCGGAGCCGCCGACGCCCGCGTTCATCTTGCCGGGATTGGCTCTGGCATAGGCGATCCATTCCTTCATGTTACGGATCGGCAGCGAGGGATTCACCAGCAGCAGATAAGGCGCCTGGGTGACGTTGGAGATGGGTGCGAAGTCCTTGATCGGGTCGTAGCCCAGGTCCTTGTACAGCGCCGGGGAGAAGGTGAAGCTGGGCGTGATCGCGCCCAGGGTGTAGCCATCGGGGGTGGACTTGGCGACGAAGGCAAAGCCGATGGTGTTGCCGGCGCCGGTGCGGTTTTCCACCACGAACTGTTGTCCCAGGTTTTCGGTCAGCTTGGTGGAGAACATGCGCGCCTGGATGTCGGTGCCGCCGCCAGGGGCCTGGGCCACGACGACGCGTACCAGTCTGCCGGGATAGTCGCCCGCGCCCTGGGCCAGTGTCGAGCCGGTGAACGTGCAGGCGGCGGCAGCGCATGCAGCAGTGATGGTTCTTTGAAGTTGCATGATGCTTTCCTACTTGGAGTTGGCCGCCAGCGTGGAGCGTGACAGCGGCGGGTTCTTGGCGAAGTAGCGCTTGATGCCCTTCAGGATGGCCTGGGCCATCTTGTCCTGGTAGCTCTCGTCGGTGAGGCGTTTTTCTTCTTCCGGATTGCTGATGAAGGCTGTTTCCACCAGGATGGAGGGAATGTCCGGCGCCTTGAGCACGGCAAAGCCGGCCTGCTCCACCTCTGCCTTGTGCAGCCGGTTGATGCCTCCCAGTTCGGAGAGCACCGAGCGAGCCAGTTTCAAACTGTCCTGGATGGTGGCGGTCTGGGACAGATCGAGCAGAGTTTGCGCCAGGTAGCGGTCCTTCACATCCAGGTTCACTCCACCGATCAGGTCGGCGTCATTTTCCTTCTTCGCCAGCCAGCGCGCGGCGGTGCTGGTGGCGCCGCGCTCGGACAGGGCGAACACCGAGGATCCGTGCGCATGCGGCTTGATGAAGGCATCGGCGTGGATGGAGACGAACAGATCGGCGCGCACCCGCCGCGCCTTTTCCACGCGGCCGGCGAGCGGAATGAAGTAGTCGCGATCACGCGTCAGCACCGCGCGCATGTTCGGCTCGGCATCGATGGCCGCCTTGAGACGTTTGGCGATGGCCAGCGTGACGTCTTTTTCGCGCGTGCCGCCGCGTCCCAGGGCACCGGGGTCCTCGCCGCCGTGGCCCGGATCGAGAACGATGGTGACCAGCCTGTCCACCAGGGGCTTGGCTTGTCTACCGATCTGCTTGGGGGTTATTTTCGTTTCCTCTGCGACAGCGGGAGGAGGGGGGGCGGCCGGTGTGCTGGCCGGTGCGGCGATTTCCTTGGCTGCGCTGGCTGGGGCCGTTACGGCCAGACTGGGCTCGGGGGATTTCTCGCCGGCGGCGGAGCGTTCCAGCAGCGCCAGCAGGGGGTCAGTGGAGATCAGGGGATAGAGGTCCAGCACCAGGCGATGTCCATACTCGCCCACGGGCTTGAGGGTGAAGATCTGCGACTTCACTTCGGCCTTCAGGTCGAAGACCACGCGCACCACGCCGGGCTTGTTGCGCGCTGCACGCACCGAGGCAATGTAGGGATCGTTTTGCAGTGGCCTGTCGGTCAACAGCTGCTGTATTCCGGACAGATCGACGTCTTCGAGGTCGAGCACCAGGCGATCAGGATTCTTCACCGCCATCAGCGAATGGCGCATGGGGTTCTTCGATTCCAGCGTGACGCGGGTGTAGTCCTGCGCCGGCCAGATGCGCACCGCCTTCACGGTCTCGGCGGCGCGGGCGCGCCCACCACCGACGGTGGCGAGTACGAATTGCGATAACAGCAGAGCGGCAAAACCGGCAGCGGCGAGACGGAGCAGGAACTCCGTGCTCAGGAAAATTTTCCTGGTGAACTGCAGCGCGTTAACGATTCGCAGCACTGTATTCCCGCCATTGATCGCGCAAGGACATGCGCGCGGCGTGCGTTGCCGTGGATGTCGAGCGTGATGTCGATATCCGGTGGCGGCAGATCATCGCCAGCCTTTTCTGGCCACTCGACCAGGCAGATGCCATCCCCGCCGAAGTAATCCGAGAAACCTGCTTCGCGCCATTCGTTTTCGTCCCGGAATCTATAAAAATCAAAGTGGTATAAGTTTAACCTCGAAATGTCATAAAGTTCAAGCAGGGTGTAGGTCGGGCTTTTGACCCGCCCCCGGTAGCCCAGGGCCGCCAGCAGGCCCTGGACCAAGGTGGTTTTGCCGGCGCCCAGGTCTCCGTGGAGGTAGATGCGCAGACCGGGTTTGAGGATGCCGGCGAGGCTGGCTCCCAGGGACCGCGTGGCAGCATCGTCGGGGAGGTCGAAATCCAGCGCGCTATGATGGGTCATGGCAAATTCGGCATCGAAGGCATCGGCGAACATTCCTGCTCAGGTTCCTGAGGAGGCGGGGAAGTCTGGCCCGGAGGGGCGGTCGGCTCCTGATTTCGCCATGCTGGCGGCTACCATCAAGGCCTGGGGGGCGGAACTGGGCTTCCAGGCCGTGGGCGTCGCCGATACTGATTTGTCCGGCGCGGAACCGGGCTTGGCGGCATGGCTCGCAGCAGGCTGTCATGGCGACATGGATTATATGGCACGCCATGGCACCAAACGGACGCGCCCGCCGGAACTGCACCGGGGCACGCTGCGCGTGGTCAGCGCGCGCATGAACTACTGGCCCGAAGCCGCCGACAGCGCCGCCGCGCTCGCCGACGGCAGCCGCGCCTACATCGCGCGCTATGCCACGGGCCGCGACTACCACAAGGTGCTGCGTGCTCGGCTGGCGGACCTGGCTGGGCGCATGTCCATGGAGGCGCAGGGGCTGGGCATGGGGCATCGCGTGTTCCATGAGCGCGTGTTCACCGATTCCGCCCCGGTGATGGAAGTTGAGCTGGCGGCGCGCGCCGGGCTGGGCTGGCGTGGCAAGCACACGCTGCTCTTGTCGCGCGAGGTGGGTTCGTATTTCTTCCTTGGCGAGATCTACACCGATTTGCCCCTGCCAGTGGATGTGCCGGTGTCCGGCCATTGCGGCAGTTGCGAGCGCTGCATCTCGGTCTGTCCGACGCAGGCGATACTGGGCCCGTACCGGCTGGATGCGCGGCGCTGCATTTCCTATCTGACCATAGAGCTGAAAGGTTCCATTCCGGTGGAGCTGCGCCCGCTCATAGGCAATCGTGTCTACGGGTGCGACGATTGCCAGTTGGTGTGCCCGTGGAACAGCTTCGCGCAGATTAGCGATGTGCCCGATTTCCAGGTGCGCAACGGCCTGGACACCGCTGAGCTGACAGCGCTGTTTGCCTGGAGCGAGGAGGACTTCAACACGCGCCTGGCCGGCAGCGCCATACGCCGCATCGGCCATGAGCGCTGGCTGCGCAACCTGGCGGTGGGGCTGGGCAATGCGCCGAAGTCGCCAGCGGTGTCGGCGGCGCTCCAGGCGCGCGCCGATCATGCTTCCGCGCTGGTGCGCGAGCATGTGGCGTGGGCGCTGGCCCGGCATGAGAAAATCGCAACATGAAACTTCGCCAGATCAACATCGAATACAACGCCGAACATGACCGCCTGCTGATGCGCATTGCTTCGGGGGAAAACCAGGAAGTGCTGCTGTGGCTGACGCGGCGCTGCGTGAAACTGTTGTGGGGGGTGCTGTTGCAGATGGTGCGCAGCGTGCCGGACATCGCCGCACAAAGTCATCCCGATGCCAAGACCGCGCTGGTGGGCATGCGTCACGAGGATGTCATGGCCAAGACGGACTTCTCCAAGCCCTATGAGGCCCCGGCAAACAAGGAGCATCCGCTGGGCGCGGAGCCCATACTGGTGGCGAAGCTTCAGACCAAGCGCAATGAAAACGGCAGCTTCGTGCTGACCCTGCTGCCGTCGAAAGGGCAGGGCATCAACCTCAACCTGAACGAAGAACTGCTGCATTCGCTGTGCGGGTTGCTGCGCAAGATCGCCTCCGGGACCGACTGGGGTGTGCAACTGGACCTGCCACAGGCGGTGGCCGTTCCGCCGCCGGAGGAACGTCGCACCCTGAACTAGGCGGTTTCACGGGTGCCTGGCGTATAATGAGGCCCTGTTTTCCCGTCTGCCCGCAGCGCATAGAGGTCCGTCTTCTTTCCTTTCCATCCATGCATCCCGGCAGTCCTCGCTGTAACCAGTCGGGATGGAGTTCAATTTGTCTTCGTTTGCTGATTTAGGCTTGGCCCCCGAACTGCTGCGCGCAGTCGAGGAGGAGGGCTACACCGAACCCTCGCCCATTCAGGAAAAAGCCATTCCCCTGGTGCTGCAGGGCAAGGATCTCATGGGCGCGGCCCAGACCGGCACCGGCAAGACCGCCGGGTTCACACTGCCCATCCTGCAGATATTGTCCCGGCATGCCAATACCAGCGCCTCGCCGGCGCGTCATCCGGTGCGCGCGTTGATCTTGACGCCGACGCGTGAACTGGCCGCCCAGGTCGAGGAAAGCGTGCGGACCTACGCCAAGTACGTTCCGCTGCGTGTGACCGTGGTCTATGGCGGCGTGCCCATGGACCCCCAGACCCAGGCGTTGCGCCAGGGCGTGGAGATCCTGGTCGCCACCCCGGGCCGGCTGCTTGATCACGTGCAGCAGAAACAGCTTGCCTTCCAGAGCGTGGAATTCTTCGTGCTGGACGAGGCTGATCGCATGCTGGACATGGGCTTCATTCCCGATGTGAAGCGCATCATTTCGCTGCTGCCCAAGGAGCGCCAGAACCTGCTGTTCTCGGCGACGTTTTCCGAAGACATCAAGAAGCTCGCCGATGTCTTCATGCGCAATCCGGTCATGGTGGAAGTGGCGCGGCGCAATTCGGTGGCCGAGTCCATTACCCATCTCGCCATCCCGGTGGCGCGCGAAAGAAAACGTGAACTGCTTGCCTACCTGGTGCAGGACCGCAACTGGAAGCAGGTGCTGGTGTTCTGTGCCACGCGCCTGGGTGCCAACCGGCTGGCCTACCAACTGAACAAGGACGGCGTGCACGCCACGGCCATACACGGCGACAAGACCCAGCCTGAGCGCCTGCTGGCCCTGGAAGAGTTCAAGTCGGGCAAGGTGCGCGTGCTGGTGGCCACCGACGTGGCAGCGCGCGGCCTGGATATCGAAGACCTGCCGCTGGTGGTGAATTTCGATCTGCCCGGACAGCCCGAGGATTACGTGCACCGCATAGGCCGCACCGGCCGCGCCGGTGCCTCGGGCGAAGCGGTGTCGCTGCTCAGTCCCGATGAGCAGGAGCGCATCGAGGCCATAGAGAAGATGATCAAGATCTCCATCCCGCGCGAGCTGGTGCCGGGATTCGGGATGGATGCGGGCGCGGTGAGCGGTACATTGGGCTCGCCCAGCCGCCAGGGTGGCAGGGGCGGGCGCAGGGAAGAGGGCGGACGTAGGGATGAACGTGGTGGACGTCCCCGCGACGAACGCCGCGGGGAAACCCATCTGCCGCGCAACCCCGAGCGGCAGGAACGGACGCGTGCGCCCCAGCCTCCGGCCGATCCGATCTTCAGCAAGCCCTATGAGCCTTCTGGTTCGTCGTCAACGCAACCCGCGGCCAAGCCTGCGGGCGGGTCAAGGCAGCAGCGTCCAATCGCGGCGCTGCTGAGCGGGATGCCGAAGCAGAAATCCAGTTAAAGCGCGACCGCCCTGCGGGCGGCGCGTTTAACTGGCCGGAGTTGAACTGACGCTTCGCGCAGTTCATTCCGGCCGGGGTGTGGTGGGTGAGCAGGCCATCTTCCTTCAATATGATCATTTTTCATATCTGATCGGCTATTGAAGATCTGCATCAATTAAATTGTGATCAAGGTTAGGTGGTGATCTTGTCGATTTCCACCATGTCCTCTTTGGTCAGGGCCCAGTCGGCGGCTTTCACATTGGATTCCAGTTGCTCGGGCTTGGTGGCGCCGGCGATGACGCTGGCTACGCCCGGTCTTGCGGCCAGCCAGCTGATGGCCAGCTCCAGCAGACCGCGGCCGTGCTCGGAGGCGAAGTTCTGCAAGGCGGTGACTTTCGCCCAGTTCTTGTCGGTGAGCCAGCGCTCGGCTATGGCCTTGTTGTTGCCCAGGCGCGTGCCTTTGGGCGCGGCCGCCTTGGGATCGTACTTGCCGGTGAGCAGACCACTGGCCAGCGGGAAGAAGGGCAGGAGGCCCATGCCGTAGGCCTCGATCGCCGGTACCAGCTCGCGATCGATGCC
>CAXNIK010000038.1:0-16194 GCA_964202115.1 Burkholderiales bacterium
GGGCCTGCTGGTGGGCAACCTCACGGGCAAATCGGCGCACACCTGGCGGCAGTTCCTGCGCAACAGCGTCGCCTGGATATTCAGCATCCGCATGCAGTTGCGCCTGGCGCTGGTGGTCATGGTCATCGCCTTGATCCTGTCGCGATCACGCATGGGCAATTCGGCCTTCTTCATCAGCATGCTGGTGACCGGAGGCATTGCGCTGTTGCTGTCCAAACGCGCACCGCGCTCAATGATGGTGCTGATCGCCTCGCTGGTGGTGATCGACATCGCGCTGGTGGGCGCCTATTTCGGCGTGGAAAAGGTGGTCGATCGCCTCGAGCAGACCCAGATGAAAGATGAAAGGCGCGAGTCCACGCAGGCCCTGGCCATCTGGCAGGACTACCCGGTGTTCGGTTCCGGACTGGGCTCGTTCCGGGTGGTGTTCCCGAAGTACCGCGGCGCCGACCTGGGCGAGCCCTACACCCACGCCCACAACGACTATGTCGAGTTCGCCAGCGAAACCGGCGCGGTGGGCCTCGGCCTGCTGGGCCTGCTGGTTCTGATGTCCTTCGGCGCTGCGCTGCGCGCCCAGTTCGCGCGCCACAACCCGCTGATGCGAGGATTTTCCTTCGGCGCCATAATGGGCATCATCTCGCTGATGATCCACAGCAGCGTGGATTTCAACTTCCAGATCCCCGCCAACGCCCTCACCTTCATGCTGCTGCTGGCGTTTGCGTGGGTGTCGCTGCATCATCGGGAGCGGTGAGGCGCGGACAGGAAACTCAATCCAGGACAATATGATCAATATCAAACATTGATCATTGTCTGTAGTATTTAAACGAGATAATTATTGTCAGGCAATCAGGTCATGCGCTTGGCCGGGACAACACCCCTCACTCCACATCCACCTTGATCCCCGCCTCCCTGATCAACTGCCGGTAGCGGCCCGCTTCGGCGGCGATGAAGGCGCTGAATTCAGCCGGTGAACTGGCCATCATGATGGTGGCGTCGGATTCCATCTTCTTCACCACGTTGGGATCTTTCGTCGCAGCCACCCAGAGGCTGTTCACTTTGGCGATGACGGGCTGGGGCACACGCGCCGGCGCGATCAGTCCGGTCCAGCTGGTGTATTCGAAGCCCTTCACGCCCTGCTCGGCCACGGTGGGGATGTCCGGCACGGAGGGCACGCGCTTGTCGGTGGTGACGGCCAGCGCGCGAAACTTTCCGGCCCTGACCGTGGGCATGCCGGTGGCCACGGTGACCACGGCGGCATGGATGCGGCCGGCCATGACGTCGGTGAGTCGCTCGCTGGAACGCTTGTAGTGCACGAAGGTCGCCTGGGTCTTGGTCAGGTAGTGCAGCAGCGCCCCCGGCAGGTGGGTGGAGGCGCCCACGCCGCTGGTGCCGAAGTTCAGCTCCCCCGGATGCGATCGGGCATAGGCGATGTACTCGGCGGCATTCCTGAAGGGAGCGGACGGATGGGTCACCAGCAGGTAGGCGCGCTTGGTGAGCAGGATCACCGGCGCGAAGTCCTTCACGTAGTCATAGGGCAGGTCCGGATAGACGAAAGGCGTGATGGCAAAGCCGTTGTTCTGCGCCAGCAGCGTATAGCCGTCCGGCGCCGCCTTGGCCACGAAGGCCGTGCCGATGGTGCCGCCCGCCCCGCCTTTCTTGTCGATGACAAAGCGCATGCCGGTGCTGTCCTGGACGCTCTGGGCAAAGAGACGCATCTCGTTTTCGATGCCGACAGCCTCGTGCGGCACCACGATCATCACCGGCTTGGAAGGATAGGTGTCGGCTGATTGGGCGATGGCGGCCGATGGCAGCAGGGACAGCAGACACAGTGACGCAATTGCGCCGGCAAGAATTTTTCGCATCTCACTTCTCCTGGTTTTGTCCGGAAAGCCTCGCACCTCTCAGCGCTCGCCCTTGATCCCCACCTCGCGCACCAGCTTCGCCCACTTCCTGATCTCGGCGTCGATGTACTCGGCGGTTTCCTCGGGCGTCTTGGTCTCCACGTCCATGTCGATCTTCTCCAGCTTGTCGCGCGTGTCGGGCGTGTTGAGGGTCTTGTTCAGTTCGGCATTGAACCGGGCGATGACCGGTTTGGGCGTGCCCGCGGGGGCCTGCGTGCCGTTCCACAGTTGCACGCCATAACCGGGCAGGACATCGGCAACCGGCGGTAAATCCTTCATCTGCGGCGAGCGCCTGGCGCTGCCGATGCCCAGCGCCTTGAGCTTGCCGCTCTTGAGGAATGTCTGTATCGATCCCAGCGCGGGAAATCCCACCTGCAGCACGCCGTTGACCGAGTCGGCGGTGACCTGGGCCGTGCCCTTGTAAGGGACGTGCACGAGCTGCACGCCGGCCATGGAACTGAACAGCTCCCCACCCAGGTGTGCCGGCGAACCGATGCCAGTGGAGCCGTAGTTAAGGGTGCCGGGCGGCCTGGCCTTGATATAGGCGATCAGCTCCTTGATGCTGCCGGCGGGAAGCGCGGGATGGATGACCACCAGCGAGGGCGTGGAGCCGATGTAGCCGACCGCGGCGAAATCGCGCGCGGAATCGTAGGGCAGGTCGTTGTAGAGGACGGCATTGGTGGTGAAGATGAAGCCAGTCCCCAGCAGCGTGTAGCCGTCCGGAGCTGCTTTGGCCACGTAACTGATGGCCGGGATCTGCATGGCGCCGGGCCGGTTCTCCACGATCACGTTCTGGCCCAGGCCGCGCGTCAGGCCTTCGGCGACGATGCGCGAGACGATGTCGGTGTTGCCACCGGCCGCCGAGCCCACGACGTAGCGAATGGGCTTGGCGGGATAGGGCTTGGCCGTGGTCTGGGTCTGGGCCGAACTGACGGCGGTCAACCCGCCCAGGGCAGCGGCGATGATCAAAGTGCGAGCGGTCCTGGCTTTCGACCCGGCTTGCGATACGGACATGTTCATGATGGTCTCCGACTGGATGATGGGTAACGATGGCGAGCGGGCCGCCTGATGATTGAAAACGCGGGCGCTCACAACAGGTCTCCGAAGCCGTGCAGCTCCGCGCCTTTTTGCAGCAGATCCGCAGGCGGCGATGCATAGCGGCCCTTGCGGCTCACGCACATCCCGGTCAGCCGGTGCATGGCAACCATGGCCTCGGCCGCCTTCACCGCCAGGCTGTAGCCATCCATCACCAGCGCGCCGTCCACTTCGTGCACCTTGCGGTGTGCCAGCAGCGAATTGGTCGGGCCGGTGGGGATGAGCACCTCGGCCCCCTGCTCGATCAGTATCCTGCCCGCCCGGATGAAGTCCTCCACGGTCTCATCCGCGAAGCTCTTGTCCACGAACATGGTCTTCAACTCGGAGATGCGCTTGTGCACGCGCAACTCGGCCACGCCGACGCAGCGCTGCTGCAGCCCGTAGCCTGCGACGATGTCGCGGAATTTCGCATTGAACTTCACGTTCGGGGTGACCACGCCGAACTTCTCCCCCAGGGTGCAGGCGGTATGGCAGCAGACCTCCATCACCGACAGCACCGGGATGTCCAGCAGCTCGCGCAGGCCGATCAGGCCCGGATCGAGCGAATTGCCCATGACGAAGGCGTCGTAGCCGCCGTGCTTTCGCACCTTGAGCGCATTCTTCAGCACCACCGGAACCTGGAAGTTCTGGAAGAAGCTGTACTTGTCCCAGTCGTGCGACCCCGGATCGGAGCCATGGACTTCGACTGTCGTTCCGGGCGCCGCGATCTGGTCGCACAGCCGCTGCACCGAGGCGATGTTCTCCACGGACCTGGCGTTGGAGGCGAGCAATTGATACCAGATGCGCATGGGTTTCTCCTTTGAGGTGTTGCCACTGTCTTTCATGCCGGCCTCTTCTTATTTGGATTGGCGATAAACCACCTGGATCAACGCCCGCAAGTAACCAATGACAAAGGCCTGGTTGGCCACTTGCGCGCCGGGAAATTCCGGTGAATGGTCCAGAGAGAACGGCCCGTTGAATCCCGCGTCGCGGTAGGCCAGCATGGCGCGATACATGTCCACATCGCCATTATCGACGAAAGTCTCCTGGAAACGCGGAAAGGCGCCGCTGACATTGCGGAAATGCACCATGACGATCTTGTCCATGGAACCGATTTCGCGGATGGCGTCGTAGACGTCCACCCCCTGCATTTCCTTCACACAGCCCTGGCAGAACAGCATGCCGTTGGAACGCGAGGGCACCATGCCCCAGATGCGGCGGTAGTCATCGAAGCTGGAGGCGATGTGCGCCGCACCCGCCATGGGCGGAAGGCCGCGCGGCACCGGCGGATCGTCCGGATGCAGCGCCAGCCGCACGCCGGCCTGTTCCGCCTCGGGGATGACGGCCTTGAGAAAGTATTCGATGTTGTCCAGCATCTGTCGCTCCGACAACGGCGGCTCCACCGGCGGAGCGGGTTTCTTCAGGTATTCCTCGTAGTCGAAGCTGATGTAGCTGGCGCCGCCACGGCCCTGCGTCGGCCTGGAGCGCAGGTATTTGGACATCAGCAGCTTGAAGTTGTAGGCCAGGATGGGAACACCGGCCGCGCCCATGGCGCGTATCGCATTGATGATGTACGCGATCTTCTCATCGCGCCCGGGCAGGCCGCGCTTGATTTCGTGGAAGCCGCTGGTGGCCATGACGCTGCGCAACTCCATGCCATTGGCAGCCACCTTCGCCCTTGCATCCCTGAAAAAGGCCTGCGCCGACTGCGGCGTGGACAGATCCATGGCAGCGGTGTCGCTGTGGCCGTCGGGCAGATCGATGGCCACGCAGTCCAGGCCGAGCGCCCGCACGAATGCCAGCCGCCTGTCCACCTCGGCATCCCAGACCACCTTGTCCTGGATCAGCATTGCTCCTCCTTGTGTCGTGCATTCGCTGCCCCGCGCTCTGCGGCCGGGTTTGCATCCTTTATGCAATAGCATAAATTAGGCAAAATGAGCCCTCACCGAGCGGGCGCGTTGAAAAAAAGATCATCCCCGAGAAGGTAATCAGGCTGGCAGAGTGAGGTACTGAAATGATTTCGACACGCAAAGGAAACCGCAATGCAAAGCTACCACATCGAAAAATTTGGCACGCCTGACGGCCTGGTACTGAAAACGCACGATCTTCCCCAACCCGGCCCGGATGAAGTGGTCGTGCGCATGCGCGCCAATTCGCTGAATTATCGCGACCTCAACGTCCTCAAAGGCACCTACCGTTCCAGCCCGAAACCCGGATTGATTCCGCTCTCCGACGGTGTCGGCGAGATCAGCGCCGTCGGTGCCCGGGTAAGGCGGGTAAAGGTCGGTGATCGCGTTGCCGCGATCTTCCACCAGCGCTGGCTGGGCGGGCGCATGAACCGCGACGCCATGGGCTCGGACCTGGGCGGAAGCATCGACGGCGTGCTCACCGAGCAGGCGGTATTGAACCAGGAAGGCGTGGTGGTATTGCCCGCCCATCTGTCATATGAGGAAGCATCCACATTGCCCTGCGCGGGTGTGACCGCATGGGCGGCGCTCACGGACTACACCCGGGTCACAGCGGGCGACACAGTGCTGACGCTGGGTTCGGGCGGCGTCTCGGTTTTTGCATTGCAGTTCGCCAAGCTGATGGGCGCGCGCGTAATCGCCACGACATCGAGCACCGACAAGGCGGCGCGCCTCAGGGCTCTGGGAGCGGATGATGTGATCGATTACAAGGCAACGCCCGAGTGGGACCAGGAAGTACTGCGCCTGACCGGCGGGCGCGGCGCCGATTTCGTCGTCGAAGTCGGCGGCCCGGGGACCTTGGCAAGATCGCTCAAGTCCACCGCGATTGGCGGCAGCGTGGTGCTGATCGGCACCGTCTCGGGCATCGGGCAGTTGCTGGACCCGACCCTGTTTCGCGGCAGGGCAATCAGCATGCGTTCACTGTCGGTAGGCAGCCGCCAGACGTTCGACGCCATGAATCGCGCCATCGATGTGCACAAGCTGCGTCCGGTGGTGGATCGGGTGTTTGCGTTTGCCGAGGCCAGGGCGGCTTACAGCCACCTGCAGGCGCAGAAGCATTTCGGCAAAGTGGTGATCGGCTACGCCTGAGCGGGGCGCCTGTCCAAACGCCGGCAGCGCTGAAATGCTGACACGTCAGGTATTCGATTCAACGGCCAATATGGCATCGCCTATTTGGGCTTTTCCCACGCCGGCACTGCCGGAAGGCCGCGCATACTCCCATCACGGCCCTCCAGTTCTCTCTGAATGCTTGCCACATCCCGCACGCGCTTGCCGCCGGCAGTCGTTGGCCGGTGATACGCAAGAATCTGCTTGGCAATCTCGGACAAATGCGGTTCACGATGCGGACGCTGTTGCTTCAGCACCCGATATGCCTCGGTCGCCCAGGAATACACCAGGTCGTGATCGGAGCCTTGTTCTTTGGCATTCATGCGTGACCTCCTAACGGCTTGGAGTGGAGCCCCGTTTTGACTCGATCGGGGAGTCAACAACTGTCGAGCTTGACCTTGCCTAAATGATGCTTCTATAGCTGAAAAAAATGGCCCGGCCGTCAACAATATGGGGACCGTTCCGTACTTATGCCATTTCGACCACCGTCATCGTCCTCCAGGGCGTCGCGACGGTAAGCCAGCACAACACCGGCCAGATCATCATCTGATGCTACAACTCCGCCACAAACTCCCCGATCAGCCGGTTGATCTCCCCCGGCTGCTCGGTGGCCGGAAAGTGACCTGATTTCTTCAGCCGCACCAGCTTCGATCCCGGCACGGCATCGTGTATGGCCTGCTCGCCCTGGGGCGCGTCGCCGGGATCGTCGTCACCGCGTATCAGCAGCAGCTTCGGTTTCAGCGTGGGCAGCCGGTCCTTCACATCGAACTGCGAATAGGCCACCAGGCTCTGGTACTGGCCGCGCGGGCCGACCTTGCGGTGCGCATCCACCAGTTGGTCGCGCTGCGGCTGCGCCACCCACATCAGGTGATGCTGCTGGAACTCGATCCACTCCTGGTACGCGGCCGGGTCGCCGGAAGCGGCCTTGAAGCGCATGGCCTGGCGCTTGTTGAAGGCGCTCAGGTCGGGCCGCGGCTCGGCCTCGATGGAAGTGAGAATGAGCCCTTTGACTTCCTCTGGATAATCCAGCGCGTACTGCAACGCGATGGCCGAGCCCAAGGTGTAGCCCATCATCACCAGGTCATGGTGCTTGTCCTGCGCCCACAGCCAGCCGCGCAGCCATTCGGTGTAGCCCTTCACGTCGGCGCAATGCGTGCCTTCCAGATTGCCCGGCAGCGTCGGCGCAAGGCTGCCGGGGAAATGCGCGAGCTGCTGCGTCCAGGCGGCGGCGCAACCGCCAGCGCCGGGGCCGTGTATGAATACCAGTTGGGTCATTCCTTTATCCTTTGGCGCCAGCGGCCGTCCAGGGACGTCGTCTTTATTGTGATCAAAAATAAATTTATGTGCTTGTCCAAACTACATAAACGAGAAAATTGTTATCTAAAACTCCAACGCTGCTGTACCGGAGCAAGCCTCATCCGGGGACAAGATTGCCCATCAGCGCCCTCACCGACGCGAGCCCGGCGAGATCGGCAATCATGTCCGTAGACGCACGCAGCTGCGGCTGCGACAGGATGCCCGCCGCGCACTCCTCATACTTGCCCAGCAAATCCTCCCAGGTCGCCGCATGCCCGGGCCAGCCCTTGGCAGTGGCGAAATGCTGCTTCAGCACTCGGCCGTCTTTCAGCGTGATGGTGATGTCCACTCCACCATAGGCGCCCTTGGCCCCCCTGGCATTGCCCAGGTCCTCGCGCGCGATGACCTTGACGCACGGCATGAAGTCCAGCACGGCGCGATCGCGGATGCGCTCATCGGTGTACTGCGCCACGCCCACCTGCCGGTCGATCAGCGCCACGGCAAAGGTGTAGGGCGGGCAGAACTTGGCGCGGTAGGCATCGACGGGCGCGGTGTAGGAGGCGATCACCAGCATCAGCGGATTGCACTCCACCTTCAGCTCCTGCACGTCGGCGGCATGCAGGTCGTGCTTCACCGCCAGTTCGATGATGCCGTCGATGGCCGGGCCGGTGATGGTCGCCCCCGGATGCATGCGCACGCGCGTGGGATTGGCGGTCAGCACGAATTCCCCGCCCAGCCCTTCCACCATGCGCTCCAGGCTGTATCCCCCTTTGCCGGAGAAGGTGTCGGCAATGCCGAAGCGCTGATGCCCCTCTCCCGCGGCAGCGGAGCCCTCGATCACATCCGGGTCGACGCTGTAGCCGTTCTTCGCCAGTTGCGCCGCCATCAGGCCTGAGCGCACGCCGTTGCCGATGTGAAAGGCCTTGCCCGCCGAGCCGACGTTCTTGCGTATGCCGGTTCCGGAGGAGGCCATCAGGCCCACGGCCATGCGCGTCTGCAGGGCATCCAGGCCCATCAGCCGGCAGGCCGCCACGGTCACGCCCAGCCCGCCGATCAGGCCGGGCGAATGCCAGCCGCGGTCGAACATGGCGGGCTTCAGTCCCACGCTGATGCGTCCGGCCACCTCGTACCCCAATGCGAAGGCCTCGGCCACTTTCAGGCCGGACAGATCCAGCTTCTCCGCCAGTGCCAGGCAGCCCGGCACCATGCAGGCGCTGACGTGGCCGACATCGGGCGTGTTGTCGTCGTACTCCAGCGCATGCGCGCTGATGCCGTTGACGAAGCCCGCATGCATCACCGAGTTGCGCTCGCGCGTTCCGATGATGGTCGCATCCGGAGCGCCTCCGGCCTCGATCACGGTCTGAATGGCAATCCGGCTCGCCTGCGAGTGCGCGCCGGCGATCATGATGCCCACGGTGTCGAGAAATTTTTCCGTGACCGATCGCAGCAGCGGCGGCGTGAGAAAGCCCGAAGGCGTATTGATGGCAAATTCGACCAGCTGTGCGGTGACGCCCACTTTTTCCCCTCCCATGATCTTCAAGATGGATTTGTTCTTTGATTTCATTGTACGTGCACCGGCGCTTTCAGCCAGGCATACCCAAGCATACAATGGCCGTGCTGCATCAAAACAAGCCGGCCGACCACACGGCCGACATCGGCGACTTCAAAGTCGCGCAAGATGCAAGACCTGACCCCAGTTAAGGAGGAGTTCATGTTCGGACGCTGGATGCTGTCAATGCCTCTGGGCGAATGATGTCGAGCGCCCACGCACAACAGGACTACGACCAGGTTCTGAACGACATTGCCGATTACCTGCTCGACTACAAGGTCGACAGTCCCGAGGCCTATCGCATGGCGCGCTACGTGCTCATGGATACCATGGGCTGTGCCGTGGCAGCGATGAACGTGCCCGAGTGCATCAAGCTGCTGGGACCACCGGTGCCGGGCATGACCTGCCCGCACGGAGCACGGGTGCCCGGAACGCAGTTCGAACTCGATCCAGCCACCGCGGCCTTCAACTTCGGCACCGCGGCGCGCTGGCTGGAGATGAACGACAGCTTCACCGCCGTGGAAGGAGGCCATCCTTCGGACAACCTGGGCGCCATTCTCTCCATCGCCGACCATCTCAGCCGCAGCCGCGTGGCCCAGGGCGAGCCGCCCATACTGATGCGCGAGGTGCTGACGGCCATGATCAGGGCCTACGAGATCCAGGGCGGGCTGCAATTGCAGAACAGCTTCGCCGGCTACGACTACCTGCTGCTGACGCGCATCTCGGCCACGGCCGTAGCCACGCAGTTGCTGGGCGGGGGAAGGAATGAAATTCTCAGCGCCCTGTCCCACGCCTGGGCCGACGGCGCCATGCTCAAGGTTTATCGCCAGGGCGAGAACACCGGCTCGCGCAAGGGCTGGGCGGCCGGCGACACAGCGCGGCGCGCGGTGGAACTGGCCACCATCGCCACCCGCGGCGAGATGGGCATACCCACCGTGCTCAGCGCAAAGAAGCATGGCTTCTACGACGTGCTGTACAAGGGCCAGCCTTTCAATTTCAGCCAACCCTATGGCAGCTACGTCATGGAGAACGTGGTGTTCAAATACGTGCCGGCGGGCAACCACGGCCAGACTGCCGTGGAATGCGCCACCCGGCTGCACCCGCTGGTCAGGGAGCGCATCGCCGACATCCGCGCCATCACCATCAGGACCCAGAGCCGGCTGATGGGCATCATGGACAAGAAGGGCCCGCTCACCAACCCGGCGGCGCGCGATCACTGCGTGCAGTACATCGTCGCGGTCGGGCTGATACACGGCGTGCTGGACGTGGACAGCTTCAGCGACGAGTTCGCCGCCGATGCACGCATCGATGCGCTACGCGACGTGATGACGGTGGAGGAGGAGCCGCGCTACTCGCGCGATGTGCTCGATCCGGCCAAGCGTTCCAAGGCCAATTGCGTGCAGGTGCATTTCGCCGATGGCTCAAGCACTCAGGCCGTGGAAGTCGAATACTCCATCGGCCATCCGCGGCGCCGCACGGAAGGGGTGCGCATGGTCGAGGAGAAGTTCAAACGGCACATCGCGCGTCGATATCCGCCATTGCGGCATGACGGGCTCATCGGGCTTTTTGCCGACCAGGAGAAGCTGGAAGCCATGCCGGTGCACAGGTTCATGGAGCAGTTCGTGATTTGAGCCAATTGAAGAAGGAAGAAACATGAAGGTACGTGCCATCCTTGCAGCATCGCTCACCTTGGCCTTCGCCTTCGCCTTCACCTTGGCCCTCAACCAGGGCACGGCGCTGGCCCAGGCCTATCCGGCCAGGGGCATCACCATGATCATTCCCTTTCCGCCCGGCACCGGCAATGACGTCATCGGCCGCGCCCTCGGAGCGAAAATGGCCGAAAGCATGGGCCAGCCCATCATTGCCGAGAACCGCGCCGGCGCATCGGGCAACATCGCGGCCGAGGCGGCCAGCAAGGCCCCGGCGGATGGTTACACGATATTCATCGCCAGCAGCAGCTTCACCCTCAACATGCACTTGAACAAGCTGCCCTACACCGTGGGCAGTTTCACCGGGGTGTCGCTGCTGGGCAAGCTGCCTTACACCCTGGTGGTGCCGGCCACGTTCTCCGCCAAGTCGATGCCGGAACTGGTAGCCATGGCCAAAGCCAGGCCCGGCGCCCTGAGCGGCGCCACCGGCGGCAACACCACGGCCGGATTCTTCCTGCTGGAAACCCTCAAGAAGGCCGCGGGCGTCGACATCGTGCCGGTGGCCTACAAGGGCACCACCGAATCCATAGCCGATCTGATGGCCGAGCGCGTGCATATGCTGTTCGCGCCGATGGTGACCAGCCTGCCGCTGCACCGCTCGGGCAAGCTGCGCACGCTGGCCGTCACCGGCTCGAAGCGCAATTCGCTGCTGCCCGATGTGCCCACGTTCACCGAATCGGGCTTTCCGGGGCTGGACATTCCGCAGTGGTTCGCCATCCTCACCCCGGCCGGCACGCCGCGCCCCATCGTTACCCGCCTGAACGAGGAGATCATCAAGGCCATGCGCCTGAAGGACGTGCAGGAACAACTGGGCCGGCTGGGCGTGGAGCCGGCCACCAGCACACCCGAGGAAGCCGAGGCCTTCGTCAAAGCCGACTGGGCCAACTGGGGCAAGGCGGTGAAGGATGCCGGGGTCGCGGCGCCGTAACTTGCTGCAGCCGCCGGTCCGGTTGAATGATATGATCAATATTAGGCAAGCATCTTTAACCTGATTGGCAAAGCAGTGTGATTGATATCAAGGTTTGGAGGCTAGTGTGCCGCACCGGCCATATGCACCGAACTGCCCGCGCCTATCGTGGCGAAATTGAGCTTGTCCGGGTTGGCCCTGGTATAGGCTTGTCCTCCTGTTGTCTTTTGCTCTGTTCTGCGCGTCGAAACCAATCTACACGCGTGGCGGTTAGGGCACAACGGCCAGGCCTTTCAGCGGCCCTTGCCGGCGGCCCTTGCCGCTTGCGCAGCATGGTGCTCCTGCCCCATAATCATGGCCATGTATGCCTCGATCCACAATTCATCCCGGCACTTCGCGCTCCACACCGGCGCCATCGCGGCCCTGCGCGAATCGAACAGCATTACCCCTGTAGTCGTACTGGTAACGGTCGTACTTCCCGACCGGCCGGCGGCTGTATGATCGAAACCTGAACAGAAACACAGATCAAACAAACCCCGCCGGCCAAAACCGGCGGGGTTTTTGTTTGCCCCTCCGGTCTCCGGCAAAACATTGGAGATCAGCATGAACGCAACGCTCTGCCCCAGCCCCGACGCCGCCACTCAAGAGAGGTCCGCCGACACCACATCGGCCGCCCGCCCTGAAACCCTCACCGGCGCCCAGATCGTCGTGCGCCTGCTGGAACGCCAAGGCGTGCGCATGATCGCGGGCATACCGGGCGGGGCCATCCTGCCCTTCTACGACGCGCTGTCGCAGTCGGAGTGCATCCGGCACGTGCTGGCGCGCCACGAACAGGGTGCCGGCTTCATCGCCCAGGGCTGGGCGCGTGCCACCGGCGAAGCGGCGGTGTGCGCCGCATCCTCGGGCCCAGGCGCGACCAACCTGGTGACCGCCATCGCCGATGCCAAACTCGACTCCATTCCACTGGTGGCGATCACCGCGCAAGTGCCGCGCGCCATGATTGGTACCGATGCCTTCCAGGAAGTAGACACCATGGGCATCACCATGCCCATCACCAAGCACAACTTCCTGGTGCAGGACACGGCCAGCCTGCTCGAGGTGATTCCGCGCGCGTTCAGCATCGCCCTGAGCGGCCGGCCAGGGCCGGTGCTCGTCGACATACCCAAGGACGTGCTCGCTGCGACCATCGAGGTCACTCACTGGCCCGAGCCGGGCCGCGCTGCACCGCCGCCGCGCCTACCCGAGAAAAACCTGGCGCGCGCCGCCGAGATGATTGCCGCCGCGCAGCGGCCGGTGCTTTACCTCGGTGGCGGCGTGGTGCATAGCGGTGCCGCGGTGCAGGCGGCGATGCTCGCCGAGAAGGCCTCGCTGCCCACGACCATGACGCTGATGGCGCTGGGCGTGCTGGCACATGACCATCCGCTCTCCCTGGGCATGCTGGGCATGCACGCGGCGCCCTGCACCAATCTCGTCCTCGAGGAATGCGACCTGCTCATCGCCGTGGGCGCGCGCTTCGATGACCGCGCCACCGGCAAAGTGAGCGCCTTCTGCCCCAATGCAGCCATCATCCACATCGACGTCGACGCCTCCGAACTGAACAAGATCAAGACGGCAACCTTGCCCATAGTCGGCAACGCGCGCAGCGTGCTGGAGGCCCTGCTGCCACGGATCGCCCCGCAGATGCGTGAACCCTGGCTGGCGCGCGTCGGAGAACTCAAGCGCGAGTTTCCGCTGGCCATGCCCGGTGCGGATGATGCGCGCTCGCATTACGGCCTGATACGCGCCGTGGCCAACTGTGCCGGCGACGAGGCCATCATCACCACCGACGTGGGACAGCACCAGATGTGGGCGGCGCAGTCCTATCCGCTGGTACGCCCGCGCCAGTGGATCACCTCCGGTGGCCTGGGCACCATGGGTTTTGGAATGCCTGCTGCCATCGGCGCAGCACTCGCGTGCCCCGGGCGCACCGTGGTGTGCTTTTCCGGAGACGGCAGCCTGCTCATGAATATCCAGGAACTGGCCACCGCGGCCGAGTGCGGGGTCAACATCAAGATCGTGCTCATGGATAATGCTTCGCTCGGACTGGTTAACCAGCAGCAGACGCTGTTCTACGGGCGCCGCATTTTCGCCTCGCGCTATGACTGTCGGCCCGACTTCACCGCCATCGCGCGCGCTTTTGGCCTACGGGGCGTGGACCTGGATGATGAGGCCGATCCGCTGGCCGCACTGTCGGCCGAAATGAGCAAGCCCGGGCCAGCCTTGATTCGCGCCGGAATCGACGTGAATGCCCACGTATATCCCATGGTGCCGCCAGGTGCTGCCAATCGCGACATGCTGTTTGCCAGCAAGGCCGAGAAGCAGGCCTGAGCGCAAGCTTCGGTGCAGCCCCTTCGGTACAGCCCCCTCAATGCAGCCCCCTCAGTGCAGTCCAAGCACCGCCTTCACCCCTGCGATCAGGATGTCGTGATCGAAGGGCTTGGTGATGTAGCCGTCGGCGCCGCCCGCCAGGCCGCGCAGCACATCCTCGCGCGTGGCCTTGGCGGTGAGCATGATCACGGGAATGGTCTTCAGTGATGGGTGCTGCTTGACCTTGGCGAGAATGTCGAAGCCGTCGGCATCGGGCAGCATGATGTCCAGCAGGATGACATCGGGCGAAGGCACGGTGCGCAGCGCCGCGACGATCTCGTTTCGGTTGCCCGCCAGACGCGGCGCGAAGCCCGCCTCGGTCAGCAGGAAGCGCAGCATGCGCTGCATTTCGAGTTCGTCCTCGATGGCCAGCACCGATATGGCCGGCGCATTGGCGGCGCGCTTCTTGTCCACGGCGCGGCGCGCGATGCTGACGTAGTAGCCGTCCAGGCTCAGGCGCTGTGCGCCGCTGTCGGCTTCAGCGCCGGCACCGGCCACCGCCTCGGCCGTGGGTGCCGCCGGCGCCGACCCGAAGAAGTAGCTGAAGTCGATGTCCCCGATCAGGCCAGGGGACATTTCAAGAAATCCCTCGCTGGCCAGGGACTGCACCGTGGCGTGCGTCTGGTTGTAATCGTGCCCTGACCTGGTGATGACCTCTCCGAGGTTGAGCTTGCCGTCAAACAGCACCAGCAGTTCCAGCGCCACCGAGGACAGCCGGGTGCTGCCGCCTTTGAGCTCGTCCTCGCCCTTGCTGCTGGGGATGAAGAAGTCCTGCGTGTCTATGCGGTCCAGGCCCATGATTGCTCCGATTGTTCCTCGATGCGCCGCTGCCCGCCGCCTACATTCTGCGAATGATGTTGCGGGAGTAGTCCTGCACCATCTGGTAGCCGCGCTCCAGAGGGAAGTTGCACATCAACTGCTTCACGCCGCGGCGTTCCATTTCCTTCAGTTGCTCGACGATCGCGCCGGGATCGCCGACCACGCAGAATTTGCGGATCATCTCCTCGGTGACGAAGCGCCGCTCGTCGGCGGCGACATAGGCGTTGTGGCTCTCGTGCATCATCTGCTGGCGCTTGTCCGCCGGGCGCGACATGTGAAAGGCTAGATAGTCCTTCCATATGGGCTTGAGAAAGTCGGGCGGATCCTCGCCGTACTCCAGGTGCCGGTCCATGGTGGAGTGCACCGCGGTCATGATGGCCGGGCCGAACTCATCCACGATGCGATCAGAGGTCACCGCCTCGCCCTTCTCCAGCACGGCGATGTTCAGGCGCACCGACAGATGGAAGTTCTCCAGCGAGCGCCCGCTCCTGGCCGCGCCGGTTTTCACATTGGCCCAGATTGAATCCAGATCTCCGGCGCGGGGAATGGCGGTGGTGAGGCCGTCAGCGATCTCCCCGGCCAGCGCCTGGGCCTTGGGGCCGTAGCCGGCCAGGATGAGCGGGATCGGGTCCTTGATGTTGACGTAGCCCTTGTCGGTGAGCATGAAGCGGATCTTGTGCGGCTTGTCCTGGTTCGCCTGGTTCGCCTGGTTCGCCTGGTTCGGATAGTCCGCTTCCCCATCGGTGAGCAGGCCCTTCACAGTGCGCGCGTACTGCTCGAAGTCCTTCAGGCGCATGGGCTTGCGGCCCAGCATGCGCATGCCGGTGTTGCCCGTGCCCATGGCGCAGAACACCCGCCCCGGGGCGATGCGGTTGACCGTGGCCACACCCCCGGCCAGCACCGGCGCGAGGCGCAGCCCGGGCACGGCCACGCCGGTGCCCACGGTCATGTGTTTGGTGGTCATCGCCGCCAGGGTCATCATGGCGAAGCTGTCCGAGCGGATGAGGCCACTGTCGGTGACCCACAGATGGGTGTACCCGGCGTCTTCGGCGCGGGTGACGTACTCCATCTCGTTGATCTTGGCCCAGGTGAGTCCGAATTCCATGTTTCCTCCCCCCCCAATACGTGATTGGCGTGATTGGCGTGATTGGCGTGATTGGCGTGATTGATCAGAACTCGAGCTTCTCGAAGCCGTCCTTGCCCGCGGAACAATCCGGGCAGGTCCAGTCCGCGGGCACATCGGCCCAGCGCGTGCCGGCGGCTATGCCCTCCGCAGGCAGCCCTTCGGCCTCGTCATAGACAAAATCACAGAGGGTGCAGTGCCAGCTTTGATGGTCCGCGGACTTCTTGCGCGGCGCATCGATCACGGGAATGCGTTGCGGGAAGTTCAGCACGATGGCCTCCAGGCCCTCGCTGCCCGCGCGCAGGCGCAGCGCCGGCTCTTCCGGTGCCAGATGGATGA
>CAXNIK010000039.1:0-16048 GCA_964202115.1 Burkholderiales bacterium
ATGCCGTTCGCCGCATCACGGATGTGTGCCCGCTCCCGGTCCTGGTCGACGCGGAAACCGGATTCGGCAGCGAGCTCAACATCGCGCGGCTGGTGAAAGGCCTCATCAAGGATGGCGCCGCGGCGATGCACATCGAAGACCAGGTGCAACTGAAGCGCTGCGGCCACCAGCCCGGCAAGGCGGTCGTGCCCAAGGAAGAGATGATCGGCCGCATCAAGGCGGCGGTCGATGCGCGAACCGATCCGTCGTTCTTCATCTGCGCCCGCACCGATGCGCTGGCGCTGGAGGGTCTGTCCGCTGCCGTCGATCGCGCCTGCGCCTACATGGAAGCCGGCGCCGACATGGTATTGCCCGAAGCGTGCAGCGAGCTTGCGCAGTACCGCGCGTTCGTCGACGCAATCGACCGCCCGCACTCGGTGGTCGCCAGCCTGGCCGAGTTTTCCAGGACCCCGTCATTCACGCTCGACGAACTGCGCGGCGCAGGTGTATCGGCCGCGATATTTTCGATGTCGGCTGCTCGCGCCATGGCTGCTGCGGCGATGAAGGTGTACCAGGCGATTCTGCGCGATGGCAGCGTCAAGAACGTCATCGGGATGATGCAGACGCGCGAGGAGATGTACGAATACCTCGGGTATTACGCGTATGAGCAGAAGGCGGACAGGATATTGGGTGGGAAGACGAAAGCATAAGAGAGTGATCAACCAGCGGGCTGAGGGGATGCTGCAGATGCAGTGATGCTTGTCTCTATGTCATATCCGACATATACTTCCGCTCATGCCTGACAAACCATTGGCGTGGCTGCATGGAGAGGTCAGAACGCCGCCATTTTCGTCTGCAGCCAGGGTCGAAGCCGGCGTGCTTCTGCGCCGCCTGCAGCGGGGCGAAAACATTCCGCTCCCGCACTCCCGCCCCATGCCCTCGATCGGCGCGGCCTGTCATGAGTTGAGAGTACGCGACGAGAACAGGACGTGGCGCATCGTGTACCACGTCGATACCGAAGCGATCGTCATTCTTGAAGTTTTTGCCAAGACCACGAACCAGACGCCCAAGTCCGTGATTGATACCTGCAGGTCGCGACTGAAGCTGTTCGCATCCGCATGACTGTTACAGGAGCCGAACCATGAGTACCGCAAAATTGAAAAGACTGCATGCCGCCGGATGGAAGACCGGGGGCGTCGGGGAGTTTCTCGGCCTGAGCGATGAAGAGACCATGCTGGTGGACCTGAAGCTGTCCCTGGTCGACGCAGTCAGGCAGTCCCGCCAGAAGCGCGGTCTGTCCCAGATAGATCTCGCCCAGCGCATGGGGTCCAGCCAGTCGCGGGTGGCCAAACTGGAGACGGGTGATCCGTCGGTATCGCTAGATTTGATTGTGCGGGCATTTTTTGCGAGTGGTGGTACTCGCCAGGAGCTGCAGCGGGCGCTGGGAGGCAAGTCGAAGGTTGCTGCTTGAGGTCGTTTAAGGAGCTGTGAGCATGAAATGCTCCTCCTGTTGTAAAGCGAAACTGGTGCGCTGCACCCGCAACATGTCGTACATCTACAAAGGCAAATCGACCACCATCCGGGCGGTGAGGGGTGACATTTAGGTTGGAGCTCCTATGCACTCCGCTCTTCCAAAAACTCCCCCAACACCCGACTCGTATGCGACCTCTCCGGCGCCGCGCCTAACTCTTTCGGCGTGCCCTGCGCCGCAATCCTTCCGCCCGCATCCCCACCCTCCGGCCCTAGATCAATAATCCAGTCCGCATCGGCCATAACATCCAGGTTGTGCTCGATCACCACCACCGTATTCCCGGCATCTACCAGCCGATGCAGCACACGAATCAGCTTCTCCACATCAGCCATGTGCAGCCCGACTGTAGGCTCGTCTAGCACGTAAAGGGTGTTGTGGCCGATTTTCGAATATTGGCGCGAGGCGGGGATGGAGATACTGGCTCGCTCTCTTGCTGCGGCGGCTTCGCGTTGTTTCTTGGTGGGTTTTCGTGCCCCCACCCTGCCCTCCCCCGCAAGCAGGGGAGGGTTCTCGGTGCGCGGGGGTGGGATGTCCAGCACTTTCACCTTGGAGAGTTCGGTGACGAGCTTGATGCGCTGAGCTTCTCCTCCAGACAACGTCGGGCTCTGCTGCCCCAACGTCAAATATCCCAGCCCCACATCCTGCAACAACCTCAGCGCATGATGGATGGAGGTGTGTGCAGAAAAGAACTCGACCGCCTCATCCACGTTCATGGTGAGCACATCCCCGATGGACTTGCCCTTCCACTGTACCGACAAGGTCTCCGGATTAAACCGAGCTCCCCGGCAGGCATCGCACAGCACGCGCACATCGGGCAAGAAGCTCATCTCGATTTTTCGGACGCCCTGGCCTTCGCATTCCTCGCACCTTCCACCCTTGGTGTTGAACGAAAACCGGCTGGCGGTCCAGCCGCGCATGCGCGACTCGTTGGCCTCGGCGAACAGGCGCCGGATGGCGTCGTAGAAACCCACGTAGGTGGCGGGGCAGGAGCGCGGCGTTTTGCCGATGGGGGTCTGGTCCACTTCGAGGACGCGGCCCACGGCTTCCCAGCCGCTGATGTTCTTGCAGCCGGTGATGGGGGGTGAACCTTTGCGGTCGCGCGCGGCGGCGACCAGGCGCGCGAGGTTGTCGTGCAGCACGTCGCGCGCCAGTGTGGATTTGCCCGAGCCTGACACGCCGGTGAGCACGGTCAACCGCCCCAGCGGCAGGCGCGCGTTGACCTTCTTCAGGTTGTGCAGGTCCGCGCCTTCTATGCTGATGGCGGGCATCGACGATGTGACCGCGCGCGGTGGATGCAGCGGATGCATCAGCGGGTGCTTGAGGAACCGCCCGGTGATGGAATCGGGGTTGGCCATCAGTTCGGCCGCCGTGCCGCTGCCGATGACATAGCCGCCTACCTTGCCGGCGCCCGGCCCCAGGTCGATGACGTGCGCGGCGCGGCGGATGGTGTCCTCATCGTGTTCAACGACCACCAGGGTGTTGCCCTTTTTCTCCAGCGCCTCCAGCGTGTCGAGCAGGATCTGGTTGTCGCGCGGGTGCAGGCCGATGGTGGGTTCATCCAGGATGTAGCACACGCCGCGCAGGTTGGAGCCCAGTTGCGCGGCCAGGCGGATGCGCTGCGCCTCGCCGCCGGAGAGCGTGGGCTCGGAGCGGTCCAGCGCCAGATAGCCCAGGCCCACCTGCTTCAAAAAGCCCAGGCGCGAGGTCAGCTCGGCCACGCTGTCCTGGGCGATGGCGGCCTCGCGGCCTTCCAGCGCGATGCCGTTGAACACCTGCTCCACCTTGTCGATGGCCTGGCTGGTGAGCGCGGCGATGGACTGGTCCTGCCAGCGCACGGCCAGTGCTTCCTTGTTCAGGCGCAGGCCGTCGCAGGAGGGGCAGTTTTCCTCGATCTCCAGCCACTCCAGCCAGGAGTCGAGCACATGGCCCTGGTCGCCGGCGTTCTCGCGCTCCTCGTCCCACTCGAAGCCGGTAAGTTTCAGGCCCGTGCCGAAGCAGGCCGTGCACCAGCCGTGCTTGGAGTTGAAGGAGAAAAGCCGAGGGTCCAGTTCGGGGAAGCTGCGGGCGCAGGAGGGGCAGGCGCGCTTGGTGGAGAAGACGCGCAGCGGCGTGTCGGCCTCCACCTTCGGTTCCTTCGAGGCCGCGGCCAGGCTCTTCAGCTCGTCCAGCCCGGTGAGGAGGTAGATGATGCCCTTGCCGTGTTCCAGCGCGGTGGCAAGCGCCGTGCGCAGTTCGGCCTCGCCGCCACCTTGCGGCGTGACCATGAGGTCGGCCACCGGCAGCTCGATGCTGTGTTCCTTGAAGCGGTCCAGGCGCGGCCACTTGGCGGTGGGCAGGAACTCGCCGTCCACGCGCAGGAAGTCGTAGCCCTTGCCGCGCGCCCACTTGGCCAGATCGGTGTAGAAGCCCTTGCGGTTGACGATCAGCGGCGCCAGCAGGCCGATATGCTTGCCGCGGTAGTCCTTGAGGATGCGCGCGGCGATGGCATCGAAGCTCTGCGGCTCGATGGGCACATTGCAGTCCGGGCAGTACTGCGTGCCCAGCTTCACGTAGAGCAGGCGCAGGAAGTGATACACCTCGGTGAGCGTGGCCACGGTGGACTTGCGCCCGCCGCGGCTGGTGCGCTGCTCGATGGCCACCGTGGGCGGGATGCCGAAGATGGCGTCCACGTCCGGCCGCGCCGCCGACTGCACGAACTGGCGGGCGTAGGCGTTGAGCGATTCCAGGTAGCGGCGCTGGCCTTCGTTGAACAGGATGTCGAAGGCCAGGGTGGATTTTCCCGAGCCCGACACGCCGGTGATGACGGTGAACTTGTCGCGCGGAATCTCCACGCTGATGTTCTTGAGGTTGTGCTCGCGGGCGTGGCGAATACTAATAGTTTCGTGATCAAGTCCTTTATGTACGGACTTGTCCATGGCAATTGTTGTCATGGCTGTGGCGCCGGCGGCATTCCGGGCCGGGCTGGCCAGCGCGATGTCGTACTCGAGCAGGGCGCGTCCGGTGTGCGAGGCCGGGTTGGCATATGAGGCGGCGCGGATGTCATCCGGCGTGCCCTGCGCCACGATCTCGCCGCCGGCATCGCCGCCTTCCGGACCGAGGTCGATGATCCATTCCGAGGCGGCGATAACATCCAGGTTGTGCTCGATCACCACCAGCGAGTGCCCGGCCTCCAGCAACTGGCCGAAGGCGCGCAGCAGCTTGGCCACGTCGTCGAAGTGCAGGCCGGTGGTGGGCTCGTCGAAGAGGAACAACTTGCCCTTGTTACCGTCATTCCCGCGAAAGCGGGAATCCAGCGACTTTGTGGTCTGCGACGAAAGTCCCTGGACCCCCGCTTTCGCGGGGGTGACGGTCTTAGAGCGTCTGGTCGATCCGGACGCAGTTGCCTCCGCCAGATGCCCGGCCAGCTTCAGCCGCTGCGCCTCGCCGCCTGAGAGCGTGGGCACGGGCTGGCCCACCTTGAGGTATTCCAGTCCCACATCCGCCAGCGGCTTGAGCACCCGGGCCACTTCCTCTTCGCCCGGCAGCGAAAAGAAATTCAGCGCCTCCGACACCGTCATGTCCAGCACTTCGGCAATGGAGCGGCCGCGCAGGCTGACTTCCAGCACCTCGGCGCGGAAGCGCTTGCCGTCGCAATCGGGGCAGCGCAGGTAGACATCGGACAGGAACTGCATCTCGATGTGCTCGAAGCCGTTGCCGCCGCAGGTGGGGCAACGGCCATTGCCGGAGTTGAAGCTGAAGGTGCCTGGCGTGTACTTGCGCTCCTTGGCCAATGCGGTGCGTGCATACAGATTGCGGATGGCGTCCCAGGCGCCGACGTAGCTCGCCGGATTGGAGCGCGTGGTGCGGCCAATGGGCGTCTGGTCCACCATCACCACTTCGCCGATGAGCTCGTGGCCAAGCAGCGCGCGATGCGCGCCCGGCGTCTCGGTGGGCTTGCCCTTGGCCTTTTGCAGGGCGGCGTAGAGCACGTCCTGCACCAGCGTGGATTTGCCGGAACCGGACACGCCCGTGATGCACACCAGCTCGCCCAGCGGGATGGAGAGGTCGATGTTCTTCAGGTTGTGCTCGGTGGCGCCCAGCAGTTGCAGTCTTTCCGGGTGGATCTTCCCCACCCGGCCGATCAGACTGTTCGACAGGCTGATGCTGGCCTTCTTGCGCCCCGAGAGGTAATCGCCGGTGAGCGTGTTGGCCGAGCGCAGCTCGTCCGGCGTGCCGTAGAACACCACCTCGCCGCCGCGCTCGCCGGGGCCGGGGCCCATGTCCAGGATGCGGTCGGCCTCGAACATGATCTGCGGATCGTGTTCCACCACCACCAGCGAGTTGCCGGCGTCGCGCAGGCGATGCATCACGGCGATGACCCGGCCCATGTCGCGCGGATGCAGGCCGATGGAGGGCTCATCCAGCACGAAGAGGGTGTTCACCAGCGAGGTGCCCAGCGCCGTGGTGAGGTTGATGCGCTGCACCTCGCCGCCGGAGAGCGTGCGCGACTGACGGTCCAGCGTGAGATAGGCCAGGCCCACTTCGCACAGGTACTTCAGCCGCGAACGGATCTCGGTGAGCAGCAGGTCGGTGGCTTCATCCAGCGGCGCCGGCAGATGCAGCGAGTCCATCAGCTCGCGTACGCGCGAGATGGGCAGCAGCATCAGGTCGTGCACGGTGAGGCCGGGCAGGGAAATAGGGGACAGACCACCATTTCTCGGGAGAAATGGTGGTCTGTCCCCTATTTCGGCATCCTCCTTCGTCCCCAGCCGCCACAGCAGGGCATCGGGCTTGAGCCGCGCGCCGCCGCAATCGGTGCAGGGGGTGTAGGCGCGGTACTTGGAGAGCAGCACGCGCACATGCATCTTGTAGGACTTGGTCTCCAGCCACTTGAAAAAGCGCGCCACGCCATACCAGGTGCCGGGCCAGGACTTCTTCCAGCTCACCCACTCCGGTTCGCCTTCCAGCACCCAGTGGCGCTGCGCGGGGCTGAGATCGCGAAAGGGCGTATCGAGCGGGATGCCGCGCTTGGGCGCGTACTTGAGCAGATCGTCCTGGCAGTCCTTGAAACTGGGCGTCTGCCAGGGCCGCACCGCGCCTTGGCGCAGGGTCTTGGCTTCATCGGGCACGATGAGGCCGAAGTCGATGCCGATGATCCGGCCAAAGCCGCGGCAGGTCTCGCAGGCGCCCACCGGCGAGTTGAAGGAGAACAGGCTGGGCGTCGGATCGGCGTAGTGGATGTCGCAGTCGGGGCAGTGGAAGTCGGAGGAGTAGCGCCAGGCGGCGAGGGTGAGGGCGTCCTCCCCCACCACATACACATTTACCTTCCCCTGCCCCACGCGCAGCGCCGCCTCCAGCGCCTCGATGACGCGCGTGCGCTCGCCCGCCACCGTACCGGCGCGCAGCCGGTCCTGCACCACCTCCAGCAATTCCTTCGACTTGCTGTGAAAGCGCGTGTAGCCCTGCGCCGCCAGCGCCTGCTCGATTTCCTCGATCCTGAAATTCTTCGGTACCGGCACCGGGAAGGTGATCATGATGCGTGAATCGCCTGCTTCCTTCGCACGCGCCACGATGTCGTCGCAGATGGTCTCCGGCGAATCGCGCTTCACGGCTTGGGCGCAGCCGCGGCAGAACAGGTGCGCCGCGCGCGCGTACAAGAGCTTCACGTGGTCGTTCAGCTCGGTCATGGTGCCCACCGTGGAACGCGAGGTGCGCACCGGGTTGGTCTGGTCGATGGCAATGGCGGGCGGGATGCCCTCTATCGAATCCACCTGCGGCCGGTCCTGGCGGTCGAGGAACTGGCGCGCATAGGGGGAGAAGGTCTCGACGTAGCGGCGCTGGCCTTCGGCATACAGCGTGTCGAACACCAGCGAGCTCTTGCCCGAGCCGGACACGCCGGTCACCACCACCAGTTCCCGGCCCGGTATGGTCAGCGTGAGGTTCTTCAGGTTGTTCTGGCGCGCACCGCGAATGACGATGCCGTCCTGCTTTGTTTCGGGCATGGATTTCAGTCTGGAAGGGATGTGGAAACGTGGCGGTTGTACGGTGCGACGGGTCGCTTTGCAACGTATTCGCCAAAGCACCTGCCAGTCTGCCACAGGGGACTGTGGCGCACAAACAAGCGCAACGCCAAAAAAATCCGCAGAGCACAGCCAGCAGAGACGATAGTATGGAGATGGACAGCTTTTGAATGCCTACGCCCGACGATGACAATGTGACAATGCAACAATGCGTCCCGTAACAGATATTCCCGCTGCTGCGCTGCCTGCGATCGCAGTCGTGTTGTGCGACATCGACGACACGCTCACCACTGACGGGCATCTGACCGCCGCCGCCTACACCGCCATGGAGCGCTTGAGCCTGGCGGGCATCCACGTAGTGCCGGTGACCGGCCGCCCCGCCGGCTGGTGCGACCATATCGCGCGCATGTGGCCGGTGGCAGGGGTGGTGGGCGAAAACGGCGCGTTCTATTTCCGCCACGACCGGGGGCGCCACAGAATGACGCGTGTCTATGCGGACGGCGATTCAATACGCCAGACCCGCCGCCGGGAACTGCTCGCCATAGGCGGCGAAATCCTGCGCGAAGTCCCGGGCAGCGCGCTCGCCGCCGACCAGCCCTACCGCGAGACCGACCTGGCCATCGATTATTGCGAGGACGTGCCGCGCCTGCCGGCCGATGCCGCGCAGCGCATCGCCATGCTGATGCGCCAGCGCGGCCTTACCGCGAAAGTCAGTTCCATCCACGTCAACGGCTGGTTCGGCGGCTACGACAAGCTTGCGATGTCGCGCCGGCTGCTGCGCGAGCAGTTGGGCATTAATGCGGATACGGATGCGGATGCCGATGCGCGCGCCTGCGTGTTCATCGGCGATTCACCCAATGATGCGCCGATGTTCGGCTTTTTCCCGCTTTCCGTGGGTGTCGCCAATGTGCGGGACTTCGCCGGAAGCATGGAGCACGAGCCGAAGTACGTCACCAATGCCGCCAGTGGGGCGGGCTTCTGCGAACTCGCCGAATTGCTGCTTGCCGGCCGATAGAGGGGTCAGGCACATGGGTCAGATGATTCGCTTGCGAAGAAATGTCACCGCGATTTCCGCCAGGATCACCACCGCGAAAATCGCCACCAGCATCAGTGCCACGCGCTCCCATTGAAACAGGTTCATCGCCGAATCGATCGCCATGCCGATGCCCCCTGCTCCCACCAGCCCAAGCACCGCTGACTCGCGCACGCTGATGTCCCAGCGGAACAGCGCAATGGCCCAGAACGCCGGTTCGACCTGCGGCCAGTAGCCCTTGAGGTAGATGCTGCTCCAGGGCGCGCCGGCGCTCTTGAGCGCCTCGATCGGCCCCTGGCGCGCCTCCTCCATGGCCTCGCCGAACAGCTTGCCGACAAAACCGATGGAGCGAAACGCGATCGCCATGGTGCCGGCCAGCGCCCCGGGGCCGAAGACGGCGACGAACAGCAGCGCCCATACCAGCGAATTCACCGAGCGCGAAGATACCAGCAGCAGCTTGGCAAAATAGTTGACGCCGGCGTGCGGCGTGATGTTGTTTGCCGCGAGCAGGCCCAGGGGCACGGCCATCAGGATGGCAAGCAGCGTGCCCAGCGTGGCGATGTGCAGCGTCTCGATCAACGCCTCATGCACGCCCTTGGGATAGTAGGCCCATTCTATCGGCCACATGCGCCGCAGCAGGTCGGCCATCTGCTCGGGCGCGTCGTAGAGAAACTCCGGGATGATCTGCAGGGTGCGCAGGCTCACCACGCAAGCGGCGACCAGGCCGAAGTAAAGCGCGAAGCGCGCCAGGCGCTGCCGCGGCGTATGGCGCCGCCATTCACGCTCGATGCGCTCGATGGGCGAGGCCGCAGTCATTGTCGCTGCCTCATTGACGTTGGCTCATGGCTGCAAGCTCACTGGTAGACCTTCTTCACCCAGTTCTGCAGCGCTTCGCTCACCATGATCAGGGCGATGATCGCCAGCAGGATGGTCAGCAGGTAGTCATAGTCGAATTTCTGGAAGGCGGCGAACATGGTGCCGCCGATGCCGCCCGCACCGACGATGCCGACCATGGTCGAGTTGCGGATGTTGGAATCGAACTGGTAGGTGGCGAATCCCACGAAGCGCGTCAATACCTGCGGCAGCACGCCGTAGAGAATCACGTTCATGAACGAGGCGCCGGTGGCGCGGATGGCCTCGACCTGCTTTGCCGATATTTCCTCGATTGCCTCGGCGAAGAGTTTGGCGATGAATCCGATGGAGGCCACCGTCAGCGCCAGTATCCCGGCGAGGGCGCCGAAGCCCACCGCTTTGACGAACAGTATGGCGATGATCACCTGGTGAAACGAGCGGCACAGGGCGATCAGCAGTCGCATCGGCCAGGTCAGCCACGGCGGCATGAGGTTGCGCGCCGCGAGCAGCCCGATCGGCAGGGACAGCAGGATGCCCAGCGCCGAGGACAGCACCGCGATCTCCAGCGTCTCGTAAAGGCCGCGCAGCATCAGCGTCATCTTGGAGGCTTCGGTGTCCGGGGGCAGCATGCGGCCGATGAAGCGGATGCCGTTGTCGATGCCGGTGACGAAGCGCGCCCAGCTGACATCGAGAATCGAGGTCGCGTAACAGGCGTACAGGGCAAGCGCGATCCAGGCGATGCGCGCCGGCCAGTTGGGCACAAAGGCGGGCGGGCGGGCGGATACCGCGGCATCCATGGATGGCGCGGTGGTCATGGATGACGCGCCGTTCCTGGATGGCGCGCCATGGCCGGCGCCCTATTCCAGCCAGTCCTCGCCACCGTAGATCTCCTTGAGGTGGGTGTCATCCAGGCCCTCGGGTGTGCCGTCATACACCACCCTGCCGCCCGACATGCCGATCACGTGGTCGGCAAAGCGGCGGGCGAGGGGCACATTATGGATATTGAGGATCACCGGAATACCGCGGCCCTGCGTAAGCCCGGCGAGCAGTTCCATGATCTCCACCGAGGTCTTGGGATCGAGCGACGATGTCGGTTCATCGGCCAGCAGCAATTCCGGGCGCTGCATGATCGCTCGTGCAATGCCCACGCGCTGGCGCTGGCCGCCGGAGAGCGCATCGGCGCGCTGGTTGGCGAATGCGGCGAGGCCAACCGTGTCGAGCAGTTCCCAGGCGGCGCTGATGTCCTCGGCAGGATAGCGCCGCAGCCAGGCCTTGAACGGGGACACGTAACCTAGGCGCCCCGAGAGCAGGTTCTCCATCACCGTGAGCCGCTCCACGAGGTTGTATTCCTGGAACACCATGCCGATGCGGCGGCGCGCCTCGCGCAGCGCCTTGCCGCGCAGGGTTGCGAGATCCAGCCCCTTGAACAGGATCTGGCCGGCGGTGGGCTCCACCAGGCGGTTGATGCAGCGGATCAGCGTGGATTTGCCGGTGCCCGAAGGGCCGATCACCGCGGTGATGCCGCGGCCCGGAATGCGGATATTGATGTCATGCAGCACCGGTACGCCGCGCCGGTACTCCTTTTTCAGGCCGCGAATTTCAAGCGCAGCGGTCCGGGAATCGGCCTGCGGCTGTGAGTCGGGCTGTGCTTCGGGCTGTGATGCGGCGGGCACCGCTATTTCTTCTCGCTCAGCGCCTTTTTACGCGCCGCATCCTCGCGCGCCGACTCCTTCTCGTAGGCGGCGCGGTTGAACGGCGTGCCGGTTTCCTCGGCGATCTTGCGCACCACCGCCCAGTCCTTCTGGTAGGTGATGGGGAAGAAGCGATCCGCGCCGCCGAAGGTTTTCTGCATCTCCGCCGGAAAGCGGTAATCGTAGAAACACTTGGTCAGCTTGCTCGCCAGCTCCGGCGCCAGGTCGTGGGCGTAGGCAAAGGAGGAGGTCGGAAACAACGGGCTGCGATAGATGATGCGGAATTCTCCCTCCTTGATCTCGCCGCGCGATGCCATCCGGGTGTACACATCCGAGGCCACTGGCGCCGCGTCGTAGTCGCCGCTCTCCACGCCCTTCACCGATTGCCCGTGGCCGCCGGAGAACAGCACCTTGTAGTCCTTGTCCGGAACAATGCCTTCGGGCGGGAACAGCACCTGCGGCGCCAGGTGCCCGGAGTTCGACGAGGGTGAGGTGTGCGCGATTTTCTTGCCCTTCAGATCCGACAGCTTCTGATAGGGGCTGCTGCGGCGTACGATCATGATGAGGTTGTAGCCCTGCAGTTCCTTCTCCGTGCCCTTGATGGCGAAGGGCACCGCGCCGGCGAGGTTGACCGCGAAACCGGTCGGTCCGGTGGAAAAGCCACCCACGTGCAGGCGTCCGGCGCGCATGGCTTCGATTTCCGCGGCGTTGGATTGCACCGCGTAATAGATCACGCGCTTGGCGGTGCACTTGCCGAGGTAATCGAGAAAGGGCTTGAAGGCCGTCTCGTAGACTGCCGCATCCTCCACCGGCGTATAGGTGAAAACCAGGGTGGAGGGGTTCTTCCAGCGCTTCGCATCGGTGGGCGCATCGGCGACCAGATCGCGGTTCTCGTCGCAATACATGGTATCGAGCTGGCCGCGGTTCTTGCAGGTATCGCCCTGCGCCGATGCCGCGGACGAAACCAGAACCGCGGATACCACCACCATCAATGTCCTGCACAGCCGGTATGCGTTCATGCCCACCTCCAGGAAGAATGACAAAATTGCCTCGCGCCCTGCACTGTAGTAACGCACCGATGCGCGGTCAATCGTTATTGCCTAAACGGGCCCGGGTCAGTTACCGGGCGCCATGCCCTTGAACACCAGTTTCTGCACCTTTTGGCCACTGGGCGACGCAAGGTAGATATTCCCGCGGGAGTCGGTCGCGATGTGATGGCCGGTGATGACACCGGCGGGCTCGATATTGCCTATCGCCTCCATCGTCTTTCGATCGATGATCATAATTCCCTTGTTTGTGCCTACGTAAAGGAATTGCTCATCCGTATCTGATGATAATGATAAATCAAGGGCAAAGTTCAAATCGGTCCTGACCAGTTGCTTCAGGAACTTGCCTTCATGCGTGAACATCTGGACGCGCCGGTTTTCACGATCGGCTACATACACGGTGCCGTCGCGGGTAATGCGTAGGGAGTGTACCGTGCTGAAATTCGGCGGCCCCTGAGGATCCTGGACGCCCTGTGGCCGCACCGTCTCGCAATTGTCATTGTCCACCGGCTTGTTGCCGAAGGCGCCCCACATGCGCTTGAACGCGCCGCTATCGGCATCAAACACGATGACGCGGTGATTGCCGTAGCCGTCAGCGACAAACAGTTCATTGGTTGGTGGATGCACCCATGCATCGGCCGCGCGATGCACATTGGCCGTGTCGGCATTGCCCTTGCTCTGGTTGCTGCGTCCGATCTGCAGGACGAACTTGCCGTCCTGCGTGAATTTCAGGTAGGCGTCATCGGTCACCGGCTTGAGTCCGACATCCCCGGGCAGGGGACAATAGTTCCCGCCCAGCCAGACGAACCCCTTGTAGTCGATGTGGATGCCGTGCTCGCGTTCCGGCCAATCGTACCCGGCGCCGGCGCCACCCCAGGCCTTGACAAAGTTGCCGCTGCTGTCAAAGACAACGACGGGCGGTGCCGCCTGGGCGCGCTGTTCCGGCTTGAGTGTGCGCGGCCTGTGCAGAATCCACACATTGTCCTGAGCATCGATGGCCACGCTTGACGGGCCGCCGAGCAGCAATTTCGGCGGGATCCTGGGCCACGAGGGATCGAGTTCAAATACAGGCAGGCTGCGCCTGGCCGCACTGGGCGCGCCGGGCGCATCAGCCGCCAGCGCGCCTCTCATGCTGACCAGCAGGAATAACGACAGCAGCAAACCGAAATTCAAAGTCATGCGTTTCATGAATTTCCTCCTCCTCTTTTTTTGGTGCGTGGTGGACATGACAAGCGTTCCACCGGCGCTCCGGCCTGCAGCCTTCAGCGTATTCGTAACAGCGCTTGTCAGTCTGCCACAGGGGGCTGTGGCGCACAAACCAGCGACGGAATATTTGCCTGTCCAGACGCGTTGACCACCGGGAGCTCCCGGGCTACATTGCGCAGCCCCTGATCGGGTGTACTACAACGAATCGAGGAGAGCACGGATGTTCAAGTTCACTGTCAACGGAAAACCGTGCGAAGCGGACGTCGAGGGCGAGATGCCCCTGCTGTGGGTGCTGCGCGACGTGCTGGACGAAAAGGGTCCCAAGTACGGCTGCGGCATCGCCATGTGCGGCGCCTGCTCGGTGCAGGTGAACGGCGAGCTGGTGCGCTCCTGCTCCTATCCGGTGTCGGCGGCGGCGGGCAAGCGCATCGTCACCATCGAGGGCCTGGAGCAGAACGGCAGGCTGCATCCGGTGCAGCAGGCCTGGATAGACCACCAGGTGCCGCAGTGCGGCTACTGCCAGTCCGGGCAGATCATGGCGGCGGTGACGCTGCTGCGCAAGAAACCCAGGCCCACGGACAAGGACATCGACGAGGCCATGACCAACATCTGCCGCTGCGGCACCTATGCGCGCATTCGGCCCGCCATCCACGCCGCCGCCAAGGCGGCTGCTGGCACCTCGTCAGCCAAACCCGCGCCGGCCAAGCCCGCTGCTGCCAAAGCCTCCAAGGCCTGAGGAGAACGCCATGAAAGCAAAGTTTTCTACCTCGCGCCGCGACTTCCTGAAAACCTCCGCTGCAGTCGGCGGGGGCCTCGCCGTCGGCATCCATCTACCCGTGCTGGCCCAGGGCAGCCAGGGCGGCACGGCTGCGCCCAACGCCGCCAGGCAGATCAACCTGTGGGTGCTGGTCGCCCCCGACGACAGCGTGGTGATCCGCTACGCCCGCTCCGAGATGGGCCAGGGGAGCCTCACCTCTGCGCCCATGCTGGTGGCCGAGGAACTGGGCTGCGACTGGAGCAAGGTGCGCGTGGAATACGTCTCGGCCCAGGCCAACGCGGTGAGTAAGCGCGCCTGGGGCGCCATGAACGCCAGCGGCAGCCAGACTATCCGCTCCTCGCAGGAGTATCTGCGCCGCGGCGGCGCCACCGCGCGTGAAATGCTGATCGCGGCGGCCGCGCAGGAGTGGCAGGTGCCCGCATCCGAATGCACCGCGGCCAACAGCATCATCCGTCATGGTGCGTCGGGCCGAACACTGTCTTTCGGCAAGGTGGCCGAGGCCGCGTCCAAACTGCCGCTCCCCAAGGACGTGAAGTTGAAGGACCCCAAGGACTGGACGCTCATCGGCAAGTCCATGCCGCGCTTCGACATCCCCACCACCGTGCGCGGCAAGCAGCGCTACGGCATCGACACGCAACTGCCCGGCATGGTCTACGCCGCGGTGGCGCAGTGCCCGGTGTTCGGCGGCAAGGTGAAGTCCATGGATGCGGCGAAAATCCAGGGCCGCCGCGGCATCATCAAGGCGCACGACATGGGTGACTTCGTCGCCGTGGTGGCGGACAACTGGTGGCGCGCCAAGGAGGCGCTGAAGCTGTTGCCGGTGGAGTGGGACGAGGGTGCCAACGGCAAGGTGTCGAGTGCCAGCATCATGGAGACCTTCAAGCATGGCCTGGCGCAGAACGACCTGCCGGTGGCCAAGACCGCCGGCAATGTTGAGCAGGGCTTTGCCTCGGCGGCCAAGGTGCTGGAGGCGGAGTACTTCACGCCCTATCTCAACCACGCCACGCTGGAGCCCATGGGCTGCACCGCGCTCTACAAGGACAACAAGGTGGAGGTGTGGGTATCCACGCAGAACGCCGAGGCCTCGCTCGCCTCCGCGGCCGATGCGGCCGGTGTGCCGGTGGAGAACGTGGAAGTGCATCGCGTGCAGGCCGGCGGGGGCTTCGGCCGTCGCGGCACCCAGGACTACACCCGCCAGGCGGTGCGCCTGGCAAAGCTCATGCCGGGCGTGCCGGTGAAATCGCTGTGGACGCGCGAGGAGGACATGCAGCACGGCTTTTACCGCCCGGCCAGCCTGGTGAAGATGAAGGCCGGCCTGGATGCCGCGGGCAATCCCGTGGCCTGGTCGGCGCGCATCGCTGCGCCTTCCATCATCGCCACGCTGACGCGACTGCCGCTCAAGGACGGCATCGATCCGCAGGCGGTGACCGGCTTTGTCGATCAGCCCTACAGCATTCCCAACGTCAAGGTCGATTATGCCCAGCGCAGCGGCCATGTGCCCGTGGGTTTCTGGCGCACCGTGGGCCATTCGCAGAACCCCTACGTGCGCGAATGCTTCATGGACGAGATGGCCCTGGCCGCCGGTAAGGACCCGTATCACTATCGTCGCGCATTGCTCAAGGACAAGCCGCGCGACCTGGCGGTGCTGGATGTGGTGGCCAAGGCGGCCGGCTGGGACACACCGGCGCCCAAGGGCGTGTCGCGCGGCATCGCCGAGGCTTTTGCCTACGGCAGCCACATCTCCTCGGTGATCGAGGTGTCCTCCAGGGGCAAGGACAAGTCGGGCACGGACCAGTTTGCCATCCATCGCATCGTTGTCGCCATCGACTGCGGCTATGCGGTCAACCCGGACAACATCCGCGCGCAGATGGAGGGCAGCGTGGTGTGGGCGCTCTCGGCCATTCTCTGGGGCGATAACACCATCAAGGACGGC
>CAXNIK010000040.1:0-15930 GCA_964202115.1 Burkholderiales bacterium
CTGAGGGCGGTGTCCGCGGTAATCGCGCGCTGGCCCTTGACGATTGCGCCGATGCGGTTGGCCGGCACGTGCAGTGCGGTTGCTGCGTGCAACAGGCGCAGTTTGTCGAACGCGCGCTGGCGGCAGGCCCTTCACGACCAGGCCGACAGCCCATGCGGCTCCATGAACACGAACCTGCCAGATTATAAAATATGTTTATAATCAATAATATAAAAATATCATCTATCCGAAAAACGCCTGCCGTATCTGAAATATGGCCGTAAATTGATCATTTATCCGAAAATAACCCGGCAGGTGTTTTTCGGATACTATTACCTTATCCGGTCAAATTTCAGAAACGCCAGCCTCTTTTCGGAAGACAACATGGCCAGAGAACATGTCGGTTACGCCAGGCTGGTTGAGCAATTTGACCTGCCCGCCAGACAACCCATGAACATCGCCATGATCGATTCGGCAGTCAAGGGTCGGCAAGCCTTGAGCCCCCAAGGGGATATCGAGTCCTTGTACTTTGAATCCCGCTATCGCCCGAAGCCCACTTTGATGGGCAACCTCCAGTTTGCACTTCGCTATGAAGGCGTGAATCTCGAGGTACTCGCCCTCCTGTTCGCCAGGACAGGCCGATCGGAAATAGAAACGGGCATCGCTGAACAACCCGAGTCAGGTTTTGCCCGCCGGCTGGGATTTCTGTACCAATGGCTGATGAATGAGGAGATAAATGCGATCGTCGCCCCGAGGGCGGCCTATGTGCCGGTCGTCGACGAGAAGTTGCAGTTTGGCCGTGCGGATGGCCTGAAGGATGGAAAATTCAGGGTGATCAACAACCTCCCGGGGAATCGCTCATTTTGTCCGACGGTACGCAAAACAGGATTTCTGCAGGAGATGGTTCAAAAGAATCTGAAGCAACGCACCCTGGACACTCTTGGCAGGTACGATCCCGTCCTTCTCGGCCGTGCATCTGCGTTTTTGTATCTCAGGGAAACACACTCTTCATTCGAGGTCGAGCGGGAGAAACCCGGTCCTGACCGCGCCCGGCGTTTTGCCGACCTGCTGCGGGAAACCGAAAGCGGCACTCCGCTCTCGGAGGACCGCCTGGTAGAACTGCAGCACGCAGTGTTGGACCCGCGCTTTCATGAGTTTTCCTATCGAACCCGGCAAAACTGGATTGGGCGGGACCACGGATACCGCAAGCAAGTGGACTTCGTACCACCACGCCCGGAAGATGTACCCGGTCTCATGGAAGGTCTGGTGGAACTCTCGCAGGCCATTCGGGCGAATTCCCGGACCCTGGATCCCGTCGTTGCCGCCGCCATCGTCGCGTTCGGCTTTGTGTTCATACACCCGTTCATGGATGGCAACGGACGGCTGCATCGATTCCTTGTCCACGACATGCTGTCCTCGGGCGGATTCACCCCGAAAGGAATCGTGCTTCCTGTTTCGGCCGTCATCCTGGCCAACATAAAAGAATATGTTCACACGCTTGAGTGCTTCTCCAGGCCACTTCAAATGCGCACTACATACAACCCGGATGTTCCGGATGCTCCCGCAACAGGCAACGACGCGCTCTACTTCCGCTACTTTGATGCAACGGCTCAGGCTTCCTTCCTGTATTGGGCCCTGGAGAGAACGGTTGAGAAAGACCTCCAGGAGGAAATCTCCTACCTGTTGGGATTTGATGCGGCCCACACGGCGCTGAAAGGCACGCTGGACTGGCCGAACCATTCTCTTGATCTCTTCATTCGTCTGGTTCATCAAAACAACGGGAAGCTGTCAGGCAACAAGCGCCAATCGCATTTTCCCTGGATGACCGATGAGGAAATGCAACGTTCGGAGGCGGCGGTGACTGAGGCGTTTGAACGGATAAACGCGCTTCGATATGACCGGAATACGGCGCCGAAAGAGCGCAAACATGCGGACACATAAATCAGCGCAGGTCAGGAAGTAAGGCCTCCCGCTTACTTCATCACCTTGCTGGCCGCATTCTGGCCGCGGATGGCCTTGCGCCTGTCGTCGCGGTTTTTCTTCTGGCGCGCAGCTTGCTCGGTTGTGTAGCGCATGAACGGCGCGGGCGCTGCGACGGGCTTGGGTGCAATGGTGTCGGTCATGGCAAATCTCCTGTGTGCTCCAGTATAGGGACGTGATCATACAGGGCGGGTGCTCCCGCGTCTGCGCGAACGCACACATAGCGCAGAAACCCGTTCGCGCCCTGTCCACGCCTGGAAATCTGACATTTTTTGATCACAATATCATTGACAGGTTAGGTGTATAAATGATGATATTTTGATATTGATCATATTATCTTCACCATGAATCGATGTCGTCCACATCCCCTGCAAGGGTGCGGCGCTGGCCGATCGGCCCACCGCGGACGAAATGGGCATCACCGCCTTCGACATGGGCACATGGACAAGCTGCTCAGGAGCCTGGGGCCGCCGGGCACCTGGACTCACCGTGGCGGCCGGCATAGCGCAGCCTGTCCCGCCGCTTTGGGCGATAATGCTGCCCAAAAGACGGAACCGCTCTGGAGGATTCACCATGCATACGCTGTTCAAGGCCTGCGCCTTGCTCTCCGCCCTGCTGCCTGCGCTGCTGCCTGCTATGCCGGCCCTGGCGCAGAACTACCCGACCAGGCCGGTAAAGATCATGACCGCCTTCCCGCCCGGTGGCCCCACCGACCTGATCGGCCGGCCCATCGCGCTGAAATTCCAGGAGGCCCTGGGCCAGCCCTTCATCGTCGATTACAAGCCGGGCGGCAACGCCACCATCGGCACGGACTTCGTGGCCAAGTCGCCCGCCGACGGCTACATGCTGTTGCTGATACCGCCCTCGCACACCACCAACCCCAGCACGCAGAAAGGCCTGCCCTACGACACGCTCCGCGACTTCACCGGCGTGAGCCCGCTGTCGCGCGGCGAAGTGGTGCTCATCACCCACCCCAAGCTGCCGGCCAACAGCGTGAAGGAACTGGTGGCGCTGGCCAAGTCCCAGCCAGGCAAGCTCAACTACGCCTCCTCGGGCACCGGCGGCTCGCTGCACCTGGGCGGCGAGCTGTTCAAGATGGTGGCCGGCATCGACATGGTGCACGTGGCCTACAAGGGCGCGGCGCCGGCCTTGACCGACATCATGGGCGGCACGGCCGACCTGATGTTCATCTCCGCCGTGCCGGCCGTGGCGCAGATCAAATCGGCCAAGGTGCGCCTGCTGGCCACGGCCAGCCCCAGGCGCTCGGCCAACTGGCCGGACGTCCCGGCCGTGGCCGAGACCTTCCCCAAATTCGAGATCGGCTCCAACTACGGACTGATCGCCCCGGGCGCAACGCCCAGGCCCGTGATCGGAAGGCTCAACGGTACCCTGGAGAAAATCCTGGCTTCGCCTGATATCAAGAAAATCTTCAACGGCCTGGGCGTGGAACCCTGGTGGGATACGCCGGAGAATTTCACCGCCTGGATCAACGACGAAGTGAACAAATGGGCCGCGGTGGCCAAGGCCATCAAGTACGTACCTGAATAAGACACGACAACACTGTTAAAAAGGGAGAGGACAAAAATGAGCGAGCATTCCTGGGGCTACCTGACCCCGCCGGAGGTGCGTTTCCTGGACGCGGCGGTGTCGCGACTGATACCGGCCGACGAACTGGGACCGGGAGCGAAGGAGGCCGGGGTCACGGTGTTCATCGACCGCCAGTTGTGCGGCACCTACGGCGTGCTCGCCCGCTCCTACCGCATGGGCCCCTGGCCTGAAGGAACACCCCAGCAGGGCTGGCAGTGCCCGCTTACGCCGCGCGATGCCTATCGCGCGGCCATCCGCGAAATCGACGCGCATTGCAACAAGCTGCACCAGCGGCCCTTCAGCCTGTTGAAGACCGAGCAGCAGGACGCCATCCTCAAGGAACTGCAGGGCGGCAAGATCGAGCTGGAGGCCATCGGCGCCAAGGTGTTCTTCGACCTGCTGTGGAAGAACACCAAGGAAGGCTTCTTTGCCGACCCCATCCACGGTGGCAATCGCGACAAGGTGGGCTGGAAGCTGGTGGGCTTTCCCGGCGTGGCCTCCGGGGAATACAAGCAGCACATGACTCCGGAAAACGACAACGTCGCCTACAAGGTGGAGCCGGTCAGCCTGCTCGATATCGAGGAGCAGCGTGCCGCGCTCAATTCGCAGGGCTTCCCCAAACACATCATGCTGAAGAAAGGCTGAACGGCCATGGCTGACATCAAACTCAAACCGGTTGAAGTGGTCGTGGTCGGGGTCGGCGTGGCCGGCTCCATCATCTGCAAGGAGCTGGCCGCGGCCGGCATGCAGGTGGTGGGCATCGAGCGCGGGCGCATGATCGAATCGCGCAACGACTTCGCCATGCCCTACGTGCATGACGAGCTGAAATTCGAACCCCATCGCAGCGACATCCTGCAGGACCTGTCGCGCGAAACCATGACCTTTCGCAACGCCACCAGCGAGCGCGCCCTGCCCATGCGCCTGCATGGCTCCTTCAAGGTGGGCGAAGGGGTGGGCGGCACCGGCATACACTGGGGCGGCGTGTCGATCCGCTTCCTGCCCTGGGATTTCAAGACTCGCAGCCTGGTGGAAGAACGCTACGGCAAGAAGATGCTGCCCGAGGACTGCACCAGCCAGGACTGGGGCCTTGAGTGGGACGAGATCGAGCCTTACTTCGACCAGTACGAGTACATCTACGGCATCGGCGGCAAGGCCGGCAACCTGAACGGCGTCATCCAGCCCGGCGGCAATCCCTTCGAGGGCCCGCGCTCGCGCGAATTTCCCAATCCTCCTTCGGGGCACACCTATTCCGGCTCGCTGTTCAAGAAGGCCGCCGAATCACTGGGCTACAAACCCTACCCCACACCCACGGCGGGCATGACCCAGGCCTACACCAATCCCTATCGCATGAACCTGGGGGAATGCGTGCGCGGCGGCTTCTGCGGCAGCCACGGCTGCGCCATGGACGCCAAGGCCACGCCGCTGTCCACGGTGGTGCCCTCGCTCTTCCGGCACGAGAACTTCGAGCTGCGCACGCTGTGCAATGTCATCAAGGTGAACACCGACTCCACCGGCAAGAAAGCCACCGGCGTCACCTACATGGACGCACGCGGCCGCGAGGTGGAACAGCCGGCCGACATCGTCATCCTCACCTCCTACGCCTTCAACAACGCGCGCCTCCTGATGCTCTCGGGCATCGGCAAGCAGTACGACCCGGTGACCAACACCGGCGCGGTGGGAAAGAACTACGCCTACCAGGTCACCAGCCACACGCGCCTGTTCTTCGAGGACAAGGTGTTCAACCCCTTCATGGGCGGCGCGGCCCTGGGCCTGTCCTTGGACGAGTTCAACGGCGACAACTTCGACCATTCCGGCCTGGGTTTTGTCGGCGGCGGCTACATCAACGCCGCCATGAGCGGCGCCCCGCCCATACGCGGCACGCCGGTTCCCGACGGCACGCCCGCCTGGGGCTCGGAGTGGAAGAAGAACGTGGCGCACTACTACAACCGCACCTTCCAGTTGAGCGCCCATGGCGGCTGCCAGAGCTACCGCACCCATTACCTGGATCTGGATCCCTCCTACAAGGACGCCTACGGCCTGCCGCTGATGCGCCTCACCTTCGACTGGCACGACAACGAGAAGAAAATGTCGGCCTACATCACCCAGAAGGCCGCGGAAATCGCCAAGGTCATCGGCGCCTCCAGGATCAGCTCCCACCCGGTGCACGGCAAGTACAGCATCGTGCCCTACCAGAGCACGCACAACACCGGCGGCGCCATCATGGGCGAGGACCCTTCCACCAGCGTGGTGAACAAGTACCTGCAGTCCTGGGACGTGAGCAACCTCTTCGTGGTGGGCGGCAGCGCCTTCCCGCAGAACAGCTCCAACAATCCCACCTCGACCATCGGTGCGCTGGCCTGCTGGGCCGCGGACGCGATCAAGGAGACGTATCGCAAGAAGCCGGGTTCGCTGGTCTAGGACCCCACCGCGACACAAAGGAGGAAACAGCATGTCCCGCATCGATGGTGTCCTGCTCGCCTGTTCCCTGCTGGCGCCCTGCACCGCGCTCGCCCAGACTTCCGCAGCCAACTGGCCCACGCGCCCGGTCACCATGGTCATCCCCGTCGCCCCGGGCTCGAACACCGAATTCGAGCCGCGGATGTACGCCACCAAGATGAGCGAGTCGCTGGGGCGGCAGTTCGTGCTCGACTTCAAGCCGGGCAGCGGCAACATGGTCGCCGCGCAATACGTGGCCAAGGCCGCCGGCGATGGCCATACGCTGATGGTCATCAACGCGACCTTTCCGCTGATGCCGGTCATCTTCAAGGACGCTCCCGTCGATGCCGTCAAGTCCTTTGCCGCGATATCGCAGATGAGCAAGCGCAGCACGCTGTTCGTCATGAGCAACTCGGCCCCGTTCAGCAATGTCAGGGAATACATCGCCTACGGCAAGGCCAATCCTGGCAAGATCAATTTCGCACTGTCGGGCCTGGGCGGCACCCAGCACCTGCACGCCGTGTGGATGCACAGCCTGATGGGCATCGAAACCACCTACATCGGCTACAAGGGCGTGGGCGCCATCCTCCCGGACCTGGTGACCGGCAGAGTGGACGTGGGCATCGCCTCCATCGCCGCGGCCATGTCGCAGGTGAAGACGGGCAAGATGCGCATACTGGCCTATGGCGCCAGGGAACGCTCTCCCGCGGCGCCGGACATTCCCACCGTTGCCGAGCAGGGCGTGCCCGAGTTCGAGTACCTGTCCTGGCTGGGAGTGGTAGCGCCTGCCTCGACGCCTGCCGCGCTGATCAACCGCATCAACGCCGAACTGGTCAAGGCGGCCCGGCAGCCCGACGTGGTGGCGCAACTGGCCAAGGAGGCCAACACCGTGGTCGGCTCCACCCCGGCGGAGTTCCAGCGGCAGATCAACAGCGAGGTGGAGCGCTGGCAGGCGCTGGTGAAGAAGACCGCTTTCAAGTTCGAGGACAACTGAATTGCCGCACAAAGGAGGAAACAACATGTCTCGCATCAAAAGTGTCCTGCTTGCCTGTTCCCTGTTGGTGCCCTGGGCGGCATCAGCCCAGACATCGGCCCAGACAACGACTGCCAACTGGCCCACGCGCCCTGTGACCTTCATCATTCCCGGCGCCCCGGGCTCGAACACCGAATTCGAGCCGCGGATGTACGCCGCCAAGATGAGCGAGTCGCTGGGCAAGCAGTTCGTGCTCGACTTCAAGCCGGGCGGCGGGAACATCATCGCCGCGCAATACGTGGCCAAGGCCGCCGCGGACGGCCACACGCTGATGGTCGTCAATGCGACCTTTCCGCTGCAGGTCTTCTTCAAGGACGCCCCCGACCCGATCAAGTCCTTCACGGCGATAACGCAGATGAGCAAGCGCAGCACGCTCTTTGTCATGAGCAACACGGCGCCGTTCAGCAACATCAGGGAATACATCGCCTACGGCAAGGCCAATCCGGGCAAGATCAATTTCGCCACGGTCGGCCTGGGCAGCACCCAGCACATCCACGCCGTGTGGATGCACAGCCTGATGGGCATCGAAACCACCTACGTCAGCTACAAGAGCCTGGCCATCATTCTTCAGGACATGATGGCCGGCAGGGTGGATGTGGGCATCGCCTCCATCGCCGCGTCCGTGTCGCAGGTGAAAGGCGGCAAGCTGCGCATACTGGCCTATGGCGCCAAGGAACGCTCCCCGGCGGCACCGGACATTCCCACGGTCGCCGAACAGGGCGTGCCAGACTTCGAATACCTGTCCTGGCTGGGCATGGTGGCACCTGCCGGAACGCCTGCACCCCTGATAAACCGCATCAATGCCGAGCTGGTCAAGGCAACGAAGTTCCCCGACGTGGTGGCGCAACTGGCCAAGGAGGCCAACACCGTGGTTGGCTCCACGCCGCAGGAGTTCCAGCGCCAGATCAACAGCGAGGTGGAGCGCTGGCAGGCGCTGGTGAAAAAGACCGGGTTCAAGTTCGAGGACTGAATTCTGCGCCGAGGTTGTGCGCCCATTCGGTCAAGCGCCCGATGACCACTCGATGACCACCCGATGACCACTCGATGACAGCAGCCGAACCGTCTCACAATGGAGGAAACAACATGTCTCGCATCAATAGTGTCCTGCTCGCCTGTTCCCTGTTTGCATCTTCCGCGATTGCCCAGACATCGCCCGCCAACTGGCCCACGCGATCAGTCACCTTCGTCATCCCCTACGCGCCGGGCTCGGCCACCGAGACCGATTCGCGCCTGTACGCCAACAGGCTGAGCGAGAACCTGGGACAGCAATTCGTGCTCGACTTCAAGCCCGGCGGCAGCACCCTGATCGCAGCGCAATACACGGCCAGGGCCGCGGGGGATGGCCACACCCTGATGATCATCACGGCGACCTTTCCGCTGCTTCCCCTGATGTTCAAGGACACCAGCTTCGATGTCATCAAGTCCTTTGCCGCGGTAACGCAGATGAGCGAGCGCAGCACGCTCTTTGTCATCAGCAACACGCTGCCCGCTGCCAACGTCAAGGAATACATCGCCTACGGCAAGGCCAATCCGGGCAAGATCAATATCGGTACCTCGGCCGCGGGCGGCACCCAGCACCTGCACGCCGTATGGATGCACGGCATTATGGGCGTCGAGCCGACCTACATCCACTACAAGGGCATCGGCCCCATGATCCCGGACCTGGTGGCTGGCCGGGTGCAATTTGGCACCATGTCCGTCGCCGCATCCATGGGCTATGTCAAGGCGGGCAAGATGCGCATCCTGGGCTATGGCGGCAGGCAGCGCTTCGCCGGATTGCCGGACGTTCCGACCATCGCCGAGCAGGGCGTGACCGGCTTCGAGTACCTGTCCTGGCTTGGAATGTTGGCACCGGCCACGACGCCTGCACCCCTGGTCAGCCGCATCAGCGCCGAGGTGGTCAAGGCGGCGAAATCCCCCGACGTGGTGGACATCATGGCCAAGCAGGCCGCCACCATCGTCGGTTCCACGCCGCAGGAGTTTCAGCGCCAGATCAACTCCGAGGTGGATCGCTGGCGCGCGCTGGTGCAGAAGACCGGGTTCAAGTTCGAGGACGGCTGAGCGCATGAACAAGCAACGTTATTGCCGCGGCCATTCGGAGAAGTTCAGACCACTGCTGTACGCGTTGGCCGCCGTCGCACTCGGTATCGGCCCGGCACACGCACAGTCCTGGCCGTCCAAGCCGATGCGGGTGCTGACCGTGGAAGCCGGGGGCGCCCTGGACATCACCCTGCGCACGGTCACCCAGGCCATGACGCCCTCGATCGGCCAGCCCTTCGTCATCGAGAACCGCCCCAGTAACACCCGTCCCGAGCAGGTGATCCTGAAATCGGCCCCCGACGGCTACACGCTGCTTTACTGGGCGAATCCCATGTGGCTCACGCCATTCCTGCAGGACGTGAACTACGATCCGTTGAAGGATTTCGTGCCCATATCGCTGGTGGCGCGGGCGCCGGGTGTGCTGGTGACAAACGCAGCGCTACCGGTGAAGTCCGTCAAGGAATTGGTGGACCTGGCCAAGGCGAAGCCGGGCACACTCAATTTCGGCTCGACTTCGGCCGGCACCTCGCCGCACCTGGCCGCGGTGCTGTTCAACACCCTGGCGGGCATAGATGTGGTCAGCATCTTCTACAAGGGCACGGTGCAGGGCGTGAATGATGTCGTGGCCGGGCGCGTGCAATTCATGTTTCCCAGCGTGGCCTCGACACTGCCGCTGATCAAGTCAGGCAAGCTGCGCGCTCTGGCTGTCACCTCGGCCGATCCATCCGAGCTGCTGCCCGGAGTGCCTCCGGTGGCGGCCACTTACCCGGACTATGAAGCGGTGTCCATGCATTCCATGTTCGCAGTGGCCAACACGCCCCAGACAATCATTGCCCGCATCAGCCAGGAAGTGGCCAAAGCCGTCCGGCTGCCGGAGGTGAAAGACAAGCTGTTCAACATCGGCATCGAGGTCGTGGGCAGCAGCCCGCAACAGCTCGCTGCAACCATGAAATCGGAAATGACCAAGACCGGCAAGCTGATCAAAGACAAGGGGATACGGGCGGAGTAGCGCTGAGTCGCCGGGCGAACTGCAGCATCTGGCCACCCCAGGCCGACTGCTAGAATGGCCACCTGTGCCACTGTCCGGGAGCAACCTGGACGAGCCCATCTCAAGGACCTCATATGAACCAGACTTTTACCGCAGTGGTAAAGCAGGACGGTGAATGGTGGATTGGCTGGATCGAGGAAGTCAGCGGCGTGAACTGCCAGGAACACAGCCGTGACGAGTTGCTCGCTTCTCTAAAAACCACGCTTGCAGAAGCGCTGGAAATGAACCGCGCCGATGCCAGGAACGCTGCCGGAAAGGGCTACGAAGAGTTCCAGATCGCGGTATGAGGCGTCGCGATTTGTTGCGACATCTTTCTTCATTCGGGTGCATGCAACTTCGGGAAGGCGGCAGCCATTCCTGGTGGCACAACCCGGCGCAGAACAAGCGCAGCGCCATCCCGCGTCACAGCGAAATCAATGAGCACCTGGCCAGGAAAATCTGCAAGGACCTCGGCGTCCCTCAGCCTTAACTAAAAAGCGTCAGCCTTGAACGACAGCCTGTTCGTCTTCATACAGAAGCACCTGCTGCCCAAGCGCGCCATCACGGTCGCCCTGGGCAGGCTTTCAGGCATTCGCGGCGGCGCGCTCACCCATGCGGCGGTACGGCGCTTCGTCGCCCACTACGGCGTGGACATGTCGGAGGCTGCCGATTCGTCCATCGAGCACTACGCGACTTTCAACGATTTTTTCACCCGCGCCCTGCGTGACGGCGCGCGCCCGCTGGATGCGACCGCACCCTGGATCTGTCCCGTCGACGGCACCATCAGCCAGTGCGGCCCCATCACCCGCGACCGCATCATCCAGGCCAAGGGCCACGATTACACCACACGCGCGCTGGTGGGCGGCGATGTGGCACTGGCCGCGCAATTCGAGGATGGCGCCTTCGCCACGCTTTATCTGAGCCCGAAGGACTATCACCGCATCCACATGCCCTGTCGCGGACGCCTCACGCGCATGATCCATGTGCCGGGCGAACTGTATTCGGTCAACCCCGCCACGGTGTGCGGCATACCCGGCGTCTTCGCACGCAACGAGCGTGTCGTGTGCGTGTTCGAATCGGAGCGCGGCCCTTTCGTGCTGGCCCTGGTCGGCGCCACCATCGTCGGCAGCATGGCCACGGTGTGGCACGGTGTGGTCAACCCGCCGCGGCCGGGCGTGCTGCGCGAATGGCGTTATCAGGGCGATACCGTGGTGCTGGAGCGTGGCGCGGAGATGGGACGGTTTCTATTGGGCTCGACCGTCGTGATGCTGTTTCCGCGCAATACCCTGCGCTTCAACCCGGACTGGAAACCTGAAAAGGCCGTGCGCCTGGGCGAGGCGATGGCGTTCACCTTGTAGCCGCCCTGGGTGGGTCCTGGCGGGAAATTCCGCATCCAGGTGCATCTGAGTAAAGTTGACACCATTCCACTTTACTCATGAGTAAAGTGGACTAGAATCCGTTTTATGCATGCTCCTCGCTACCTGCAAGATGCCCTCGCCCAGGCCCTGAAGCGAAAGATGGTCTTCGTGGGCGGTCCGCGCCAGGTCGGCAAGACCACCTTTGCACTTGGTTTTCTGGGCAGGAAGGCCGATGAAACGCACCCGGCGTACCTGAACTGGGATCATCCCGGTGTCCCGCCCCGTCTGAGGAAGGCCGAGCTTCCTGCCGGAGAGCCGTTGTTGCTGCTGGATGAAATCCACAAATACGGCCGTTGGCGCAACCTCGTCAAGGGCATCTACGATACCGAGAAATCCCGGCGCAAAATCATTGTCACCGGCTCGGCGCGGCTGGATTACTGCAGAAAGGGCGGCGACTCCCTCGCCGGCCGCTACCGGTACTTTCGTCTGCATCCATTTTCCCTGCGCGAACTGAACCGCAGGCCGTCGCGCGACGATCTGGAGGCCTTGCTGAAATTCGGCGGTTTTCCGGAGCCGCTGTTTGCGCAGAACGAAGCGGAGCATCGCATCTGGATGAGGGACCGGATATCACGCGTGGTTCGCGAGGACTTGCGCGATCTGGAACATGTTCGCGAGATCAGCCTCATCGAGGATTTGACCGAAATGCTCCCTGCGAAGGTGGGTTCGCCGCTTTCCGTCGCGGGCCTGCGCGTGGATCTTCAGATCGACCACAAGACCGCGGAGCACTGGTTGCAGATCCTGGAAAATCTTTATGTCTGTTTCCGGATTGCTCCCTACGGTTCGCCCCGCGTTCGCGCCGTGAAAAAGCAGAGCAAGCTCTACCTGTGGGACTGGTCGAGCGTCGAGGCCAGCGGGCCGAGGTTCGAGAACCTGGTTGCCTCGCAACTGCTTAAATACTGCCACTGGATGGAAGACACCCAGGGCTTTGCCATGGAGCTTCGCTACTTGCGCGACACCGACAAGCGCGAGGTCGATTTCGTGGTGCTGAAAAACAGCAAACCGATATTCGCGGTGGAATGCAAATCGGGCGACAAGGCGATCAGCCCGGCACTGCACTATTTTGCCGAGAGAACGCCGATACCCCGCTTCTACCAGACGCATCTTGGCGAAAAACATTACGAGACCGGCAAGGTGACGGTGCTGCCGTTTATCAAGCTGTGCCAGGAGCTCGATCTGCCTTAAGGGAGCCTCTATTTATCCGTCGACGGGAACGACGAAATTTGAATTTATAGAGCCTAAACTGAATAGATCAGGCAAGATCGGGCAAGGCGCGGCGAGCAAAGCCAACAGGCTGAAAGGGGGAAGTGAAATGCTGACACGGCGTCAACTGCTGATCAACCTTGGTGCGGGTTCGCTTGCCGCGCCGTTTGCCGCCTTCGCCCAGCAACCCGGCAAAGTCTGGCGCCTGGGTCACTTGGGAGAGAACGTCAGACTTCTTGCCGGGCCCGACCCGGAATTGTCCGGCGCAATTCTGCAAGCCCTGCGCGACTTGGGCTACGTCGAGGGGAAAAATCTGATCATCGAGTGGCGCTATGCCGAGCGCAAGCTCGATCGGCTTCCCGAATTGGCGGCGGAGCTGGTGCGCCTGAAAGTGGATGTTATTTTTGCCAGCACGCCAGCGGCCGTCCAAGCGGCGCAGCAGGCCACCAGCACAATACCCATTGTCATGGGCGCCGTCGCGGACCCGGTCGGGCAGGGTCTGGTCAAAAGCCTGGCGCGGCCGGGTGGAAATGTCACCGGGCCGGCGAATATCTCGGCCGAGCTTGGCGCCAAGCGCCTTGAAATGCTGCGCGCCATGCTGCCCAGGGTCTCGCGCCTGGCGGTGTTGCGCAATCCGGCCAGCCCAAATCTGTTGAGCATGGCGGCCATTGAGAGCGCGGCGGCGAAACTCCGCTTCAGCTTGCTGCGTGTGGAGGCGGGGACGCCGCAGGAGCTCGAAGCCGCGTTCTCGCGCATGGCAAGTGAAGGGGTCGGCGCGCTGAGCGTGGTGCTCAATGCGTTTTTCCAGCAGCAAAGAAGGCAGATCGCCAGTCTGGCCTTGAAACACCGGCTGCCCGCCATGACCGCGGATCGGATTTATACCCAGGCCGGCTGCCTGATGAGTTACGGCAGCAGCATTACCGATGATTATCGCCGCGCCGCGGTCTACGTGGCCAAGCTGTTCAAGGGCGCCAAACCGGCCGATCTGCCAGTCGAGGAGCCAACGAAAATTGAACTGGTCATCAACGGCAAGACCGCCAAGGCGCTCGGGCTCGTCATTCCGAAAGAACTGCTGCAGCAGGCGAACCGGGTGATTGAATGATCACGCGCCGCAGTTTGATACTGGCTTTGGGCTCGGGGGTGATGGCAACCCCGTTTGCCTCTTTCGCGCAACAGGCCGGCAAGGCGCCAACGCTGGCGCTGGCGCCGGCGCCGGGAAAAATATGGCGCGTCGGATTCCTCGCGGACAACGCGCGCCCGGCGTCCATCGACGCGCATTTTCACGGGGCTTTCGCGCGCGGCCTGCGTGATCTGGGCTATATCGAAGGCAAGAACCTCTTTATCGAATGGCGCTATGCCGAAAACCGACCGGAGCTTCTTCCGGCGCTCGCGGCCGAGCTGGTGCGCTTGAACGTTGACGTGATCGTGACCCAGGGATCACTGCCGACCCTGGCGGCGCAAACAGCCACCAGCACGATTCCGATCATGTTTGTCGGCCCCGGCGATCCGGTCGGCGCCGGCCTGGTCAAAAGTCTGGCGCGGCCCGGCGGCAATATCACCGGGCTGTCGAGCATTGCGGGGGACCTTTCCCCCAAGCGCCTCGAACTGCTGCTCGCGATGACGGCCACGGTCACGCCGAAGGTATCGCGGGTGGCCATGCTGGTGAACCCGCGTGCACCAGTCAGCATCCGGCTTTTCGATATAACGCGTATTGCGGGAGAAAAACTCGGTGTCGCGGTGCAGCGGATGGACGCGAGCACACCGCAGGAAATCGACAACGCTTTCACGGCGATGCTGCGCGACAAGGCCGGGGCGCTGATGGTGCCGCTCAATCCGTTCTATGAACAACAGAAAGACCAGCTCGGCGAATTGAGCATCAAGCGCCGGGTACCCTGCATGGCAGCCGACCGGATGTATGCCGAGGGCGGCTGCCTCATGACCTACGGCACCAGTCTCGCTGAGATGTTCCGCCAGGCGGCCACTTATGTGGACAAAATCCTCAAGGGCGCCAGGCCTGGCGACCTGCCGGTCGAGAGCCCCACCCGACTTGAACTGGTCATCAACGGCAAGACTGCCAAAGCACTCGGGCTGGCCATACCGAAAGAACTGCTGTTGCAGGCGAACAGGGTGATTGAATGATCACGCGCCGCCAGGTGGTCATTGCGCTGGGTGCGGGGGCGCTGGCGGCGCCGTTTGGCGCCGTCGCGCAACAGTCAGGCAAGGTCTGGCGCGTCGGGTTCCTGTCATGGAACGCTCGTCCTGCCTCTCTCGATGCTTCAACCTATGCTGAATTCCTGCGAGGCTTGCGCGAACTCGGTTATGTCGAGGGTAAAAACCTTGCGCTCGAGTGGCGCTTTGCCGACAACAAGTTCGATCGCCTCAACGAAATGGCGGCGGAACTGGTGCGCCTGAAAATGGATGTCATCGTGGCGGCCGCAGTCGACGCTCCCCTGGCGCTGCAAAAAATCACCTCGACGATTCCCATCGTCATGGCCAGCGTCGGTGATGCGGTAGGCCTGGGGCTGGTCAAAAGCCTGGCGCGGCCCGGCGGCAATATCACCGGGGTTTCGACGATGACGGTCGAACTCGGTTCCAAGCGCCTTGAACTGCTGCTCACCATGGTGCCCCGGTTGTCGCGCGTGGCGGTATTGGTGAATCCGAACTCCCCACCCAATATCCAGGCCCTCGAAAATATCCAGGCCGCGGCACAGAAACGCCGCATCACGATTGTGCGCGCGGATGCAGGCACGCCCGCGGAGATAGACCAGGCGTTTGCCCTGATGGCCCGGGAAAAGGTGGGTGGGCTGATCGTGGTGCTGAACCCGTTGTTCCAGCAGCAAAGAGAGCAGATCGCGCAATTGAGCGCGAAATACCGCTTGCCCGCCATGACGGCCGACCGGGTCTATGCCGAAGTGGGCTGCCTGCTGAGCTATGGCGTCAGCATCCGCGACACTTTCCATCGCGCCGCCACTTACGTGGACAAGATCCTCAAGGGCGCCAAGCCGGCCGATCTGCCGGTCGAGCTGCCCACGAAATTCGAGTTCATCATCAACAGCAAGACTGCCAAAGCGCTCGGGCTGACTATCCCAAAAGAACTGCTGTTGCAGGCGGACAGGGTGATTGAATGATCACGCGCCGCCAGGTGGTCATTGCGCTGGGTGCGGGGGCGCTGGCGGCGCCGTTTGGCGCCGTCGCGCAACAGTCAGGCAAGGTCTGGCGCGTCGGGTTCC
>CAXNIK010000041.1:0-15885 GCA_964202115.1 Burkholderiales bacterium
ATAACTACCGACGAAGGTGACCCAGAAGTGAAATTTCCCCAGGGTATCGTTCAGCATGCGCCCGGTAATCTTGGGGTACCAGTGGTAGATTGCCCCCATCACGACCAGGACGGGCGCAATGGCCATCACCATATGGAAGTGGGCGACCACAAACATGGTGTCGGACAATGGAAGATCCACGGTCACGTTGCCCAGGAACAGGCCCGTTAGCCCGCCGTTTAAAAACGTGAACATGAACCCGAGGGCAAACAGCATCGGCACGTTGAGGCGGATGTTGCCCCGCCACAACGTCAGAACCCAGTTGTAGACCTTAAGCGCCGTCGGGACGGCGATGATCAGCGTGGTGGTGGCGAAAAAGAACCCGAAATACGGGTTCATCCCGCTGACGTACATGTGGTGCGCCCATACAATGAAACTGAGGGCGCCGATGCCCACAATCGCCCACACCATCATGCGGTAGCCGAAGATGTTCCTTCGTGCATTGACGCTGATCAGGTCGGAGACGATGCCGAAAGCCGGCAGGGCGACGATGTAGACCTCGGGATGGCCGAAAAACCAGAACAGGTGTTGAAACAACACCGGACTGCCTCCCTCTTGCGCACTTTGTTGTCCCATCGAGACGAGGGCGGGCATAAAGAAACTCGTGCCCAGCAACAGGTCAAACAACATCATGATGGCGCTGACCAACAAGGCGGGAAACGCCAACAGCGCCAGGATAGTGGCCATGAAAATGCCCCATATCGTCAGGGGCAGCCGCATCATGGTCATCCCGCGCGTGCGCGCCTGCAACACCGTCACCACATAGTTCAATCCGCCCATGGTGAATCCAACGATGAAGAAAGCCAGGGAAACAAGCATCAAGATCATTCCCCAGGTCGCCCCCGGGGTGCCTTTGAGGATGGCCTGCGGCGGATACAGCGTCCAGCCGGCGCCCGTGGGCCCTCCCGGCACAAAAAAACTCGCAACCAGTAACACCACGGAGGCCAGATAGATCCAGTAACTCAGCATGTTGACATAGGGAAAAACCATATCGCGGGCGCCAACCATCAGCGGGATGAGGTAGTTGCCGAATCCCCCCAGGAATAGCGCAGTGAGCAGGTAGACGACCATGATCATGCCGTGCATGGTGACAAACTGCAGGTAGTTGCTTGGTTCGATAAACGAGAAGCTGTGCGGGAAACCCAGTTGCAGCCGCATCAACCAGGACAGCACCAGCGCCACCAACCCGACCCCGATCGCGGTGATCGAATACTGGATGGCGATGACTTTGGCGTCCTGGCTCCAGATGTACTTCCCCACGAAAGTTTTCGGATGATAAAGCTCCATCTCTGCAACTTCGGCTGGTGGGGCAAAATCCGATGCGTCATGCGCAACGTGTTCCATCAAAATCTCCTGTTCGCTACTTCTTCACTAACGCCTTATCGCCTGCGTCTCATGCTTATTGCAATAACCGTATGCCCCGCGTGGCGCCTGGGCAGGCCGGTCACTTCAAGGTATTGATGTAACCAACCAGGTCATTGATCGCCTGATCGTCGGCCAGAATTGCAGCCATCGCCGTCATCTGCTGACCGTACATGTCTTTTGGATGGGCGCCACGAATTTGCTGTTTGAAATTTTTCATTTGAGTGACCAAGTACCAATCGCTCATACCCGCCAGACGGGGCGAATTCGTCGCCTGCAGGCCTTGCCCGCCAGCACCGTGACAGGCGAAGCACGTGGACTCGTAAAGCTTTTGACCCTTGAGCGAGCTCTGCTTCACCGTGGGCGGGGCAGGAATGTCCGGCAGCGTCTTGAGATAAGCGACGACGTTATCGATTGCGGCTTCATCACCCAGCGTCGCCGCCATCGGTGCCATCATTTTACCGAAAACATCTTTGTCGTGCGTACCCCGGGCACCGGTCTTGAAATATTCCAATTGCCGTTTCAGATACCAGTCTGATTGTCCGCTCAATTTCGGCGCATGCAGCGCAGAGATGCCCTCCCCCTGCGCACCATGACAGGCGGCACACGCCGCATAGCGTTGCTTGCCTACTACAGCATCGCCGGCGACTCGCGCTGCGGTTTGCGCGAACGTCGGCTGTCTGCTTAACCATGCCTCAAACGCCGCCTCTTCGTCCACCACGACACTGCCGCGCATGACAAAGTGCCCGATGCCGCATAATTCGTTGCACAGGAGGTCGAATTTTCCGGTCCGTGTAGGCGTGAACCAGACATAGGTGACCAGGCCCGGCACCAGATCCATTTTCACCCGGAACTGTGGCACAGCGAAGTTGTGCAGCACGTCCGTGGAGCGGAGCAGCGCCTTGACCGGCTTGTTGATCGGGAGATGCAGTTCCGGGCTTGATACCAGGATGTCATCCTGCCCGTTGGGGTCGCCGGAATCGATCCCAAACGGGTTTTTATCGCTGATGTGGCGGGCATTGACGACACCGAGCTTGCCGTCTTTCCCGGGGAAGCGATAGGCCCAGTGCCACTGCTTGCCCAGGACCTCGACTACCGACGCCTCTTTCGGGACATCGACGAAGTTCGCCCATACCACCAAGCCGGGAGCCAACATGGCGGCGACGCCCACCGCGGTTATTCCGGTGAGCCACGCCTCCAGTTTCTTGTTTTCGGGTTCGTACGCCGCCCGCTTTCCCTTCCGGTAACGGAACCGGAGCACGGCATAGGCCAGAAACAAATTGACGGCGACGAATACAAACCCCGTGACCCAGAACGTGAGGCTGATCGTGTCGTCCATCGCGCTCCAATTGGAGGCGATCGGCGTGAAATACCACGGGCTCAGAAAGTGAAAAAGGACCGATCCTACGACCAGAAGCAACAAAACGATTGCGATAACCATGGGCGGATTCAACTCCCAAATGCAACATTACTGGCGAAATAAGAAGCAGGCTGCGGTAACACCGATGCTTCCTGGATCGCCGAGTCAAAGGAGTACACGAGTGGAGCAATACACGCTGCCTGCACCGGACGCGATATTAGCAACAAAGAGGGTCTGCTGCAACAATCGAGTAGGTGTAAGTAAGCGGGTGGTGCATCTGAAAACCGCATGGAATAGGGGACTGCGAGGTTCGTGCGCACAAAAATAATCTGGCATGATTCCCGTAATGATCTCTCGACGAATTCCCGATTTATGCCGTTTCCCTGGCAGTCGTCTGGCAGTCGTCCATAGGCGGCGATGCAGGCATTGAGCGCACGGATGCGAGGGCTGAAATGGCGGTTGCCCAAGGACAGTCACAGCTCCAGCAAGCCGACCGGGCAAAAACACGCGCGCCAAGAATCGAACTGAGAACGGCTCTCAACTCATCCTACGCCATGCGCGCCTCAAAGCGTGCAGTCAGCACTAAGCACCCTTGCGGCAAGCCGAGGCCATGAAAAAGCGGAGTCAAATCAAGCTGAGAACCGCTCTCAAATCAGCGTCGCGTGTTATTGCGCTTCTCATGTAACTGTAACTGGATGATGGCGCGCCCATCCTTGGCGATGCGCGGCTCACCGCGCCAGGCATGTCCGTAAATGACCTCGATGGTTGCAGGCAGGCGATCTTCCTTGCGTGCCGTTTCGTAGGCGATACGCATTGCCGAAAACCGCTTGCGGCCCTGCAAGCCCTTGGAGCGGTCACGCGTCATGTTGGACTGCCCGGACAATCGCAGGTCGCGCGCCAGGCCCTCGAAGTTCTCGTAGGTCAGCATAATGGTTTCCATATCCATCACCGGTGCCACGAACCCGCTGGCAACGAGCATGTCGCCCAGATCGTGCATGTCGATGAAAGGATGCACATGCGTGCCTGCATCCACGGTTGCAAATGCCGCGCGCAGTTCCTTCAGTGTGTCCGGACCGTAGCTGGAGAACATCAGCAGCCCGCCCGATGCGATCACGCGGCCCATTTCAGCGAACGCGCGCAGCGGGTCGGGCGCCCAGGCCAGCGCGAGATTGGACCACGCCATCGACATGCTTCCTGCCGCCAGGGGCAAGTCGCAGAAGTCGCCGCAAATCCCAAGTGACGCGTTGCCCGAAACAATCCGCCGTACCCGGCTGCGCCAGGAGCTGGACCGCGCCGCCTGCCGCAATACCTGCCAGGCGCTGTCGACGCCGATGATGCTGGCGCGCGGATAGCGCTTGCCGAGCATGGCCGCGGCGGCACCGAGGCCGCAACCGGCGTCGAGAATTCGCTCGGGGACGATGCGCACGAGGTCCAGGCGTTCAGTCATGCGCCGTTCGATCTCGCGTGCCAGCGCATCCACGCCCGCAGTGCTGCCTGCTGCGCGCGCGAAGCGGCGTCGTGCTGCCAGTACATCCAGCCAATCGACAGGACATCCGGTGCCGCCTGGGGGTGGTGTGTCCGACATGCCCGGCATTCTATCCGCGAGCGCAGGCCGCTCCGCCGCATGCGGCGCCGCGAATGCGGCGCGGGGTCAGTTCTCGGATGGACGCCGCATCTGGCAGGACGTCGGCTGCGCGCTCACGAACGGCTCCACGCGTGAGTCGGTGCGAAATCCCAATCCGGTGTTCTCCACGTCGTAGCGCACCGTCTTGTCCCCGCCCCGCGCCGCCGACTTCACCAGCGTCGACACATACAAGGGACAAGGGCTGCAGCAACTGGTGGTCGGACGCACGCATCTCCACCTCCCCCAATACCGTCTGGTAGCGCATTCCTTCGAGCGCCGCGGCAATTTTCGCCGGCTCTGCGGAACGAGCCTTGGCCAAGGCGTCGGAGAGCATGCCCAGCAACGTCTGCACGCGAAAGAAAAACAAGTCTTCCCCCCAGCGCGCCTTGTAGCGCCTGGCGTAGTCCTCGATTTCGCGCGATGGCACGTTGGCATGCCACTCGGTGACCTGCTTGACGCGGCCAGCACCGGCTTCGCCGATCGCGGTCACTGCGCCGAGCGAGCCTGCATAAAAGGTGTAGAAATTCACGTCCAGTGCCGACTCGCGCGCCGCCTTCACCAGCAAGGTCAGGTCGTTGCCCCAGTTCCCCGTGATCACCGTGTCCGCGCCCGAGGCACGGATCTTCGCCACATAGGGCGCAAAAACCTTTACCTGCCCCAGCGGATGCGATTCATCACCCCCGATGCGGATGTCGGGCCGCCGCCGCGCCAGCACTTCGCGCACTGCGCGAGACACCTGCTGCCCGAACGAATAATTCTGGCCGATCACGTACACCGCCTTCACCGCCTGCGCCTTCTCCAGCACCTTGGCCATCGCCTCGACGCGCATATCCGAATTGGCGTCGAACCGGAAATGCCAGAATGAGCACTGGTTGTTGGTCAGGTCCGGATCCAGCGCCGCATAGTTGAGGAACAGCACCTGGCGCGAGGGCTCGCGCGCGTTGTGCTTGGTAATGGCATCGGACAAGGCGAGGGCGGCGGCAGAGCTCTGCCCCTGGATGATGATGCGGTAGCCCTGGTCGATCGCGAGCCGCAACTGGGCCAGGGAGTCCTGCGCCGATGCCTTGTTATCGAAGCCGGTGATCTCGAAGCGGTAGGCGGCAGCCCCCCCCGAGATACCCCGTGGAGCGCCTTTCAGGTCACCTGCGGGCCCCTTGTGCACCCCAGTCACGCCTCGCTCGTTGAGAGCTTCGATGGCAGTGCGAAAGTGCCGCAGGCTGGACTCGCCGGCGTTGGCGAACGGCCCGATCAAGGGATCGATGAAGGCCAGACGAACCGTTTCGGCAGCGGGCTGAGCGGCCACCGCAACCCCACCCCCCAGCATGGATCCCGCAACCCAGATGAGAAAAATAGTCAATCGAATCATGCAGTCTCTAATTTCCTGTAGCGATGATATTCGGCCTTTCACACGCATTCCACCTGCGCCGCCGGGCTGTCAAGCACGCCGCATCGATGATCCCCGTACTCACCCGTTGATGTCACATGTCTATCGCTAATATTTTAGACAAATGCTCCAATGTGATGCATGCCATCGCCAACAGGGTATTGCCGCAGGACTGCCACCTGTGCGGCGCCCCTAGCGTCGACGCATTGCTATGCGGCTCCTGCGACCGGTCGCTGCAACGAATCAACCCCATGCACTGTCCCCGCTGCGCCATGCCCATTACGACAGCAGGGTTGTGCGGACAGTGCCTGAAAACGCCTCCCCACTTCGATGCCACACTGGCTGCGCTGCGCTATGCCTTTCCGGCGGACCAACTGATATTGGGTTTAAAGTACGGCGCCCGTCTGCCCCTTGCCGTCCTGCTTGGAGATCTATTGGGCAAAAGGCTTTCCTTGCGATCCGCCACTCCTGACCTGATGATCCCCATGCCGCTGCACCGTGCACGACTTTCCGAACGAGGTTTCAACCAGGCACTGGAGATATCCAGACGGCTGGTCCGCATATCAGGTGTACCTGTAAGAACTGAAGGGATTTTGCGTGTGCGTGATACGGCACGGCAAGCCGATTTGCACGCCACGCAACGCCTGGCCAATGTCCGTGGTGCATTTGACTGCGACGTCAACCTGTCGGGGATGACCGTCGCCATAGTCGACGATGTCATGACCACGGGAGCCAGCCTCAATGAACTGGCTCGCGTGTTAAAACGCGCAGGGGCGACTCGCGTCGAAAACTGGGTGGTGGCTCGAACCTGGCCTGGGTCAGGAGGCAAGGCGCAAGAGCATGTTTGATATCGTTCTTTACCAGCCTGAAATTCCTCCGAACACGGGGAATATCCTGCGGCTGGCCGCAAATACCGGTTGCCGCCTGCATCTGGTCAAGCCGCTTGGATTCGGCTTGTCGGATCGCTCTCTGAAACGATCCGGGCTCGACTATGGCGATATTCAAGACGTTGCAGTGTATGAGGACTGGGCCACCTGCCACAGGCACTTCCACGGGCGACGTCTTTTCGCGGTTTCCACTCGCGCAGAGCGATCTTACGCAGACTGTGGTTTCTCAGGAAACGATGTATTTGTTTTCGGGCCGGAGACAAGGGGACTGCCGCAGGAACTCCTCGAGTCCTTTCCGGAACAGCAGCGCATCCGTCTACCCATGGTCAATGAAAGCCGCAGCCTGAATCTATCCAATGCAGTCGCCATTATTGTCTACGAGGCCTGGAGACAGACGAGATTTACAGGAGGCAACCAGAACTTATAGTTGTTACGGCAATCCGGTCGTCACCCCAAACCCAGGGCACGCTTTTGCTCAGCAACCAGTTCCAGGATGCCCTTTTGTGCCAGCGCCATCAAAGTATCCAGTTCTGGCCGCGAAAACGGAGCCCCCTCCGCCGTTCCCTGGATTTCCACGAATCCTCCTGAACCCGTCATGACGACGTTCATATCGGTATCGCAGGCGGAATCTTCCGCATAGTCAAGATCCAGCACTGCCTCGCCGCCATAAATTCCCACGGACACTGCGGCGACAAATTCACCAATTGGGGATTGGGTAATCAGCCCCTTAGTCATCAGTTTTGAAACAGCATCATGCGCGGCCACGAATGCGCCGGTGATGCTTGCCGTGCGAGTTCCGCCATCTGCCTGGATAACGTCGCAATCTATCTGAATAGTGCGCTGGCCCAATTTCTTCAAATCAAACACGGCGCGAAGGCTGCGCCCCACCAGGCGCTGAATCTCCTGGGTCCTTCCCGACTGCTTGCCTCGAGCCGCCTCACGATCACTGCGGGTATGTGTTGAACGAGGCAGCATGCCGTATTCCGCAGTCAGCCAGCCCTGCCCCTTTTCCCTTAGAAAGCCCGGCACGTTCTCCTCGACGCTTGCGGTGCAGATAACCTGGGTGTCTCCGAAAGAGATCAGCACCGAGCCTTCGGCATGACGAGTGAAATTGCGCTCTATGCGCACCAGGCGCAAAACATCAGGAAGTCGGCCGGAAGGACGTTTTGAAGTCACGATTGTATGGAATTGAATGCAAACGGCGCATCATAAGCTGATTCGGTGTTTCGCAAGCCGTAAACGTTATGATACGGTCATTGATTCGCAGGTCCGGCGACGGCACGCAGGCTGCGTTAATAGTTCATGGATTGGTGCTTCAATGATACTCAGCATGACAGGCTATGCCACTTTGACGCGTGAATTTCCTGGCGGCTCGCTTTCAGTTGAGTTGAAGAGCGTAAATGGCCGCTTCCTGGACCTTCAGTTTCGGCTTCCCGAAGAATTCCGGCCGATCGAACCGGCTTTGCGAGAACTAATCGCCAATCGTGTTTCCCGTGGAAAAGTGGAGTGCCGAATCGCCACCGCCGCTTCGAGCAGTTCAACCCCAGCCCTGCAGTTGAACCACCCGCTGCTGCTTGAACTTGCGGCCATGGCGAAGCAGGTTCGCGCAGTCATTCCGGACAGCCAGGCGCTGCGCGTCGGGGAAGTGCTTAATTGGCCAGGCATGTTGGAAAACGATGCAGATGCAGGCAATACCAGACGATCCACGGCGCTTGAACTAATCCAAGCCGCCTTGAATGAATTCTCCGCGTCACGAGCGCGTGAAGGGGAAAAACTCAAGCTCATGATAATCGAGCGTGTAGTGCGCATGGAGGCCTTGCTTGCTGAAGTGCAACCACACCTTCCGGAGGCCATTGCGGCGTATCAGGAAAAGCTCGCCACCAGATTGCGGGAAGCACTCGGTAATACCGATGATGAGCGTGTGAGACAGGAAATTGCGATGTACGGAATTAAAGTGGATGTCGCCGAGGAACTTGGCCGTCTGGGGGCTCACTTGACCGAAGTACGACGTATCCTTGCAGCCGGCGGACCAGCCGGCAAGCGGCTGGATTTCCTCATGCAGGAACTTAACCGCGAGGCCAACACCCTGGGCTCAAAAATGGTATCCAAGGAGTTGTCTGACGCCAGTGTTGAATTCAAGCTGGCAATCGAGCAGATTCGCGAGCAGGTGCAAAACATTGAATGATCAGCATTGGTGCGGACTGTTGCGGACTGTTGCGGACATTCCGGCGACATCAAAGGCACTGAAGTGAACCAGCAAATCCACGTTCTTGCAGGCGTACGGTGAGCGGAAACATTTTTATCGTAGCAGCGCCCTCCGGCGCGGGAAAATCTTCTCTTGTCAACGCAGCGTTGGCTGAAGATACCAATGTGCAATTGTCGGTTTCCTATACAACCCGCGCCCCCCGCCCCGGGGAACTTCATGGCCGCGAATACCATTTCACAGACCTTGCCAACTTTCAGGCCATGGCAGATCGCGGCGAGTTCCTAGAATGCGCTGAGGTCCATGGCAATCGATACGGAACCTCGCAAAAGTGGATTGCCGAAACCCAAAGGTCCGGGCGTGACATCGTTCTGGAAATCGACTGGCAGGGTGCCCAGCAGGTCAGGCGTCTATTTCCGGCGACAGTTAGTGTTTTCATCCTTCCGCCATCACTGCCTGAACTGGAGCGTCGACTACGTGCCCGGGGAAAAGACTCCGAAGACGCTATTCAACAACGCATGCACAACGCCAGAGATGAGATCTGCCATGCGGCGGAATTCGATTATGTTATAATTAACAAGGACTTCGATGAAGCCAAGAGGGATCTCGCTGCGATCATACGAGCCGCACGACTGCGCTTTGCCGACGTTCTGCTGAAGCGTGACATACCCCTGCCCGGAATTATCCCCGATCTGCTTGATCCCGCCCCCGGCGCTCGCTAAGGTAGAGTAAGGTGAGAGCAGTGTCGGATAGGTTGCCTGGCTACCCAAGTTTCATTCACTGAGTCCCAGATTTTATTTTTGTCAAAAGGTTAATAGCTATGGCTCGCATTACTGTCGAAGATTGCATGAAACATATCCAAAATCGCTTTCAGTTGACCCTCGCGGCGACCTATCGTGCGCGTCAGCTTGCTCAAGGCGGCACACCCATGCTGGAAGCAAATCGCGACAAGCCCACCGTTATCGCCCTTCGGGAAATGGCGGCCGGCTTGTATGGCGTGGAATATCTGAATCGCGTGAACTCTGCGTGATTTAATCTGACAAAAGGGTTTGAGACCCCCGAGGCGATAGACACCCATCATGTCCGCTGTCGCGATCGCAGACCTTCGTCAAACCCTTGGTTACCTGCGGCCGACCGATATTGGCAAGATTGAGGATGCCTACCAGTTCAGCGACAGCGCCCACCACGGCCAGAAGCGCAAAAGTGGCATTCCCTACATATCGCATCCGCTCGCAGTAGCGGAAATCATTGCTGGCTGGCAACTGGACGCGCAGGCGGTGATGGCCGCCCTCCTCCACGACGTCATGGAGGACACGGAGGTTACCAAGCAGGAGATCTCCAATCGCTTCGGAACGCCAGTAGCAGAACTGGTCGACGGACTTTCCAAGCTTGACCGCATCGAGTTTCAGTCCAAGGAAGACGCGCAGGCGGAGAATTTCCGCAAGATGCTGCTGGCAATGGCGCGCGACGTGCGCGTCATTCTCATCAAGCTGGCAGACCGGCTGCACAATATGCGCACGCTGGACGCGGTCAGTCCCGAACAACGCCGGCGTGTGGCACGCGAAACCATGGAGATTTACGCGCCGATTGCCAATCGCCTGGGCCTGGACAGCCTTTACCGGGAACTGCAGGAACTTTCCTTCTCGCACCTGTATTCCCTGCGCTACCGCACGCTGGCCAAGGCAGTAAAGGCCGCGCGAGGCAATCGCCGCGTCGGCATCAAGAAAATACTTGAGGGTATCCAAGAGCGATTGGCGGCAGCCAAGATAGAGGCAACCGTCACCGGTCGTGAAAAGAATATCTATTCGATATACAAGAAGATGCATGAAAAACACCTGTCCTTCTCGCAGGTGCTCGACATATACGGCTTCAGGGTGGTCGTAAATGATGTGCCGGCATGCTATTACGCGCTTGGGGTGCTGCACCAGCTGTACAAGCCTGTACCAGGGAAATTCAAGGATTACATTGCCATTCCCAAGGTCAACGGCTATCAGTCACTGCACACCACACTGATCGGCCCCTACGGGATGCCCGTTGAAATCCAGATTCGTACCCAGCACATGAATCGCATCGCGGAGACAGGCGTGGCGTCTCACTGGCTGTACAAGAGCACTGACGCGGAGTTGAACGAGGTCCAGCAGCGCACCCATCGATGGCTGCAATCGCTCCTCGATATACAAAATCATTCAGGTGATGCCGCCGAGTTTCTGGAACACATCAAGGTCGATCTCTTTCCCGACGAGGTGTATGTATTCACGCCCAAGGGAAGAATACTGGCCATGCCTCGCGGTGCTACTGCCGTGGACTTTGCATACGCAGTTCATACCGATATCGGCAATCGTTGCATGGCAGCCCGTATCAACAGCGAACTTGCTCCCTTGCGCACCGAACTCAAGAATGGAGACAGAGTCGAGATCATCACTGCTCCGCATGCCCATCCGAACCCCGCCTGGTTAACCTACGTCAAGACTGCCAAGGCCAGGTCACAGATACGCCATTTTCTGAAAACCATGCAGACTGGCGAGGCGAGCAAGCTGGGAGAACGCCTGCTCGGTCAAGCCTTGCGTGCCTTGGGCAAGCAGCTCCCGGAAGTGCCCAAGAACCAATGGGAAAAGCTGGTTCGCGACACGAGCGCCCACTCCCGTGGAGAAGTGTTAGCGGACATTGGCTTGGGCAAGCGACTTGCCGCCATAGTGGCAAGGAAGCTGCTGCAACTCTCCGACAACCATCCCGGAGAAAGCAAATCGCCAGGGTCGATAGTAATTCGTGGATCGGAGGGAATGGCAGTTCAGTTCGCGAAGTGCTGCAATCCCATCCCCGGAGATCCCATCATAGGTTTTATCAAAAAGGGCCAGGGACTCATCATTCACACCCATGATTGCCCCAGCGCTGGCAAGGTGCGCGGGGACAAGGATAAATGGGTCGATGTCGAATGGGATCCGGAAACTGATCGCATGTTTGATGTTGGTCTTCGGATCGTGGTTCTGGATCAGCGCGGGGTGCTCGCCAAGGTCGCAGCAGCGATTGCAGATTCGGGCTGCAATATTGCCAATGTCTCGGTGGATGAAGATCGGGGCATGTACGCAACCAATCAGTTCACGCTGCAGGTAGAAAATCGGCAACACTTGGCTCGAGTACTGCGTGCCTTGCGCCGAATTCCCGAAGTAGTGCGAATCACCAGGGTAAAGGACTGAAGTCCTGAACTCCCCTTCAAGGCCTCCACACAAGCATCAGTGTCACATGATTCATGTTCCATGTTGTACGTACCACTGCTGCCAGCGCCATGTATCTCGACACATCGCGTCCAGGTCTCGCTCTGCCCTCCAGCCAAGCACTTCGGCTGCACGCCTGGGATCGGCATAGCTTTCTGCGACATCTCCTGGTCTCCGAAGGGCAATACGGTAAGGAATCTTTCGCCCCGAGGCCTGCTCAAAGGCGGCCACGACCTCAAGAACACTGCTTCCTCTCCCAGTGCCAAGATTGAACACATTGACCGGGTCGAGTCGTGGCAAGGCATCAATCGCAGCAACATGTCCAAGTGCAAGATCAACAACATGGATGTAGTCCCTTACTCCGGTGCCATCTGGCGTAGGATAATCATTGCCCCAGATTGACAGCTCTTTCAGCTTCCCGACCGCCACCTGACTGACATAGGGCATCAGGTTATTGGGAATGTCGTTCGGATCCTCTCCAATCATGCCGCTGTGATGTGCTCCAGCAGGATTGAAATAGCGCAGCAGTGCGACCCGACATTCTGGCTCAGCAATTGCGATGTCACCTAGAATCTGCTCAACCATGAGTTTGGTCCGCCCGTAAGGATTGGTCGGCCCCAAGGCGCTGTCCTCGACAAACGGAGGTCGTCCTGCTTCCCCATAAACCGTGGCGGACGAACTGAACACAATATTCCTGACGCCGTACTTCTTCATTGTGGCCAGTAGCACCAGAGTACCTCTGACGTTGTTGTCGTAATACAGCTCTGGTTTGGCTACCGACTCACCGACAGCTTTCAATCCCGCAAAATGCAGTACTCCATCGAAGCAGTTCTCCGAGAAAAGTCGATTCAGCAATGCGGCATCACGAATATCGCCCTCGCAGAAGCCGAATTTTTTTCCAGTAATTTGATTGAGCCGATCAATGACCGACAGCCGGCTGTTGCACAAATTGTCGAGAACAACAACCTGATAACCAGCCGCAAGGAGTTCGACGCACGTATGTGAACCAATATAACCAGCACCACCGGTAACCAGTATCTTGCCCTTCATGCCTGATTCATCCTTCATCTAGACGAGCCGGGGGCCACGCCACCCAAGCTGCCATGGCAATTCCATCCATTCCTCCGCGCAGCGCCCGGACATCCACCGGAATAGCCGCTTGGCCAATATGTCAGGTCAAATTACGCGAAAGCAGACGTTCCAGCCATTGCAACAAGCCTCGCAGCGGAGTCTGCGCCAGAATCCAGCCGAGCAGAACGCCGACAGCGTTGGCCACCATGTCGGTATATTCGAAACTACGGTAGCCAGTGTAGCTTTGCAGAACCTCAATGACGATACCCATAGCAATGAAGGCCACTGCCCACCAGGTCTGCCTGAAAAACAACAGGCAAAACCAAAACATCAGCGCTCCATAGGCCACAAAATGAGACCACTTGTCCTTTCCTTCAGACAAATCGGCTTTCAGGGGAATGAGCGAAAGCAGGATCACGACAGCCACCATGGCCCAACCGATGACCAGCCACAGGGTTCTCAGGTGCAACGGCCGAAGTGGCATCACAACAACTTTCCAGAGGACAAATGCCAGAAGATACCCGCCTGGCAATCATCTTCAATGGATTGATGTTCAGTTTTCGGCACGTCCTAAATCCTTCAAAAAGACCGCTTGTAGGCCTACACTGCATGACTCGAACAGACTAGGAGATAGCTTGTGCGTTTTTTTGTATTGATGTGGTTGTGCATGCTCTTCACGTCGGCTGCCAGTGCGCAATCTGTCTTCATCGAAGATCTCACCTGGACCGAAGTCCAGGATGCTATCGAAAAAGGATCGACGACGGCCATTTATTACGCAGGTAGCACAGAGCAGAACGGGCCTCACATGGCAACAGGCAAGCACAATTTTATCGCTCGCCATGTTGCTGAGCGAATCGCGCTCAAGCTCGGCAATGCACTGGTCTATCCCATCCTGCCCTTCGCCCCCACCGGCAGCATCGAAGGCAGGACCGGACACATGCGCTACCCTGGGAGCGTCAGCCTCTCTGAGGGTACCTATGTAGCTGTAGCCCGCGATGTAGCAGCCAGCGCACGGGCCGCCGGTTTTCGGACCATTCTGATCATGGCCGACCACGGCGACGGCCAGACTGCCCTCGCCAATCTGGCCGATGTACTCAACAGCCAGTGGCATGCGAAAGGAGTGCAAGTGTTCTACATCGGCGATCTCCATGACCGCTATGGGCAGTTGGAACAGGAATTACTGGCGAAACAGAGATTGAATGCCGGCGGACATGCTGGCCTTGCCGACACCGCTAGCCTGATGGCCGTGGACAAGGCAAGACTCTGGGTACGGCCTGCCGCCATGAAACAGGCTGTCCGCTCTGCCGAGGTCGAGGGCGATCCGAGCAGCGCCTCGGCGGCGCTTGGCCGCAGGCTAGTCGACCTGAAGGTGGACACCGCACTCAGGCAGATTCGCGCCCTGCTGGCGCAACCGCGTCGCCCCTAGCCTTCTGTGCCCCAGCTGTCGCTCTCTCTCCGCGGGCGTCGCTTGCATGCAGAAGATCGATGCAGCTCCTGAACGGCCGCCAGTACATGCTGGTCACCTTGTGCCAGCGCGATTCATCCTCATCGCCCAGACCCATGCAAAAAGTCTCGGGCGCACCCGAGGGTACGTACAGCGTGCCGTACAGCCGGTCCCAGATGGCCAAGTTGGAGCCGCGATTGCAGCCCAGGTGTCGCGTCTCATAGCTGTGATGCAACTGATGGTGAGCTGGACTGATAAGCCATCGACCCCCAATCTGGCCGTAGGTAATCCAGACCGGTGAATGACGCAGATTATCGACAAGATTGAATGCCCAGATGGCCACATGCAACCCGAGGAAGGTATAGAAACTGACCTGAGCGCCGGCCAGATTGAACAGCCAGGCGGTCGCCCCGGTTAACAATGCCGGTATCCAGGCCATGATCATCAACTCCACGGGATGCAGCCGATAGGATGTCATCGGCGTGAGTACCTCTGCGGAATGATGCACCTTGTGGAATGGCCACAGCGCTGCCACGTCATGCATCAGCGTATGGCCGATGAACCGGCCCAGGTCATAGGCCAGAAAAAAGCTCAATGTAAACGCCACCCGAGCAGCCACGGAGGCATGGCCTTGCGGCTCCAGGCCCAGCAGACTGTTCATCCACGTCACGATCTGCCCGTCGCTGAACAACAGCAGGGAGGCCAACAGCGGAAACACCAGGGCATTGGCGAAATACAGCCGATAGTCGGCTCGTGCTGAAGGGTGCCACCACAACTTTCTGTCGAAAAATTCGTTGACAGCGCCTGGACCGCGCCGCCCCACGAGCAGCGCCAGCAGCAGTGTGGAAATGAGGAATGGCCAGTAGAGATAGGAATCCCGTTGCAGGAAAGCCGTAATGGCACGGGTGGCGTGGAAAACCACATAGAACAGCGTATCGTGCAACGCTTCGGTCGGCCCAATCACAGGCAGGGCGTCCAGGCACGCGGGATATCCCGCAACTGTCCTCCCGCTTCCAGCCGACGCCCGCCAAGTTCCATGGCAAATCGGCCGGCATCATCAATGGTGACGACGACTGCGTCTCCATCGATTCCAGTAACCCTGCCACGAACCCAGTTCTGCTCAGACACCCCGACGGGGAAACTCCGGCACACCTTAGCACCTATCTTTGCCACGGCAACAAGTGCTTCCAGCCCCGAAATCAGCCGCGCCTTCTCCAGATCAGGTTCCACGACCGTGGATCGACAGGCAGCCACTGCTATCAGGCAGCCAAGCAGCCCGGCATAAGATAACGAACGTCT
>CAXNIK010000042.1:0-15531 GCA_964202115.1 Burkholderiales bacterium
GCTGCGCTTTCCTGGATGCCTGCGCCGCAGGGCTCACCCTGGCCGACGCCGCCGACGCGGCCATAGCAACATCACCGGATGCCGATCTCATGCAACTCATGGCGGACCTGCTGCAGGCCGGTGCCTTTGCCAGCATGAGCCGGAACTGAACAACTCAATCGACTGGAGGACAGCCATGGACAACATCATGACAGCACAGACATTACGCGCGAAATGGAACAGCCTCGCCGATGGCGCCACGGACCTGCTCAGCCACAGCCTGCTCGCGCTCGTCGCGCGGGTCGCGCTGGCAGCCATCTTCTGGCAATCCGGACGCACCAAGGTGGAAGGCCTGCTCACCGTCAGCGACAGCGCCTACACGCTGTTCCAGGAGGATTACAAAGTGCCGCTGCTGCCTCCTGAGTTCGCCGCGCACATGGCCACTTATGCCGAGCATCTGTTCCCAATACTGCTGGTGCTGGGCCTGGCCACGCGCCTGTCGGCCCTGGCGTTGCTGGGAATGACGGCGGTGATCCAGATCTTCGTCTATCCCGATGCCTGGCCCACGCATCTGTCCTGGGCGGGGCTGATGCTCTACCTGGTCGCGCACGGCGGCGGAGACTGGTCGGTGGATGGGCGTCTTGGGGTGAAGTAGTTGGCGGAAGAACGACGGCCAGCGGTGAATGCGCATTTGGGAACGCATTTGGGGCGCATTTGGGGGACAGACCACGTTTTCCTCCGATATCCCGTCTCTCTGATCTATCGATGATCGGAAAACGTGGTCTGTCCCCTATAAAGCTCCCTATAAAGCTCAGCGATACTCCGGCGGCGAGCCCGCCAATGCACGGGAAATGGCGGTGGCGCCTTCGGTGACGCCGCTGATGAGCTGCTGGCGCAACTCGAAAAACACCGTGATGGGCACGGAGCAGGTCAGCGCGGCGATGACTTCGCCGGCGCTGTTGCGAATCGGAGCGGAAATGGCCGTGGCGCTCTGCGGGCTGCGGGTACGCGCATAACCGTTGCGCCGCACCAGGGTCAGCTCCTTGAGGAAGTCCTCGCGATCGAAACTGGCAGGAGCGGTGCGCGCGAGCAGCGCTCTCAGGTCCTTCTCCGGCAGCCAGGCGCACAGCGCCTTGCTGGGCGCGCCCACATGCATGGGACGCGGAGTACCCAGGGTGATGACGCGGCGCAATTCGCCCAGGCCTTCCATCTGCTCGATGTCCACACGCGCGTCGGCTTCGCGCACGCTGATGTAAACGGTATGGCGCAGCCTGGCGCGCAGATTGCGCATCACCGGCCGCGCCTCCACCAGCAGGCCGCCCACCGATTTGGCGCTTTCGGCCAGCGCCACCACGGCATAACCGAGGCGGTACAGGCCGGTCTGCTCGCTCTTGATGACCATGCCGCGATTCTTCAGAGTGGCCAGCACGCGAAAGGCCGTGGGCTTGTGCAGCCCGGTGGCGCGCGTCACTTCCACCAGTGTCAACTCGCTGCCATGGCTGCGAAAGGCATCCAGCACATCCAGGGCGCGCTCCACGGCGGTGATGTTGTAGCCATCGGCCTTGCCCGCCACCTTGCCCGCCACCTTGCCCGTGAGTGCAGTCACCGGCATGGTCGACGCCTTGACAGCAGGCAGTACAGGCGCGGCCGGCGCGGTCACAGGCCTTTTCAAGGCTTTGGCGATCATGTTCACGTCAGCTCCATAGACTCAATCTTCCATCGAAATGCCGAGGTCGCGCACCATCTTCGGCCAGCGACCGATCTCCGCGGCGATATATTTCTGCAACTGCGCAGGCGTGCCGGCGATGATCACGCTGCCTTCCTCCCGCTCCAGCTTCTGGCTGATGTCGGGCGACTTGACCGCCTTCACAAACTCGGCGTGGATGCGATTGACCACCGCCGCCGGCGTGCGGGCGGGCGCGGAAATGCCGAACCAGCTCGGATACTCGAAATCGGGGACGTTGATAGTCTCGGCCACCGTCGGCAGGTCGGGCGCCAGCGGCGAGCGTTCCAGGCTGGTGAGCCCCAGCGCCTTCATCTTGCCGGCCTTGATCTGCGCCAGGCCAACCAGCAGGCTCACCATGCCAACATCAACTCGCCCGGAAACCAGGTCGGTCATGTAGGCAGTGCCCTTGTAATGCACGAAGGTGACCTTGGTATTGGTCGCGTCATGCATCCAGGCACCGGCGAGGTGGGTGGGATTGCCCAGGCCCGAGGTGGCAAAGTTGATCTTGTCGGGATTGGCCCTGGCATGGGCGATGTATTCGGCCACGTTCCTCGGCGGAAAATTGACATTGGCGATGAGCATGGTGGTGCGCTTGGTCAACAGCGTGACCGGCGCGAAGTCCTTGAAGCTGTCATAGGGCAGCGTCTTGAACAGCGCCGGCGCCAGGGTGAAGCTGCCGGTGACCGCCAGCAGGGTATTGCCGTCGGGCGCGGCCTTTGCCACCACCGAGGGCCCCAGCCGTCCGCCCGCGCCCGGCCTGGGATCGACCAGGAACTGCTGGCCGGTGTTCTCCGAGAGTTTTTTCGCATACAGGCGCGATTCGATGTCGGCCGAGCCGCCGGCAGCGGTGGCGGTGACGATGGTCACCGCGCGCGTGGGCCAGTTGTCCTGGGCGGTAGCAACGAGCGGCACCAGCGCACCGGCCAGACCTGCAAGTATCAGCAGTCGCATGCTTATTCTCCTTTGGCTTTGATGGCCGCTTTGCAGAGACTCATTCAGCTTGCTGCAACCTCATTTGGCAACCTCATTTGGCAACAATGGGCGCGGCACGCCGCTCAGTGAGATAGTCACCCGTGGCCAAACCGTACTGGCGAAAGGACGCCACGGCCTCGGGATCGCCCTTCAGCACCTTGTCGTAGTGCAAGGCCCGCAGCGCGTACTCGTAGGTCGGGCGCATGATGGCCTTGCCGTCTATGCTGTGGAAATCGCGGTCCTGCTCGCCGGAGGCGGCGGCCTTCTCCCACTTGGCGCACAGGTCGTTGGCCCAGGCCAGCTCCTCCTGGGTGACGCCGAATACCTCGTTGACGATGGGGATGAGGCGCGGCACCACGATGGCGCAGCCATCGAAGCCGAACATGCGCGAGCGCTTGAGCGCCGTGCGCAGCTTGTCAGGGTCCTGGGGCAGCGGCCGAATGATGTCCCCGGCATTCCAGCCGTGCGAGCGCGCGATATTGACGATCTTGCTGCGCGTGTAGGTAAGCCACTCGTCGCTGGGATAGGGGTCGGGGCCATGGCACGAGGATCCCGTTTCCAGGCCGTAGTCGCCGGAAGACAGCCACACCGACGTGATGAGCTCGGACTTGCGAGCGATGTCCTCAAGCTCGAACAGGCAGGAGGGCATGTCCAGGCTCAACTGGATGTCCACGTAGCGGCCGTTGGCGAAGGCCATGATGCAGCGCTCGGCGAACAGCACGTCGGCCAGGCCATAGGCGTGGGTGAGGCGGATGCTGTCCACGCCGGCCTCGATCACCGCCTTCAGGTCGTCGATGAACCAGGGCGAGCCCGGGCTGTTGACGCGCACGCACAGCTCGCGCGCCTTGTAGGCGGAGTGGCCTTTCTTCAGCGCGGCCACCACCAGGTCACGCCCGCGCCGCTTGGCGCCATCGTCCTTGACGATGGCATCCTGCAGGTCCATCACCAGCACGTCGCATTCCAGGCGGACGCATTTCTCGATGTACTCCGGCACGCTGCCCGGAATGATGGTCATGGAACGGCGAACTTTCATCTTCGTCTCCTCCTTAATCTCTCGTCCCCCTCCCCTGCGAAGCGGGGGAGGGCCGGGGTGGGGGCAATATCGCCTCCCCTACCAGAACCCCCGTATCTTCGGATCGACCTGCTTGAAAACGCCCTGCGCCTCGTAGCGTGCGTACTCCTCGTCGCCCATATCCAGCCACTCGCGCAGCGAGCTGCGATTGTGCTGACCCAGCACCGGTGCGGCCTTGCGCACGCGCCCCGGCGTGCGCGACAGGCGCAGCGGCGAGCCGGCGATTTTCAGCTTGCGCCCATTGGCGTCGACGGTCTCCTGGATGAAGCCGCGCTCGACGATGGGCGGCGTCTCCAGCGCCTCGGCGATGGTGTTGACCGGTGTGCACTTCACACCCGCGGGCACCAGCGTGTCCAGCCAGTGCTGCCGGGGCCGGGTCTTGAAAACTTTCTTCAGCTCGGGCACCAGGCTGTCGGTGAACTTCTCGGGACGTTCCTGCAAGGCCTCGTCGGCCAGCCAGTCGGCGCGTCCGAACACTTCGCAGGCGGCGCGGAAATTGCGCACCGACAGCGTGGCCATCACCCAGCCGTCGCTGGCCTCGTAGGCGCGCGTCAGCGTCTGGTAGGGATGAGCGCTGCCCACCGGCTGGGGCACCTTGCCGGTGGCGAAATAGCGCGCCACGGCGTTTTCCATTAGTGCCATCTGCGCCTCCATGAGCGAGATGTCCAGCAACTGGCCCTTGCCGCTGGCGTGGCGCTCGTTCAGCGCACCCAGCATGCCGATGGCCAGATACAGGCCACCGACCAGGTCCACCACCGAATAGCCCACGCGCAAGGGGGAACCTCCCGGCTCGCCGACGATGCTCATGGAACCGGAGAGCGCCTGGATGAGCGGGTCCACGCCGACGCGGTCGGCCCAGGGGCCGTCGCGGCCGAAGCCGGTGACCACGGCGTAAATGAGGCGCGGATTGATTCCGGACAACTCCTCGTAGCCCAGCCCGACGCGTTCGGCCACGCCCGGCCCCATGTTCTGCACCACCACGTCGGCCTCCTTCACCAGCCGATGCGCCAGCTCGCGGCCGGAAGGATGCTTGATGTCCATCACCACGCTGTGCTTGCCGCGGTTGATGCTGCTGAAGTAGGGGCTGAAGTTCTCGTCGCCATCGGTGTAGCGGCGGGTGCGATCACCGCCGCCGGGATGCTCGACCTTGAGGACATCCGCGCCCAGGTCGGAGAGGATCATGGTGGAGTACGGGCCGGCGAGCGCGTGCGAAAAATCCAGCACACGCACGCCGGCCAGGGCAGAGCCCTCCTCATGGGCAGCACTCTCCTCGTGAGCGCCGCCCTCTCCATGGATACCGCCTTGGTTGGCGGCTCCGTCCCCCTCCCTCTTGTCCTGCTGCACGGCCATCAGGCCGCCGCCTGCCTGCGCGCACCCAGTTCCCTGGCCGCGGCCTCTTCCACCACCGTGCCCTTGAAGAAATTGCTGTTCATGCCGCCGTGCAGATTGACGGCGTTGGCAAACATGAAGCGGCGGAAGTCCTCCTCGTTGAGCTGGCCCTTCTCCACCATCTCATAGGCCTCGGGCACGACATCGAGCACATCGGGCACGTCCCAGTGGGCAATGTCGGAGCTGAACAGCGCGTTCAGCGGCAGGCCCAGGCGCTTGTCGAAGGCCACCGTGGTCATGGGATCATCGGCCTCGCAGCCGAAGTAGAAATTGCGCGCGAAAGCCTCGGCCAGTTCCTTCTTGCTGTGCACACCGGCAGCGGCGAAATCGTCATAGTGCTCGCGCTCGCGGTCAACCTGGCTCTGCAGCGTGCCGCGCTCCCAGCCGTCGATGCCGGCGATGATCTTGTCTTTCATGCCCTTCATGCGCTCGTTGCCGTACTTGTCGATGTAATTACGCAACTCCTGCAGGTTCAGATCAGTGGGCAACAGGAAGGACTTGGCCTCCTTGTAGTCGCGCTTCTCGAAATGGCCCCGCAGGTCGCAGTACAGCGTGCGCGCCCAGCCGGTGCCGCCTTCAAGGAAACCGAAGTTCAGGTTGGGAAAGCGCCTGGCCACGCCACCCAGGAACACCGCCTTGCAGAAAGCATGGTTGGCCTGGGCGAAATGGCCGACATGGTTGTAGACGTAGTTGGTCACCGAGGCATGGTCCAGCCAGGACAGGCTCCCGGCGTGCGAGGTCACGGCCACGCCAAGGTCCTGGCAGGTCTGCCACAGCGGATCGTAGCTCTCGGCATTGTCCAGGCCCAGGGCATCGACGTAGCGCTCACCCGATGGCGCGCGGCGCACCAGGGTGCCGCTCACCATCACCGCCTTGTAGCCCAGCACCTGCACCGCGTGCTTCACCTCGGCCACGGCCTCGGCCGGCGTGCGCCGCGGGATCACCGCCACCGGCGTCATGCGCGCGGCGTAGGGCTTGTACAGGTCCATGGCCATCTGGTTGTAGGCGCGCACCGCGGCGTTGCGCAGCTCCACGTCGCGTATGCCCTCCAGCGACAGCCCGGCGGTGGGATAGACGATCGCAAAATCGATGCCCATCTCGTCCATGTTCTCGTTGAAATACTTGGGCAGTCGGAAGATGGCCTGCTGCTTCACGTCGGCGGGGAAGTGCCACCAGGCGCGGCGACGCATGCGCTGCTTCATGCGCTCTTCATTGGAGGCCTGGTACCACTTGGGATTGACATCGGTCTCGCGCGACTTGATGTACTTGTCGGCAAGCCCGCTGCCGCCGATGTCGCGGATGTATTCGGCCAGCATGGCATGCGATTCCAGCCAGTGGCCGTCGCAGTCGATGACAGGATGCTTGAGTTGCTCGCGGATGGCGCGGGGCGAAAGAGAGCCTGACATTCTGAATTCCTCGTTTGGTCGCCGGTCTGGAATTGCGCCGACGTTTCATTAAATGAAATAGTATTTCTTTAATCGTAACCAGCATGACCGGGGTGGTCAATGTGCACTGCGGCAAAACAGGTCTGCGGAATTGAGCAAGGCTCGCGAACGCAGTGCGTGGCCGAGGTGCGCGATTTCGTGGAATTCCTTGCCGCGCGCGAGGAACGTGTCGCAGCCGGTGCGCGGCTGAGCGAGTCCCTGGCCCGGCTCGATGCACTGGATCTCCCCCCTCTCCGATGAGGAAATCGCCGCCGACATCCGTCGCATCGCCTTCCTCGCCGTCTCGCAGGCCGTGCCCATCGTGATTGGGCGCGATCCAGACGATGACCACGTGCTTGCCTGCGCCCTGGCGGCCCGGGCCGACCTCATCGTCTCCGGCGACCAGGACCTGCACACCCTGGGCGGGAATGACCAGGGCATTCCCATCGTCACTCCGGCCGAGGGCCTCAAGCAACTCCTCGGCTAAAAGCACAACGCCCGGCGCATGGGCTGACGGTGAGGATTTGCTTCTTTATTACCAAGGCATCATCAACACCAGAAGCGACTCAGATAGATACTATCAATATGGTATTGAACTATCCATTCCACCTGTATGAATGGCCTAAATGTGATCAAACAATTGCAAGCAATCACCAAGCCCCGTTCTTTCGCCTCTGGGAGTGATTCCCGTACAGATACGCGCTTCTTGTTTGGGAATAGGAGTACGAGATGGTTGGCAAGGTCAGCCATGAGGGCGCAAAAGGCAAGACTTGACCCCAGAACCACCAGAACCCTCCATCTGTTCGCTTGATTACTTTGATTGGACAGGACGGACAGGATGCAAGTACGATTTGGTTCGCATGACATTCGCATGACATTCGCTTCATTCACGGAAAAGAGGTGATCATGAATCAGACGAGAACTTCCGGAATCAGTCTTGCGCTGTCTGTCTTTTGCGGCTTACTGCCGGCGTGGTCAGTCCAGGCCCAGCCAGCCGCCTTCCCGAACAAAATCATCACCATCGTTACCCCGTATTCGCCGGGGGGGACGGATGTGTCCATCCGGCGCTACATGGACGCCATAACCGCCGAGTATCCGCAGTGGAAATTCCTGCTCGATTACAAGCAGGGTGCGGGCGGGTCCATTGCGCTCGGCTACGTCGCAAGAATGCCTGGGGACGGATACACACTCGGGGTCATTTCCGCGACATTCAACCTGATCAGCATCATGGCGGAAAAGCCTTCCTATGACGAAAAGGATTTCGCGCCGGTCTATCATCTGACTGCGGTACCGGCCCTGGTCGCCGTGAATGCCGCACTGCCCGTCAAATCCCTGCAGGAATTCATCGCCTATGCCAAGGCCAATCCCGGCAAGATCAACTACGGCATGGTCGGGTCGTCGGGCATCCAGCGCCTGACCGCGGAATACCTGCAGGAGCTGTGGGGCGTGAAATTCACGCTGATTCCCTATAAAGGCCAGGGCACCGTGGCCCCCGCGCTGCTGAGCGGCGAGATCCATGCATCCATGCAGAGCCCCGCCCCGCTCATGGGCGGCATCAGGGCCGGCAAAGTCAGGGGCCTGGCCACGACGGGCAAGCAGGGCTTTGCTTTCGCCCAGCTACCCGACATCAAGACCATGGCCGAAGCGGGGGCACCTGCTTTCGAGCATGTGGGCTGGATCGGCCTGCACGCACCCGCGGCCACGCCACTGGCGGTTCGCGTTGCGATCAACCAGAAATTCAATGACGTTCTCAAGAAGCCCGATGTCCTGGAGAAATTCGTCAGTGTAGGCAGTTATCCCGGTGGCGAAAGCATCCAGGATTACGAGAAGTTCATGGATGAGCAGCGCGTGCGCTGGATCACCACCGCCAACCGCGTGGGGATCAAGCTGACGGGTGAATGACCGGGGCAAGCGGCGCAAACAGCAGTCAATCTTCAGCCGGAGTTGCGCCCCAGCGACTGGGCAAACGTATATACCGGGAATTCACTCAGCGCCATGCGATCGGCCCCATTGGGATCGTTCACCAGCGCCTTCGCTTCGCTCCGGCGCTCCGGGGGGATTTGCAGTTCGCCAGTTCGCCCTATGGCAGGCGTATCGCCCCTGCCAAAGCGAAGGCCTGCACCTGCTCTTCCGAATAGCCAAAGCCGCGCAGCACACTGGCCGTGTCCGCACCGCACGAAGGTGACGCGCTGCGGATACTCCCGGGCGTGTCGCTCAGCTTCACGGGCGGGCCGACGACGGGGGTGCTGCCGCCCTCGGCCAGGGGCTGCTCGGCAATGATGCCGTTGGTCCTGATCTGCTCGTCCCTGAGCATGTCGCTCATGGAATTCACCGCCGAGCAGGGCACGCCCGCGGCCACCAGGCGCGCTATCCAGTGCTCCAGAGGCCGGGTGGCAAAGCAGCGCTCCAGTTCGGCTTCCAGCGCAGGGCGATTGTCACGGCGCCCGACATTGGTCGCATAGTCGGGATGATCGGTCAGGTCGGTGCGCTCCACGGCCTGGCAGAAGCGCTCCCACAACACGCGCGTGGATACCGCCACGACAAAGCGCTTGCCGTCGCCGGAATGAAAGATTCCCCAGGGCGTGTTCTGCGGATGGCGCGAGCCTATGGGTTTGAGTTCCTCGCCGGTGGCCCAGTATTGCTGCAGTCTCAGGCTCATCAGCGAGGCCATGGCGTTCAACATGTTGGCCTCCACGCGCTGGCCGCGGCCGGTGCGCTCGCGCGCCTGCAGCGCGAGCAGGATGCCGACGAGGCCGTGCAGGCCCGACAGATGATCGGCCACGGGCGCGCCGCAGGCCAGGGGCTCAGCGCCCTGTTCCCCGGTGATGCTCATGAGCCCGCCCATGGCCTGTCCCACCAGGTCCAGCGCGGGACGATGGCTGTAAGGTCCCTCGCCGCCGAAGCCGGTGATGGAGCAGTAGACGATGCGCGGATTGATGGCGGAGAGCGTCTCGTAGTCCATCTTCAGGCGCGCGGTGACCCCGGGGCGGAAGTTCTCCACGAACACATCACTCTTCTTCACCATGTCATGCACGATGCGCCGCCCCTCTTCATTGGCCAGATTGATGGTAAGGCTTTGCTTGTTGCGGTTCACCGCCAGAAAACTCGAGCGCTGCCCTCCGGTGTTGACCACATTGCCCTCGCGCAGCGGCTCGCCATCCAGGGGCTCTATCTTCAGGACCTCGGCGCCGTAGTCGCCCAGCAGCATGGTGCAGGTGGGCCCGGATATGTGATGGGTGATGTCGATGACGCGTATTCCTGACAGTGCCATGGGACCTGCCGGTGTTGAGGGTGACTGCATGTGCTCTCCAGTGCGCGGTTCGATTACGCGGATGAGGCCGTCTCGCTGGACGAAACAGCGGTGCGTTCGTTCGTTTATGTTTGCAGGGTTTGACTGTATTCTAGTTCGCACCCGATGCGCCACCCGCGCATCCACACCACGGAGAGAAACAATGCATCGCATATTCAACGCGGCCCTCGCTGCCATGATCATGGGCGGAGCCGCATTAGGCTCGGCGCAGGCACAGAAGCCCGCCGGACTGCCCGGCAACTACCCGTCCAAGCCGATACGCGTCATCGTCGGCACGGCACCCGGCGGCGGCCTGGACAATGTCACACGTCCGGTGATGCTGAAGCTGAATGAACGATGGGGCAGCCAGTCCATTATCGAGAACAAGGTGTCGGGCATAGGCAGCGTCGTGGCCATGGAATACACCGCCAAGGCCGACCCTGACGGCTATACCCTGATGATCGGTTCATCCAGCACCTTCCTCAACGCCGCCCTGGTGCTGAAGGTGCCATACGATGTGACCAGGGCATTCGAGCCCGTGTCGCTGATCACCATGTCGCCCTTCGTCATGGTGGTGCCCAACAGCTCGCCGGCGAAAAACGTGAAGGAGTTTCTCGAGCATGCGAAAGCCAAGCCGGGCGGGCTCAATTTCGCCAGCTCGGGCACCGGCTCCTCCGGCCATCTGGCCGGCGAATGGATGAACTACGCCGGCGGCGTGAAGATGACCCATGTTCCCTACAAGGGCATCGGCCCGGGCATCGTCGATCTGCTGGGCGGGCGCATCGACATGCTGTTCGCCACGCCCACCGCCTCCATCCCGCATGTGCGCTCCGGGAAGATGCGCGCCATCGCCGTGACCAGCCTGAAGCGCGCCAAGGCCCTGCCCGACCTGCCGGCCATCTCCGAAAACATACCGGAATTCGAGATCACCACCTGGTTTGGCATGCTGGCGCCGGCAGGCACGCCCCAGCCCATCGTCAACGCGCTCAACCGTGAGTTCAACCAGATCGTGAACCTGCCCGACATCCACAAGCTGCTCACCACCGATGGCTCGGAGACCGCTCCAATCTCGCCCAGGGAATTCGGCGACCTGCTGGCCAGCGGCATCAACAAGCTGGACCGCGTGATCAAGCAGACCGGCATCAAGCTGGAATAGACCCGGCGCGGGCTGCCGCGGGCCAGCCGGCCCGCATGCACCACTAGTCCGCCTCTATCTTCACCCCGGTGGCCTTGATCACGGCATGCCAGCGCCGGGTCTCGGACGCGATGAATTCGCGGAATTGCCCGGGCGTGTCGCCGACCATGATGGTGCCGTCACCTTCAAGCTTCTTGATGACACCCGGATCCTTCACCGCCTGCACCCACATGTCATTGAGCGTGTTGATGATCGCCGGCGGCGTGCGTGCCGGTGCCGCCAGACCGACCCAGCTTGAATATTCAAAGCCGGGAACGCCCTGCTCGGCAATGGTGGGCATGTCCGGCAGCAGGGCTATGCGCTCGGCACTGGTAATACCCAGTGCGCGCAGCCTTCCGGCCTTGATCATGGGCAGGGCGCTGACCGGGGCGGTGATGCTGGCGTGCACCCGCCCGGCCGTGACATCCACCAGGCGTTGCGAGGACACCTTGTAGTGCACAAAGGTCACCTTGGTCTTGGTCATGTGGTGCAGCAGTTCACCGCACAGGTGCGTGACGCCGCCCAGGCCGGAAGTCGAAAAATTCAGCTCACCGGGATGCGTACGGGCGTATGCAATGTAATCGCGCATGGACTTGAAGGGCGATGAAGGATGCACTAGGAAAAGAAACACATGCTTGACCAGCAGGGTAATGGGCTCGAAGTCCTTGATATTGTCGTAGGGCAGGTTTGGATAAATGGCCCCGCCCATGGCAAAAGCGGCGCTGGGCACCAGCAGCGTGTAGCCGTCCGGTTTCGCCTTGGCCACATAGGCGGTGCCTATGGTCATTCCGGCGCCGCCCTTGCTCTCCACCACGATGGCCTTGCCGGTGCGCTCCTTGACGCTCTCGGCAAATAACCGCATCTCCATATGCGTGGTGCCTGAACCCTCGGCCGGCACGACCACCACGATGGGACGCGACGGGAAATTGTCCACCCCCTGGGCCATCGCCATCCTGATTCCGATTCCACTGATCACGCCTGCGACAAGCAATACCGCCCAGACTGGATTCCGTGTCGTGGCCATGATCTCCCTCCCGTTGAAATGTGTCGCCTGTCAAGGGTGCCGCAGCACCCTTGAGCGATGCAACCCTAGCGTGCCGCGAAGCAGTACAGCAGACCACCACCTCCGGAACTGGCCAATGCAGCCGTGCTGCAGCCGCGCGAGGGATGGGCGTTGTTCCAGGACTTCGCCGGCGCCAGATCACCGATGCCGGCGCGGTCATGATGGCCGACCTGGGCCGAGCCTTCCGCGCCGCTCTTGGTCCAGTTGCCGCAGGTGGTATCGGCCGGACCGGCCAGGGCATAGCCGAAGGAATCCGAGCCGGTCAGGATGTCATGCTGGTTGGGCTTGTCGCCGCGAGCATTGACCATGCCGCCCTTCTCGTTCAGCCCGGCCTCTTTGTTGATCTTGTTGTCCACATGCAGATCATCGTTGCTCCTGGCGATCAATTCGCCCTTGGCGTTGTACCAGGGACCATTGCCGATGCGGTCGCGCGCGTTCACGGCCTTGCTCCCATCCGTGGCTGTGGTGCTCAAATACGCGCGCCAGGTGCGATTGCCGGCGCCGGCCGCCTTGGCCAGGTTCTGGCAATGCGCATCGGCGCCGGCCAGACCGCCGAAGTCGGCGCCCTTGCCCGAGCCCACGCTGGAGATGAAAAAGCTCATGGGTCGCTGTGACGTGCGTTTGGCCTGGGCCTTGCCGTCGGCGGCGGCAGGTTTGGCAGTGGCGGTTTCCTGCTTGGCAGCGCCCTGGGCATGCGCCAGTGTGCCCCATGCCCCCAATGCAGCCAGCGAGATTGCGAGCAGCAGGGTCCGGTTTTTTGAATCAGTCATGCGTTTCTCCTTGTTCTGTTTTATGGCCCGCCAGGGATGCGGGACCGCTATTGTATACAGCAGTAAAGCGCTGGTTATTCCGCGATTTACATCAATCATCCGTTTCCCCTTCGGTCCACAGGCGTTGCCAGCCGGCGTGGCCCAGACGGCGCAGGGTCTGCATATTGGTTTCGTAAATGCGCCCGGCATCAGGAAAGGCCGCCACGGCGCGCGCCACGCTGTCCTCGCGCAAGATGTGCAGCATGGGCCAGGGCGAGCGATTGGTGTAGTTCTCGATGTCCTCCGGAGCACTGCCGGCAAACTGGTACTGCGGGTGGAAGCTGGCCACCTGCAGCACGCCCTCCAGGTCCAGGGTCTCGACGGCGTCCTCGGCCATGCCGAGAAAATCATTGTAATCGTGGAAATCGCCCAGCACCCGCGGATGAATGAGCAGCGTGGTATCGGTCTGCCGCGGATCGGCCGCGGCGAGATGATGCAGTTCCTCAACCAGTTCGGCCAGCAGTTCGTCATCATTCTCGGCGCTGCTTACCACCCAGCGTATCTGGTTCTTCACCGTCACCGCCTTGGCGAAGGGGCACAGATTGAGGCCGATGACGGCGCGCTCCAGCCAGCGCCGGGTGGCGGCGAGGACTTCTTCGTCCGGAGCATGTGATATTATCATTTTTGTGGTGATGTCCTTTCTGCAAGGAAATCAGCAATATATTTGTTATCAGAACTATTTGCCGTATCTGCGGCAGCGCTGCAGTCATTCTACCCGTGCATCCGCAGCGCTCATTCCAGCCAGTTATCGCAAGGCGCGCTTCGATCATCCTCGTCGCCCGCGCCTGCTGTCAGCATCGGCATCATCACGATCTGAATGGAGCTGCCGAATGGAGCAACAATGGCCCTGCCACTAGCCGGCGTGCGCATACTGGATTTCTCGCACGTGCTATCCGGCCCTTACGCTACCCACCTCCTGGGGACCATGGGCGCCGAGATCATCAAGATCGAGCGGCCGGGCATCGGCGACGGCCTGCGCGATCTGGCGGTGCGCCCGCAACAGCTGGGCCTTGCGCCCGCCTTCGCCGGATGCAATGCCGGCAAGCACTCGCTGGCGGTGGATTTCACCACCCCGGCCGGTCGCGGCATCATCGAGCGCCTGGTGCGCAGCTCCCAGGTGCTGGTGGAGAACTTCAAGCCCGGTGAACTGGAAAAACGCGGGCTGGGGCCGGCGCGCATCGCCGAGCTCAACCCGGACATGATCAGTTGCTCCATCTCGGCCTGGGGCAGGAGCGGCCCCTGGGCGGAGCGCGGCGGTTACGATCACGTGATGCAGGCGGCCACCGGCATGATGCTCCTGCAGGGCGCGAGCGAAGAGGAGCCTCCGACCAAGGTCGGCTTTCCGGCCATCGATGTCGCCACCGGCATGCTGGGCGCGATAGCGGTGCTAGGCGCGCTGATGCGCAAGCGTTCAGGCGAAGCAGGCCCGATCAACATCGACCTGTCCATGGCCGATGCCTCGCTCACGCTCATGGGCCCTATCGCCAGCCGCTACCTGAACGGCCGGCAGGCGCCCGGGCGCGTGGGCAATGCCGGCTTCGTCGGCAGCCCCGGCGCCAATGTCTTTCCCACCGCCGACGGCTGGATCGCGGTGGCGGCCAATACGCTGTCGCAATTCGATGCGCTGTGCGCGGTGCTCGGTCACCCGGAATTCGCCACCGCACCCGATTACCTGTCCATGCGTCCGAAGAGCCCCAGCGCCATGCTGCGCGGCCTGGCCACGCCGGCACTGCACCAGGCCTTGTGCCAGGCCTGCCGCACGCGCGCCAGTGCCGAACTGGAAGAACAGCTCAACGCCGCCGGCGTGCCCGCCTCCACTGTGCGCACCCTGCCCGAATACCTGGATGGGCCCTATCGCGACACCCCCGGCATAGGCGCGCGCGTCCCCGAGCCGCGCCTGGGCACGGAGACCATGCAGGAGATACTGGGCCTGGGCTTTCGCTGGAACGGCGCGCCCGCCACCATCGACGAACCGGCGCCGACACTGGGCCAGCACAGCGACGCCGTACTGCAGGACCTGGGCTATTCCGGTGAGGAGATCGCACAGTTGCGGCGCGAGCACGTAGTTGCGTGAGTGACAGTCTGAGACCGGTTCACTTCCTGCGGGCAAACCCCTCGGCCCGCTCGCGCACGATGTCCAGAAAGCGCAGCACCAGCGGCGACAGGTAGGCTGCGCGCCGAGTGGTAATACCCACGGTGCGCGGCCACACCGCCTCGCGCAGAGGGATGGCCGCCAGACCCTGGCCGGCGGGCGAGCGCAGCATCAAACCCCCGATGAGCGTGAGCAGATCGGTGTTGCGCACCACGCGCGCCAGATTGGCCACGGTGGAGTTGTTCTCGACGCTGACCTTGGGCGGTGTCAGGCCGTGCTCGCGAAAGCTCTGCTCGATCCATTCGCGCCCGCCCACATGCGGCTCGGGGAGCATCCACGCGGCCGCGGCCAGATCGGCAAAGCGCAGCCCGCGGCGCCTTAGCAGGGGATGCCCTTCGCGCGCCGCCACCACCAGCTCGTCGTCAAACAGCGGTTCATAGGCAAAGTACGCGGCGCGCACCTCAGGAAGCGGACTCAGCACCAGGTCCAGATCACCGAGCGCCAGCGCGGAGAACAATTCATAGTTGAGGCTGATCATGACG
>CAXNIK010000043.1:0-15140 GCA_964202115.1 Burkholderiales bacterium
TAGGTCTTCTGCCCTGAATAGGCGACCTGATAACCCGCGGCCTCGATGTCGGCAAGGGGAAACTTCGCGTTCTCGGTCTTGGTTTCCTGCAGGCAGACCACGTCGGGTTGGCGTTGTGACAGCCAGTCAAGCAGGTGCGGCAGGCGCACCTTGAGGGAGTTGACGTTCCAGCTGGCGATGATCATGGGGCAGGACGCCGGGCAGGCTACGTCGGCGTCGAAAGATTACTTTTGTGGGGTCGAGGGCGGCTGGAATCCGGCGCTGTTCAGCGCCGTGTTATAGCTGTCTTCGCTGAAACCCTTGAGCGAAGTACCTCCCACCAACAATACCGGCACGACGTCGGCGGATCCGGCGATCTTTTTCAGCTCCGCCATGCTTTCATCGCTTTGCACCACTATTTCCTGATAGGGAATCTTGCGTGCGGCCAGCAGGTCCTTGGCGTTCTGGCAGGACTGGCCGCAATCCGGAGAGGCATATAGCTTCACTTCGGGAAGATTGCGTTGCACGCTGCTTGGCCCTGGCTTGCGGGCCGTTGTTGGAATGCTGGCGGGATAACCGGCATCGTCCAAGGCGTTCTTCCATGCGCCGGCCTCGAACCCGGACAGAGTCTGTCGTCCGACCTGCAGCACTGGCACCCGAGTTCCACCTGAGATCTTGCGCAGCGTCTCGACGCTTTGCTCGTTTCCGGCAACCACTTCCTTGAACGGAATGCCGCGTTTGATCAACATATCGCGGCCGGTCTTGCACGGATCGTTGCAATCGGTCGCGGTGTGCAAGGTGACGGGAAAATTCTTCATTGCCACTTGCGCGGCGTAGGGCAGGTCGGAACCTTCGACCACGCTGCTGGTCATGCGCCGCTGTTGCACGCTCTTGGCCGCACCCGTCGGGGGAGGGTTCTGCGAATAGGTTACGCGGCCATCCTTGTCCACCCAGCGGTACATCTGCTGGGCATTGGCCAGCGGCAGGCACAACCCGCAAATCGCAATGCTTGCTGCAATGGCTAATTGTCCGCGCATGGCCTGCTCCCGCAAATACTACGCGGCGATCATACCATTGTGCCTGAGCAGGGCATCCACGCGTGGCTCACGGCCGCGGAAGGCCTTGAAGGACTCCATCGCCGGGCGGCTGCCACCTACGGCGAGAATTTCGTCGCGAAAGCGTGCGCCCATATCAGCGTCCAGCACCTGGCCTGCGTTGCCTTTGGCGTCGCGCTCTTCCTCGAAAGCGCTGTAGGCATCGGCGGAGAGCACCTCGGCCCACTTGTAGCTGTAGTAGCCCGCGCTGTAGCCGCCGCTGAAAATGTGCGAAAAACTGTTGGGGAAACGGCTCCATGGTGGGGGAGTGACGACGGCCACGCGCGAGCGTATTTCCTCCAGCAACTGCAGCAGCGTTTTCGCGCCGTCCGGCTCGAATTCGTCATGCACCTGCATGTCGAACAGCGAGAACTCGATCTGTCGCACCGCCTGCATGCCGGACTGGAAGTTTCTGGCGGCGATCATCTTGTCGTACAGCTCGCGTGGCAGTGGCGCCCCGGTGTCGACGTGGGCGGTCATGGCCGACAGCACTTCCCATTCCCAGCAGAAGTTCTCCATGAACTGGCTGGGCAGTTCCACCGCATCCCACTCCACGCCGCGTATCCCGGACACGCCCAGATAGTCCACCCGGGTGAGCAAATGGTGAAGGCCATGGCCGAACTCGTGGAACAGCGTGGTCACCTCGTCGTGGGTGAAGAGGGCTGGCCGCTTTTTGCCGTTTACTTCGCCCACTGGAGAGGGGAAATTGCACACCAGATAGGCCACCGGCGGCTGCACACGCGAGCCCTTGCGGCAACGGGTCAGTGCTTCATCCATCCAGGCGCCGCCACGCTTGGTCTCACGGGCATACAGGTCCAGATAGAACTGGCCCACCAGGGAACCATCAGGATTGGAGATGCGGAAAAACCGCACCGCCGGATCCCAGGTCTCCGCCTGATCTTCACTGACGCGCACCTTGTAGATCGTTTCCACGGCGCGAAACAGGCCTTGGAGCACCTTGGGTTCGGGGAAATACTGCTTCACTTCCTGATCGGAAAAGGCATAGCGCTGCACTCGCAGTTTTTCCGAGGCATAGGCCAGGTCCCAGGACTGCAGGTCGGTGAGGCCCAGTTCTGTCGCGGCGAAGGCCTTCAATTCTGCGTAGTCCTTCTGCGCGAACGGTTTTGCCTTGGCTGCAAGATCGTTGAGGAAGTCGAGCACCTGTCGCGGCGAGTCGGCCATCTTGGCCACCAGCGAGACTTCCGCATGGCTGCGATAGCCCAGCAGATTGGCCGCTTCCCGGCGCTTCTTCAGGATCTCGTCAATGAGGGGGGTGTTGTCCAGTTCCGGCTTGCCGAACTCGCTGGCCCGTGTCTGGTAGGCGTAATAGAGCTTTTCCCGCAATGCCCGATTGTCGGCGTACTGCAAGACCGGAAAAAGGCAGGGCGCGCGCAGCGTCAGTTTCCAGCCTGTGCGGCCCTCGCTCTGGGCCGCTTCGCGCGCGGCCTGCTTGACGTCCTCGGGCAGGCCGGACAGTTCGCTTTCCTCCTCGATGTAGAACACCGAGGCATTGGTGGCATCGAGCACGTGTTCGGAGAATTGCGTGGACAGCGCAGCCAGTTCTTCCATGAGCTGCGCGTAGCGTTTTTTCTGCTCGGCAGGCAGGTCCGCCCCGGACAGGCGAAAGTCACGTATTTCGTTGTCGATGATGCGGCGCTGCGCGGCTGAAAGGGCGGCAAATGCAGGCGCGGCGCGCAGGGCCTTGTATTTTTCGAACAGCGCCACGTTCTGTCCCAGCTCGGTGTAGTACTGCACGATCCTGGGCTGGTTGGTGCTGTAGGCTTCGCGCAACTCCGGGGAGTCGAGCACGCCGTGCAGATGGCCGACTGCTCCCCAGGCGCGTGACAGGCGCTCGTTGGCCTCGTCCAGTGGCGCGACGAACGCCTCCCAGCTCACCGGCACTTTGGGCGCGACCAACCTCCCCAGCAGCGCGCGGTTCTCAGCCAGCAAGGTATCGATCGCGGGGGCGACATGCTCCGCACGTATGGTGGCGAAACGCGGCAGGCCGGAGAAATCCAGCAGCGGATTGGCTTGCGCCGGTGTGGTGGAAGAATTGGTATTCACGGTGTCCAATCGTCATTCCTTCAGACAGGGGCACCGCTTGCGCGATGCCCGGGATTATCCGGCGGCTGCCTTTTCGGCTGCTTGCACCGTGTTGGCGAGCAACATGGTGATGGTCATGGGGCCCACGCCGCCAGGCACGGGCGTGATGTGCGACACCTTGCCCAGCATGCCCTGGTAATCGACGTCACCGCAGAGCTTGCCCGCGTTGGGACCATCGGCCGTGCGGTTCATGCCCACGTCTATGACCACGGCGCCGGATTTGACCATGTCGGCGCGCACCAGGTTTGCTTTGCCCGTGGCCACGACCAGGATGTCGGCGTTGCGGGTGTGGCTGGCCAGATCGCGGGTCTTGGAATTGCATATCGTGACGGTTGCGCCTTTTTGCAAGAGCAGCAGCGCTGCCGGTTTGCCCACGATATTGGAGCCCCCGACAATGACGGCGTTCTGTCCCCAGGGATTGATGCCTTCGTCCTCCAGCATGGCCATAACGCCGGCCGGCGTGCAGGGAACGAAGCGCGGATGCCCGGTGGCCAGCAGCCCGACGTTGACCGGGTGGAAGCCGTCGGCGTCTTTTTCCGGGGCGATGGCATTGAGCACCGCTTCTCCGGAAATCTGTTTGGGCAGGGGCAGTTGCACCAGGATGCCGTGTATCGCCGGATCGGCATTGAGGCGCACAATGCGTTCCAGTACTTCGGCCTGGGAGGTCGTGGCGGGCAGTTCGATGTGCTCGGAATGCATGCCGATTTCGGCGCAGGCGCGCACTTTGTTGCGCACATATATTTTCGAGGCGGGATCGTCGCCAACGATAATGACGGCAAGCCCGGGTCGGGTGCCGGCGGCTGTGAGCTTGGCAACACGCTCCGCCATGGCCTGGCGCAGGCGCTTTCCGAGGGCATTGCCATCGATGATGCGGGTTTCCACGTCTTTGTCCTTTGTGTGCAGGTGCGCTGGTGGGCGAAGGGCGCAATTATGAACCATGCGGGCAACTGATCATGTGACCGAGGTGTCCTTGTTTGCACAATGCGGAATTGTATTTTACAATCCGGCATGAGTTTGCGGCATGAGTTTGGCGCGCTCTGGAACAGGTGGCCGGCAGGTTTCCCCGCGTGTTCTTTAATGCGCAGAAGGCAGGACAAACGAGTTCGCTACAATGAACTGCAAACTGGTAGCCACAGCACGAGGAGACAAGCATGGCAGCCGTGCCGGATTTTCCCGCCGCTAACGACCCCGACTTGCTGGAAACCCAGGAATGGCTGGATGCGCTTGAGGCCGTGCTGGAGCGCGAAGGCCCCGAGCGCGCCCACTACCTGCTGGAAAAGCTCATCGACAAGGCGCGCCGCTCGGGTGCCTATCTGCCCTACAAGGCGCAGACCGCCTATATCAACACCATTCCCACGCATCGCGAAGAGCGATCGCCGGGAGACCATGCACTGGAAGAGCGCATCCGGTCCTTTACCCGCTGGAATGCCCTGGCCATGGTGGCTCGCGCCAACAAGGGCGAAGGCGATCTGGGCGGGCATATTGCCAGTTTCGCCTCTGTAGGCACGCTGTTTGGCATTGGCTTCAATCATTTCTGGCATGCGCCGCATGAGGGCCATGGCGGCGACTTGGTTTATTTTCAGGGGCACTCGGCGCCCGGTATTTATGCGCGTGCTTTTCTGGAAGGCCGGCTTTCCGAGGATCAGTTGCTCAACTTCCGGCGCGAAGTGGATGGCAAAGGCATCTCCTCCTATCCGCATCCCTGGTTGATGCCGGATTTCTGGCAGTTCCCGACGGTGTCCATGGGTCTGGGGCCGATACAGGCCATCTACCAGGCGCGCTTTCTCAAATACTTGCATGCGCGCGGCCTGGCCGATACATCGAATCGCAAGGTGTGGGTGTTCTGCGGCGACGGCGAAATGGACGAGCCCGAGTCACTGGGCGCCATCGGATTGGCTTCGCGCGAGCGCCTGGACAACCTTATTTTCATCGTCAACTGCAACTTGCAGCGCTTGGATGGTCCGGTCCGCGGCAACGGCAAGATCATCCAGGAGCTGGAAGGTGAGTTCCGCGGCTCTGGCTGGAATGTCATCAAGCTGATCTGGGGGTCCTACTGGGATCCGCTGCTGGCGCGGGACAAGGAAGGCATTCTGCAGAAGATCATGGAAGAGACCGTCGACGGCGAATACCAGAACTTCAAGGCCAATGACGGCGCCTTTGTGCGCAAGCACTTCTTCGGCAAGCATCCGGCCACGCTGGAGATGGTGTCGCGCATGAGTGATGACGACATCTGGCGGCTGAACCGTGGCGGCCACGACCCGCACAAGATCTATGCGGCCTATGCGGCGGCGGTGAAGCACAAGAACCAGCCAACGGTGATTCTGGCCAAGACCATCAAAGGCTATGGCCTGGGCAAGCAGGGCCAGGCACAGAACCCGACCCACCAGTTGAAGAAACTGGATATCGAAACCATCCGCGAATTCCGCGATCGTTTCAATATTCCCATTCCTGACGATCAGCTGGAGCAACTGCCGTTCTACAAGCCCAAGGCCGACGATCCGGTCATGGTCTACCTGCAGGAGCGCCGCAGGGCCCTGGGCGGCTATCTGCCGCAGCGCCGGCGCAAGGCAGATGCCCCCCCGAAGGTGCCGCCACTGGAGAGCCTGGATCAGGCGTTGAAAGCAACGCCCGAGGGCCGTGAGATATCCACCACCATGGCCTTTGTGCGTGTCCTGACGGCGCTGCTGCGCGACAAGTCCCTGGGCAAACACATCGTGCCCATCGTGCCGGACGAGGCGCGCACCTTTGGCATGGAGGGCATGTTCCGGCAACTGGGCATCTATTCTTCCGAGGGCCAGAAATACACGCCCGTGGACAAGGATCAGGTCATGTACTACCGCGAGGATGCGGCCGGCCAGATCCTGGAAGAAGGCATCAACGAAGCTGGAGGGTTCTCGTCCTGGATCGCGGCGGCGACTTCCTACAGCAACAGCAACCAGGTCATGGTGCCGTTTTTTATCTTCTATTCCATGTTCGGCATGCAGCGCGTGGGCGATCTGGCCTGGGCGGCTGGCGATCTGCGCGCGCGTGGCTTCCTGTTGGGCGCAACCGCAGGGCGCACCACGCTGAACGGCGAAGGTCTGCAGCACGAGGACGGTCACAGCCAGGTGTTCGCGTCGGTGATCCCCAACTGCGTGTCTTACGACCCGACCTTCGGCTATGAGCTTGCCGTCATCATCCATGACGGCCTGCGCCGCATGGTGGGCGAGCAGGAAGACGTGTTTTATTACATCACGGTGATGAACGAGAACTACGCGCATCCGGGTCTGGATGAAATCGCCAGGGTGAATCCGGCGGCACAGGCCGGCATCCTCAAAGGCATGTATCTGTTCAAGACTGGCGCCAAGAAAAAGCTGCGCACCCAGCTGCTGGGCTCGGGCACCATACTGCGCGAAGTCATCGCCGCGGGTGAGTTGCTGGAGCAGGACTGGGACGTGGGGGCCGACGTGTGGAGCTGTCCCAGCTTCACCGAGTTGCGCCGCGAGGGCCTGGCGGTGGAGCGCTGGAACCTGCTGCATCCTGCCGACACGGCAAAGAAGAGCTACGTCGAGCAATGTCTGGAGAAGCAGGAAGGCCCGGTGATCGTGTCCACCGATTACGTCAAATCCTACCCCGAGCAGATCCGGCCTTTTGTGCCCAAGGGGAAGACCTTCAAGGTGCTGGGCACCGACGGTTTCGGTCGCTCGGACACGCGCGGCAAGCTGCGCCATCATTTCGAAGTTAACTGCTACTGGGTGGTGGTGACGGCGCTTAAGGCCCTGGCCGAAGATGGCTTGGTCAAGCCGGCGGTGGTGGAAGAGGCTATCAAGAAATACGGCCTAGATCCGAACAAGCCCAATCCGCTTACGGCATAGGCGGACAACATGAGCGCAATCGAGGTCAAGGTCCCCGACATCGGCGATTTCAAGGATGTCGATGTTGCCGAAGTGCTGGTCAAGCCGGGCGATACCGTGCAACCGGAGCAGTCGCTGATCTCGGTCGAGTCGGACAAATCCACCATAGAGATACCTTCACCCGCCGCCGGCATGGTGAAGGAGATCAAGCTCAAGGTCGGTGACAAAGTGTCGCAGGGCACTCTCATCCTGATGCTGGAGACGGGCGAGGGTGCGGACGCGGCCAAGCCTCGAGCCGCGCCAGCAGAGAAGCCCGCGCCCTCCTCGCCGCCAGCCGTAACGCCGGCTGCAAGCGCGCCGGCGCCGGTGCAGGCCACCGTCGCGCCTGTGCCCATCGAGCCGGTGGTGGAGTCGGCGACATTCAAGCCACACGCAAGTCCCTCGGTGCGAGCCTTTGCACGTGAACTGGGAGTGAACCTGACGCGGGTCAGGGGCACCGCACCCAAGGGCCGCATTCAGCGCAGCGACGTGCAGGCCTATGTCAAGGGCGTCCTGCAAGGCGCACCAGCTGCCGCAGCGGCCCCCGCGGCAGGAGGCAGCCTGCCTTTTCACATCATCGACTGGCCGCAGGTGGATTTCGCCAAGTTCGGTCCGGTCGAATCCAAGCCGCTGTCGCGTATCAAGAGGCTTACCGGTGCCAATCTGCATCGCAACTGGGTGTCCATACCCCATGTCACCCAGTTCGACGAAGCCGACATCACCGAGCTGGAGGCCTTTCGCAAGTCCAGCACGGCCGATTCGGAAAAACAGGGACTCAAGCTCACGCTGCTGGCCTTCCTGGTGAAGGGCTGTGTCACGGCACTGCGGCAATTCCCCGAGTTCAACGCCTCGCTTGACAAGACCGGCGAGAACCTGGTCATCAAGAAGTACTATCACATAGGCGTGGCAGTCGATACGCCCGATGGCCTGGTGGTGCCGGTGATCAAGGACGTCGACCGCAAGGGTGTGTATGACCTGGCGCGCGAATTGTCGGAGCTGTCCAAACTGGCGCGCGACAGGAAACTCAAGCCCGGCGACATGCAGGGCGGCACCTTTTCCATCTCCAGCCTGGGTGGCCTGGGTGGAACGGTGTTCACGCCCATCATCAATGCGCCCGAAGTGGCGATACTGGGCGTGTCCAAATCGGCCATGCGCCCGGTGTACAAGGACGGCCAGTTCGTGCCGCGGCTGATGCTGCCGCTGTCGCTGTCCTATGACCATCGCGTCATCGACGGCGCTGCCGGCGCGCGTTTCACCACCTATCTGGCGTCGGTGCTGTCCGATATCCGCCGCACGCTGTTGTAGGGGCGCATGGCCATGAGCGCAATCGAGGTCAAAGTTCCCGACATTGGCGATTTCAAGGATGTCGATGTGGCCGAGGTGCTGGTCAAGCCGGGTGATACGGTCCAGCCCGAGCAGTCGCTGATTTCCGTCGAGTCGGACAAGTCCACCATGGAGATACCCTCACCTGCCGCCGGCGTGGTGAAGGAGATCAAGCTCAAGGTCGGCGACAAGGTCTCGCAGGGCAGCCTGATATTGCTGCTGGAAGCAGCTGGCGCTGGTACCGCGCCGGCTGTTGCATCGGCTCAGCCCCCGGCAGCGGTCGTTGCTGACAAGCCGCCGCAGGCCGCTGCGCCTCAGCCGGTTGTCCAAGCTGCTGGCTATGCCGGAGCCAGCGACATGCAGTGCGATCTTGTGGTTCTGGGCTCGGGCCCTGGCGGCTACTCGGCAGCCTTTCGCGCCGCCGACCTGGGCCTGAACACCGTGCTGGTTGAGCGCTATGCCACGCTGGGCGGGGTCTGTCTCAATGTCGGTTGCATACCCTCCAAGGCGCTGCTGCATGTGGCGGCAGTGATGGACGAGGCTGCGCGCATGGCCGAGCACGGCGTGTCCTTCGGTCAGCCGGCCATCGACCTGGACAAGCTGCGCGCCTGGAAGAACAAGGTGGTGGGCAAGCTCACAGGTGGCCTGGCCGGCATGGCCAAGGCGCGCAAGGTGACAGTGCTGCAGGGCACGGGCAGTTTCGCCGGTCCCAACCATCTCGCTGTGGAAACCAGGGACGGCAAAAGGGTTGTGGCCTTCAAACACGCCATCATTGCCGCAGGCTCTCAAGCTGCCAGTCTTCCATTCCTGCCCAAGGATCCGCGCATCGTCGATTCCACCGGTGCGCTGGAACTGGGCGCGCGTCCCAAGCGCATGCTGGTCATCGGTGGGGGCATCATCGGTCTGGAGATGGGCACGGTGTATTCCACACTGGGCGCACGCCTGGACGTGGTGGAAATGCTGGACGGCCTCATGGCCGGCGCCGACCGCGACCTTGTCGCCGTGTGGCAGAAATTCAATGCCAAACGCTTCGACAACATCCTGCTGAAAACGCGTACCACCAAGGTAGAGGCGACACCGGCAGGGCTGATGGTGTCCTTCGAGGGCGAGAAAGCACCCGCGGAACCGCAGCTCTACGACATGATCCTGGCGTCTGTGGGCCGGGTGCCGAACGGCAAGAATATTGCAGCCGATAAAGCGGGTGTAACAGTGGGCGAGCGCGGCTTTATCAGCGTGGATTCCCAGATGCGCACCAATGTGCCGCATATCTTCGCCATAGGCGACATCGCCGGTCAGCCCATGCTGGCACACAAGGCCATACACGAAGGCCATGTCGCGGCGGAAGTCGCCGCCGGCCTGAAATCGCACTTCGATGCGCGTGTCATTCCGGCCGTGGCCTATACCGATCCGGAAGTGGCCTGGGTGGGCGTGACCGAGGACGAGGCGAAGAAGCAGGGCCTCAACTACGGCGTGGGTAAATTCCCCTGGGCGGCCTCAGGACGGGCCATTGCCAACGGCCGCGAGGAGGGTTTCACCAAGCTGCTGTTCGAGGAAGAAACGCATCGTGTCATCGGTGGCGGCATCGTTGGCTCGGGTGCCGGAGATCTGATCAGTGAAGTCGCCCTGGCCATCGAAATGGGCGCCGATGCCGTCGATGTGGGCAAGACCATACATCCTCATCCCACGCTCAGCGAGCCGGTTGCGCAGTCTGCGGAGGTCTATGAAGGCATCTGCACCGACCTGATGCCGCCGCGCAAGCGCTGAGTCATTTGCAGCGCCACGGAGCAATATGACCCAGGACGAATTGAAGCAGGCCGTCGCCCGCGAGGCCATCAAGCATGTGGTCGAAGACGCCATCGTAGGCGTGGGCACCGGTTCCACGGCGAACTTCTTCATCGATGAATTGGCCAAGATGAAAAACCGCATCGACGGCGCGGTGGCCAGCTCCGAGCGCACCGCCGAACGCCTCAAGGCGCACGGCATACGCGTGGTGGAGCTGAACAGCGTGAACGAGCTTCCCGTCTATGTGGATGGCGCGGATGAAATTACCCATGGCCTGGCCATGATCAAGGGCGGGGGAGGCGCGCTCACCCGGGAGAAGATCGTCGCTGCCGTGGCGCAGAAGTTTGTCTGCATTGCCGATGAGTCCAAGCTGGTGACCACCCTGGGGCGTTTTCCCCTGCCTGTGGAAGTGATTCCCATGGCGCGATCCCACGTCGGCCGGCAGATGCTGGCGCTGGGCGGCGAGCCGCGGTTGCGCGAGGGTTTTACCACCGACAACGGCAATCTCATCATCGATGTGCACGGCTTGTCCATCCTCGACCCGGTCGGGCTGGAGGCGAGCATCAACAACATCGCCGGGGTGGTTACGGTAGGGCTGTTTGCCCGGCGCGGAGCTGACGTGCTGCTGCTGGGCACTTCCACGGGCGTGCGCAGCCTGCAGCGCTAGATTTCCCGTTCCCCCGGTGGTGGCGAGGCTGCTGAAACCTGCCTGTCACAATGCTATGCTAAGTTCGTTCCTCTAAAAGGCACGGGAAAATGGCAGAGCATATATCCAAGCAGTTCGATGCGGATCTCGAGGCGGTGCGCACGCGCGTGCTGCACATGGGCGGCGTGGTCGAAGAACAGATCGTAAAAGCCATAGAAGGCCTCACCTCTGGAGACATGGCCCTCATAGAGCGGGTGATTGCCAATGATCATCGTGTCAACGGCCTGGAGGTCGAACTGGACGAGGCCTGCAGCCATATCATTGCCAAACGCCAACCGGCCGCCAGTGACCTGCGCCTGATCATTGCCATCATCAAAACCATCACCGATCTGGAACGCATAGGCGACGAGGCGGAAAAGATCGCGCGTATGGCCAAACTTACCTACAGCGGCGAGCGTCAGCACATGCCCAAGCTGGAACTCAAGCACGTCTCCGATCTGGCGCTGGCCATGCTGAGAAAATCGCTGGATGCCTTCGCCCGCCTGGATTCAGTGGCGGCCGCCCAGGTTGTGCGCCAGGACGAGCTGGTGGATAACGAATTCCGTTCCATACTGCGCCAGCTGATCACCTTCATGATGGAAGACCCGCGCACCATCACACGCAGCCTGGAGATCCTGTTCGTCGCAAAGGCGCTGGAGCGCATCGGCGATCATTCCAAGAACATGGCCGAGTACGTGGTCTACATGGTCGAGGGCCGCGACGTGCGCCATATCCGTCCGGACGTGCCCAAGGCGCTATAGCGGGGGCTGCACCCAAGCAGGAATTCTGAAGTCGCGTGAAGGGCAGTGTTCAGGAAGAAGGCGGCACGTACCCTTGAGCCACGTCCGCCCCTTGTCCGAAGAAATGCTTCTCCATCTGCTCGGCCAGGTATTTGCGTGCCTTGGCATCGGCCAGGGTCAGACGATTCTCGTTGATCAGCATGGTCTGGTGCTTGAGCCACTGCTGCCAGGCTTCCTTGGATACGCTTTCGAAGATGCGCTTGCCCAGTTCGCCTGGGTAGGGAGGAAAGTCCATGCCCTCGGCTTCACGTCCGAGTTTGATGCAGTTCACCATGCGCGCCATTGCGGCCTCCTGAAAAAGTTGCGGTGCATTGCGCCATCAATAGGGTGCAGGTCAGAGTGGCTTGACCAGCACCTTGGAACGGCGTTGCCAGTTGTAAAGCGAACGCTTGGGCTCGGGCAGAGCGGAAACATTGCCGAGTGAAAAACCGCGTTCTATGAACCAGTGGGTCGTCTGTGTGGTGAGCACGACCAGTTTGCGCAGGCCGCGCTTCTTGGCTTCCGCCGACAGGGCATCCAGCAGGCGCTGGCCATAGCCGGTATCGCGAAACTCCGGACGTACCGCCAATGCGGCCAGTTCCGCGGTTTTGCCCTCGGGAAATGGATAGAGGGCGGCGCAGCCGACAATCATCTTGTCGTGCTCGATGACGAAAAAGCGCCGGATTTCCCGCTCCAGCTCCTGCCGTCCGCGGTAGACCAGGGTGCCATCAGCTTCCAGAGGCTCGATCAGCTGGAGAATGCCGCCGACATCGTCTATTTTCGCCGGCCTCAGGCGTTCCAGAGACTTTGCCGTGAGCATGCTTCCGGAGCCGTCGTGGGTATAGAGCTCGATCAGCAGCGCGCCGTCCACCTTGTGCGAGATCAGGTGGGCGCGAGGCACGCCGCCGTGTACCGCCTCGATGGCATGGGCCAGAAACAGGCGCGTGTCTTCGGTCAGGGTGGCCTTGGGTTGGATGAGCAGTGCCTCGGCTTCGTCCGCGGCCAGCTCAGCCACGAGCTTGCCCTTGGTGTCGCGCACCGGCTCATCGGTAAGGAACACCAGCTTGTCGGCGGTCAGCGCCTTGGCCGTGGCCACCGCCACGTCCTCAATGGTGAGGTTGAAAATCTCGCCGGTCGGGGAGTAGCCGACGTTGGAGACGATGACGATGTTGTTGGCGTCCAGGCAGCCCTGAATGGCCTGCACATCGACTTTGCGCACCATCCCGGTGTGCTGGAAGTCCACGCCGTCGCGCACGCCGTAGGGCTGGGCGGTGATGAAGTTGCCCGAAACGGTGTTGATGGCGGCGCCCGCCATGGGCGAGTTCGGCAACCCCTGCGACAGCAATGCATCGATTTCCACGCGCAGCAGGCCGACTGCCTCCTTCACGCATTCCAGCGCGATGGCATTGGTGATGCGTATCCCATCCTTGTAGCGCGGCTTGGCCCGGCGCTGCTTCAACTGGGCTTCGATCTGCGGCCGCGAGCCATGCACCAGCACCAGGCGTATGCCGGCCGCGTGCAGCAGGTTGATGTCATGCGCCAGCACGGCGAACTTGCCGTCGGCCACGACCTCTCCGCCAAAGGCAATGACGAAGGTCTTGCCGCGAAAGGCATGAAAGTAGGGCGCAACCGAGCGAAACCAGGTGACGAAGCGCGTGTCGGTGTAGGTATGGGAGCTCATGTGTGCAGCCTGCGGCGGCGATTGTATCGGCTTAGCGCCCGCATTGCGCTGACTGGAGGCCGGCTTTCCAGTCTGCCAGTGCTTTGGACCACTGGCTTTGCAGGACTGTGCAGGAGGAACTTTCGTGATAACAATAATTGTATTTAATCAATATGGATAATGACTGATGTATGGAATTGAATATATTCACCGGAAATCTCCCCACGCCGTCTGCAGCACAGCCAGCGTGGCCAGCGGCGCCGTTTCGGTACGCAGGGTGCGTGGTCCAAGCCGCAAGGGCAAAAAGCCGCTGCGCTTGGCAAAAGCCCGCTCGTCCGGGGTCAGGCCTCCCTCAGGGCCGACCAGCAATGTCACCGCCTCCGGAACAACGGCTGGCAGGCTGGATGCGCCGAGGCCGGCCTCAGGATCGAGCAGCATGCACATCCCGGCGGGTGGTTGCGTCAGCCATGGCAGCAGATCAGTCACGGGATGCACCTCCGGAATGCGATTGCGCCCGCATTGCTCGCAGGCGGCGATGACGACGTTGCGCCAGTGTTCCAGTCGGCGCTCGGCCCGCTCCGCAGACAGACGTACCACGGAGCGCTCGCTGGCCAGGGGCACAATGGTTGCCACACCCAGTTCAGTGGCTTTCTGCAGTGTCATGTCCATGCGATCGCCCGCTGAGAGGCATTGGGCCAGGGTGATATGCAGGGGGGATTCCCGCTCGACCTCATCGAACTGGAGAACCGTCGCGGAAACCTGCCCGCGTGCCAGGCTACTCAGCACGGCCTGGTACTGGCCGGCCCTGCCATTGAACAGGGTGATTTCCTGGTCCTGGCGCAGCCGCAACACCGCGATATGCCGGGCGACGAGTTCCGGCAGCCGGATTTCGCCGCCAGGGAACAACTCCCCTGGAACATGAAATCGCGGCGATCGATGCTCCGTGGTCATGCCTTTGGATCCATGTTTGCCCATGATCCAGCGATTCTCCCACAGCGGAAGTGTGCGATCTGTCTGCTGGGTGCTCCGTTTCCCGGATAAAAAACAGACGTTTCGAGGTGTGATCTGATAAGATGCCGCCCTTTCCCGCGTACCCTCCTCGCGCTCCCGCGCCCCTCATTCCTCAAGGTCGTACCCTCCGTGTCCCAAGCCGCTCGTCCCGTCCGCAACATCGCCATCATTGCCCATGTCGATCATGGCAAAACCACACTCGTTGACAAGCTGCTGCATCAGGCCGGTACGTTTGCCGCGCATCAGCACATCGCTGAACGTGTCATGGATTCCAACGACATCGAGCGCGAGCGCGGCATCACCATCCTCGCCAAGAACACGGCAGTGGATTACAACGGCGTGCACATCAATATCGTCGATACGCCAGGCCATGCCGATTTCGGTGGCGAGGTGGAGCGGGTGCTGTCCATGGTGGACGGCGTGCTGCTGCTGGTCGACGCGGTGGAAGGTCCGATGCCGCAGACGCGTTTTGTGACGCGCAAGGCGCTGGCACAGGGACTCAAGCCCATCGTCGTGGTCAACAAGGTGGACCGGCCCGGCGCGCGGGCCGACTGGGTGGTGAACGCCACCTTCGACCTTTTCGACAAACTGGGCGCAACCGAAGAGCAGCTGGATTTCCCTGTGGTCTATGCCTCGGCCCTGAATGGCTACGCGGTGATCAACCTGGCCGAGGTGCCGCAAGGCGACAACAAGGGCGACATGCACCTGTTGTTCGAGACCATTATTGCGCGTGTCCCGGCCCCTCCCAGCGACGCCAAGGGACCGCTGCAGCTGCAGATCAGCAACATCGATTACTCCAGCTATGTGGGTCGCATCGGCATAGGGCGGATTGCGCGCGGCAGAGTGCTTCCT
>CAXNIK010000044.1:0-14843 GCA_964202115.1 Burkholderiales bacterium
CCTCAATTCGTCAATTGTTTGCGCATGCAGAATCATTTCCTGCGCCATGTCCAATACTTCCGCACCACGCGCCGGTCTGGCCATCGCACACCTCAAGGGGTTGATGAGATGCCGCTATTATTACACTAATGATATGGAAATGGAATTAGGCATGCAGGTGCAACGCGCCATGTCTTGGCGGGGTTGACCGGTGCCCGGGAGTCCGCGCTGCATTGATATCAATTGCATGCACAAGTCATTTACTGAAATAGATCAGTGAATAGATTGTGATCATCATTTCAACTGCAGCGGCATGTTCCTGCTGGTTGCCGGCGCGTTGCGATGAGGCGCCGCCGTGGGTGGAGCGCTACTTTCTCAGCGGATCGAACAGCCGGCCGCTTTTTACGCCCTCGGCAAAACTCTCCCAGGCATAGTCGAGCTTGCCGGTCAGCCCCAGGCTCAGGGCCGCGGAGGTGAGGGCGCTGACGTAGGTCATCTGCAGGACTTCCAAAGGGGCGGTATCCGACTCGGCTGTCTGCGCCGCGGGTTCCAGGGGGAACTGTGCGTCTTCATGGGATGCGTTGGTGATGGATACCCGGACGACGTTGGCGGGGATGTTGGTGAAGAAGTAGCCGCGGTTGCGCGTCATGGTGATGCGGTCATCGGAGGCTATCACCACGACCGGCGCGCGCATCTTGCGCAGGTAGGGCGGGATGTTGCGTCCAACGCCGGCGGGGTCGAGCATGATGCCGCCAAGCGCGGGGGCGTCCTTGCCCAGCGCCACGGCGAGGGCGGATGCGCCGAAGGAATGCCCGGCGACGATGATCCTTGCCGGGTCGATGCGGTTGTCCAGGATCTCGGGCCTGGTGTGGAGCAGGTTCACCACTCGCAACAGCGCGTTACCATTTGTCGTCCATGGGCCGTGGTTGGGCAGCGATAGGGCCAGGCTGTGCATGCCCCATGTGGCCAGGTACAAATCTGCCTTGATGTGCTCCTTCACCGACAGGGCGATGTCGATATCGTTCTTCACGGTCACGCGAAAGGGGCCGCGATCGCGGAAGCGCTCGACGTCGGGCTTGTTGCTGAGAAGATAGGCCCGCAACTCGTCCAGGTTGGCCACCCTCAGGCCGGTCTGGCCGACGTTGGGCATGCCGGTGCAGTAGGTGGTGATCAGGACGAGCAGGGCGATGACTGCCCAGAAGCTTTTCCCGCGAACATTGGCAATGCCGGTCATGGTGCTGAACGGGGCTCAGATCGCCGCGGCGATGGCCTTGCCCATTTCCTGCGTGGAAGCCGTGCCGCCGATGTCCCGCGTGCGCGGTCCCTGGGTGAGCACGGTTTCAATGGCCTTGACGATGGCCGCTGCTGCGTCGGCGTGACCCAGGTGATCCAGCATCATCGCGCCCGACCAGATCTGGCCCACGGGATTGGCGATGTTGCGGCCGGCGATGTCCGGCGCCGAGCCGTGCACCGGCTCGAACAGAGAGGGGAACTCGCGCTCGGGGTTGATATTGGCCGAGGGGGCGATGCCGATGGTGCCGGTGGCGGCGGGGGCCAGGTCGGAGAGGATGTCGCCGAAAAGATTGGAGCCCACCACCACGTCGAACCAGTCCGGGTGCTGCACGAAATGCGCGGCGAGGATGTCCACGTGGTACTGGTCGGCTTTCAACTGCGGATAGTGTTTCTTCATCGCCTCGAAGCGCTCGTCCCAGAAGGGCATGGTGATGGAGATGCCGTTGGACTTGGTGGCCGAGGTGATGTGCTTCTTGGGGCGGCTGGCGGCCAGCTCGAAGGCGTATTTCAGGATGCGGTCGGTGCCCCTGCGAGTGAAGGTGGACTGCTGCATCACCGTCTCGCGCTCGGTGCCGGCGAAGATGCGTCCGCCGATGGAGGAGTATTCGCCTTCGGTGTTCTCGCGCACGATCCACATGTCGATGTCGCCCACCTCGCGCCCGCGCAAGGGCGAGACGATGCCGGGCATGAGCCGCGCCGGGCGCAGGTTGACGTACAGATCGAACTCGCGGCGCATGGGGATGAGCATCTCCCACAGCGAGATGTGGTCGGGCACGCCGGGAAAGCCGCAGGCGCCAAAGAAAATGGCGTCGTGGTGGCGTATGGTGGTGAGCGCATCGGAGGGCATCATGCTGCCGTGCTTCGTGCGGTACTCGCAGCTCCAGGGGTATTCGTCCCAGGTCCAGGCAATGCCGAACTTGCGGCCCACGGCCTCCAGCACGCGCACGCCTTCGGGGGCCACTTCGCGGCCGATGCCGTCGCCGGGGATGAGTGCGATGCGATAGGTTTTCATTTTGTCTCCATGCGCGATAGGTATTGTCGGGGCATTGTCAGGATCAGGGCTGTGCAACCCAAGGGTCCACTATATTGATTTTCAGGTCTTTGAAATGGCGGACATTGCGGGTGGCGAGAACGGCGCGGCGCGCCAGCGCGATGCCGGCGATCTGCGTGTCGCGCATGTCCACGCTGCGTCCGGTCTTTTGGCGCTCAGCGGCCAGCGCGGCGGCTTCCAATGCGGCGGCTGTGTCGAAATCCAGCACGCGATTCTCCAGGTCTTCCTCCAGCAATTGATCGAAGGCTGCCTCCAGCGCCTGACGGCGACGTCCGCGAGGCAGCAGCGCTAGCCCCAGCCGTGTTTCAAACAAGGTGATGCTGGTGATCCAGATCGATTCTGCAGGCTGCCGGTCCAGCCAGGCGACTACCGGCGCTTCCGGCGTGGTGCGCATCAGCGCCGACAGCACGTTGGTGTCCAGGATGATCAAGGCTTGAAGTCCGCCGGGCGGATGCGCTGACCGCGCAGTTCCGGAAGCTCCTGTGCACTTCCCGTCAGTCCGGTTTTGGCGAAGCGCGCGGAGATGCGCGAACCCAGCCGGGTGAGGGGCTTGCCCGAGTCGCGGGCGGCGTTGCGCAGGATCTGGCGCACTTCCTCTTCCATGCTGCGGCCGTTCTTCTCGGCGCGTCGCTTGATGCGAGCCTTGACTTCGTCTTCGAGGTGGCGAACGACAAACTGGGCCATGACAACCTCCGTTCCAGCCGGTGCTGATCCCGGCGTTGCTGCATATGCTGATGGATATCATGATATCACAATGGTCCTGAACCGGCCTGTGACCGGTCATCCGATAGAATCCGAGTTCACCTTGAACGCCTCCCCCGCATGAACCTCCTCGCGCCTTTATGAACCTCCTAGCCATCGAATGCTCCACCGAATACCTGTCGCTTGCGCTGGAGGCGCGCGGGGCGGTGCACAGCTATCACGAGCACGTCGGCCAGCGCCACTCCGAAGAGGTGCTGGGCGAGATCAGCACGCTGTTCCTCAGGGCCGATCTGGAGATGAAGGAATTGAACGGCATTGCCTACGGCCGCGGTCCCGGATCGTTCACCGGCCTGCGCATTGCCTGCGGCGTGACCCAGGGCCTGGCCTACGCGCTGAACGTGCCGGTGTACGGCGTGGTGACGCTGGAGGCGGTGGCGGAAGAAGCCTTTCTTGCGCATGGCGTGGAGAGCGTCATCGCCTGCACCGATGCGCGCATGGGCGAGGTGTATCATGCCGCGTACCGGCGCAAGGCTCATGGATGGACCGAGATCTGCGCTCCCGGCGTGTACAAACCCGGGCTGGTTCCCGATGTTGCAGGGACGGACTGGAGCGGTTGTGGTTCGGGCTTCGCCGTCCATCGCGAGGCCTTGCTGGCTCGTTACCCCGCGCTGGAGTCGGTGTGGCCCGAGCTGATGCCCACCGCGCGCTCGGAGCTGGCGCTGGCCCGTTCGGAGTTTCATGCGGGCCGCGGCCTGCCGGCCCATGAGGCCGTGCCGCTGTACATTCGTGACAACGTGGCATTGAAGAAAAGCGAACGATGAGTTTCTGCCCACACCGGAGCCGCACATGAGCGCCGTTCTGCGTCCCGATGCCAGCCTGCGGCTCATGAACGAGGACGACCTCGACGAGGTGCTGGAGATCGAGCGCGGGATATACGAGTTTCCCTGGACCTGGGGCAACTTCAGGGATTCCATTCGCGCCGGCTACAGTTGCTGGACCTACCGTGAAGACGATGAGTTGATGGCCTATTGCATCATCATGGCGGTGGCCGATGAAGCGCATCTGCTCAATCTGAGCGTGGCGGCACGGCACCATCGCCAGGGTTACGGACGCATGTTGCTGGCGCATGTGCAGGAGGTGGTACGGCAGCATGGCGCGAAGCTGCTATTCCTGGAGGTGCGACCCAGCAACACCGCGGCGCGCGAACTCTATGCCGCCAGCGGCTTTCGCCAGATCGGCACGCGCCGCGACTACTACCCGGCGCGCAACGGCCGGGAGGATGCGCTGGTGCTGGCCATAGACATTCCCGCTGTGACTCGCCCGGAGTCCGCATGATCAGCCGCGAGCAAAAGCTGATCGAAATGGGCCTGGGCCCGGTGTGGCGCCTGCGTCAGGCCGGGGACGCGACGGAAGAGAGTAAAGAAGAGCCATCACAGGCAGAGGCATCGCCAACTCGTACTGCATCCGCTGCACCATTACGTCCCACGGTGCCGACAGCGGCCGGCCTGCCGCCGGGCGTGAGCGCCGCGGAGCGCGAGCAACGCATCCTGCGCATGGACTGGACCGAGCTGAAGGAGACGGTGGCCGGCTGCATCGCCTGCAATCTGTGCAAGACGCGCCGGCAGACCGTGTTCGGCACGGGCGACGAGCACGCCGAATGGATGCTGGTAGGAGAGGCGCCGGGCGCGGAAGAGGATGCGCGCGGCGAGCCTTTCGTCGGCCAGGCCGGGCTGCTGCTGGACAGCATGCTCGCAGCGCTGAGCATGAAGCGCGGTGAGAACGTCTACATCGCCAATGTGCTCAAGTGCCGTCCGCCGGGCAATCGCAATCCGGAGCCGGGCGAAGTGGCCCGATGCAGTCCGCATCTTCTGCGGCAACTGGCGCTGATCAAGCCCAAACTGATTCTCGCCATGGGCCGCTTCGCCGCGCAGTCGCTGCTGGAAAGCGAAGCCAGCATCGCCAGCATGCGCGGCCGCGTGCACCGCTACCAGGGCTTGCCGGTGATCGTCACCTATCACCCGGCCTACCTGCTGCGCAATCTGCCCGACAAGTACAAGTCCTGGCAGGACCTGGTGTTCGCCAAGAAGACCATGGAGTCGCTGAAGGCGGGGTAGGTGATCTTCATCATCCTGCCAACTCATTTGCCAACAGCGTCACGCTGATGCACGTTCCGCCGCCCGGGCGCTCACCTACCTCGGCATCGCCGCCATGGCGCCGGGCGATCTGGCGCACCAGGGACAGGCCTAGGCCCGTGCCGACATTGCCGGCGCTGCCGGCCAGTCGGTAGAAGGGCTCGAAGATGCGTTCACGCTCCGCTGGCGGAATGCCGCGGCCGTGATCGCAGACCGCGAGGCGCAGCAGGCCGCCTTCACGCGTGATGCTCACCTCGTAGGGCGCCGTGCCGTGGCGGCGGGCGTTTTCCAGCAGGTTGCGCACCAGCCGGCGCAGCAGGCGCGGATCGCCGCGCATCAGAGCTGCATCGCCCCCCATGAGCGTAGCGTCGTCCTGGAACGCGCAGGCTTCGTAGCGCGCGCATTCCTCGGCCGTGAGCGCGAGCAGGTCCACCTCCTCGCTGGAGGGCAGTCCCACCGTGGCATCCAGCCGGCTGGCGGTGAGGATCTCGTCGATCAGGTGGTCCAGCTCGGCGATGTCGGCCTCCAGTTCGGCCTCGCGATTCGGGTCGGGGTTCTTCTTCTGCAGCTCCAGCGCCATGCGGATGCGCGCCAGCGGCGTGCGTAGCTCGTGCGAGGCATTGGCCAGCAGCATGCGGTGCGAATTCACCAGCGACTCGATGCGCCTGGCCGCGCGATTGAAGCTGTGCGCCAGATTGGCGATCTCGTCGCAGCCCTGAACGCTCACGCGCGAGGAGAGATCGCCTTCGCCCAGGGCGTTGACGCTCGTCTCCAGCCGCTCCAGCCGTCGCGTCAGGCGCCGCACCACCGGGTGCGCGGCCAGGGCCACGGCCAGCGCGATCACCACCAGGAAGATCACCCAGGTGAAGCCCGGATGCGATGGCGTTCGCGCCAGCCGCACCACCAGCCAGCGCTCATCGGGCAGGTGCAGGTGGCGGCGTAGAGGAGCTTGTTCTGCACCTCGGCGAAGAAGAGCGAGGTTTCTTTTTCCCGGGTCTGGTAGTCGCTGCTGAGGGCGAAGAGGTCGCGCACCTTCTGGTAGAAGCGCTTCTCCGACGCACGGATCTCGCGAATGCGGGCGAGGAGTTCGTCGAAGTAATCCCAGCCGCCGGGGTTCTTGAGGCGCTCGTCGTCCATGACGAAGCCTTTGACGAGGTATTCCTTGAGATGGTTGCTGGCCCATTGGCGGAACTGGACGCCACGAGGGGAACGCACGCGGTAGCCGATGGCCAGAATGAGGTCGAGGTTGTAGAGCCTGGTCCGGTAGCGCTTGCCGTCGGCGGCAGTTGTCAAGGATTCCTTGACAACTGAATCCTCGGCCAACTCCCTGTCCTTGAAGATGTTTTTGGCGTGAAGGCTGACATTCTGCTTGGTGGTCTGGAAAAGCTCGGCGATTTCAAGCTGGGTCAACCAGGCGGTCCGGCCCTCGATGCGCAGGTCGAGTCGGGTGCGGCCGTCATCGGAGGTGTAGAGGACGAGCTCGCTCATTAGGAGCCTCCATCCAACTGCTTCACCGTCCGCGCCGTAAGCGTCTGCATCTGCCGGATGGCAATCGCGTTGAGTCGCCTGAGGCGGTCACCTTGCGGGAGCGCCATGTGGATGAACTCGGCGTTCATGTTCTCAAGGTTGGCAAGAACGAGAAGTTGTTCCAGCGTGGCGTGGTCGCGCATGTTGCCGTCCTTGCCGGGGTTGGCGTCGCGCCATTCGCGGGCGGTCTGGCCGAACAGGGCGACGTTGAGGAGGTCGGCTTCGCTGGCGTAGGTGGCGGCGGCCTGTTTCGCGGTGACCTCCGCCGGGATCAGATGGGTTTGAATCGCGTCGGTGTGGAGGCGGTAGTTGATCTTGGCGAGGGTGCGGTTGAGGTTCCAGGCGAGCGAGAGGCGGCGGTTTTCATCCTCCTTTAGGCGCTGGAATTCCTTGATGAGGTAGAGCTTGAATTCCACCGACACCCAGGAGGCGAATTCGAAGGCCACATCGGTGTGGGCATAGGTGCCGCCGTAGCGTCCGGCCTTGGATACGATACCGATGGCGGCGGTTTTCTCGATCCACTGCTTCGGGGTGAGAGTGAAACTGTTCAACCCCGCCTGCTTTTTAATCCCGTCGAATTCGACGGGATTAAAGGAGGCGTTGTGCAGCTGCTCCCAGATACCGAGGAGTTCCAGGGTGTTGCGGTTGCGCAGCCAGTTGCGAATCAGGTCGTCGGGGTGCTCCGGATTCCTCGACTTGGCGATGTCGGTAAGGGAAATGTAATCCTCATCGCCCCGCCGGATGACCGCGATCTCCGTGCCGCTGACGGTGATTTTGGCGTCACTGGGTTTCATTTTCATGCGCCAACTCCCAGTTGCTTGAGGATTTTCCGCAGGGGTCGTCGGTTCTACTGGCCTCCGCCTCAATCGCGTTCAGTTCCTCGACGAACTCCCCAATGGGCCGGTAGGTTTCGGCGTCGCTGGTGTGGATGTAGCGGCTGCAGTCCTTGTACTTCGGCGCGTCCTTGGCCCTGCGGATGGAGCAAGCGGCGTCCCAGATCCAGGATTCGAGGGATTTGTCGCTGCCTTTATTGTTTGCCATCAGCGTCCGGTTCAACAAATGACTCAATCCATGGAAAATCGGTAATTCAAGCTTCAACTATACGACGTTTCTGACGGCATCCGGTATCACTCGAAAGGTGAGGGGGGGGGCGTGTTGGCATCTTGAATGGACCATACCTGACGATAATAATTATTATTCTTATTAACTAATCATAACGATACTAACGCTAAACTGATCATAATTAGTTTGTTCTTCGGCAGGCTCAGGACGAACGGCATTTGTTCAGAACCAAAGGGCACGGCCTCAGAGAAAAGCAGCGCAAAAGGATGAATGAAGGGGCTCTATCCCCTCCATCCCTTAGCCCAGAAACATCCCCCGCAGCGCCTCCTTCTGCTCCGGCGTCACGGTGGGTGCGCCACGCTGCGCCATGCCCAAAGCCCGCAGGTCCACGCGCTTTTCGGCTTCCTTGAGCAGGACCGCCATGATGTCGATGAGGGGCACGCCATCGACTTCCCTGAAATCGTGGTCGACGAAGAACATGTTCAGCGGGCCGCCGGCCGGGATGAGCGCGCTTGCACCCCGGGCGATAACCGGTCGCGCGGCTTCTTCAAAGCGGGCGAGCCAGGGCGCCGGATCGTCGTACATGGCGGCAAACTCTTTGTAGGTGAGATTGATCGAGGCGCCATCCACCAGCTTCTCACCCAGGCCGAAGCGCTCCCGGGTCAGTGACTCCATCTTTTTGCGGCTGCCGCCATTGTGGGTGAGGAAGGCGAACTTCGCGGCGAGTTGCGCGGCCAGATACACCGCGGTTTCGGCAATGAACACGGCGGGGATGCCGGTCAATTCCTTCACCTCCCGGTTGCCCGCATCATTGGTGCTGACAAAGGCAAAGGCGGCATAGCCCTGCTGCTCGGCACGGATGGCATTGCGCACCACTTCGAGCGTGGCGAGCTGCACCGCGCTGTCGGCGTAATCGATGCCCGGATAGGTTCTGCTCAGGCCGTGGAATTCCACCTCCAGGTCGGCGCGCACCACCTTGCGTGCATGCCGGCGCACCGAGTCCTGATAGGTTTGCCAGATGTCGGCATCGGTTTCGGCGGAGCAGCTTTGCACCCAGATCGTGGCGTGGTGGCTCATGGTGCTTTCCTCATGGTGTCGGGCCCATATGGCGCCTGTTACCGCGGTTCGGCGCGGTCAGGCGGCAGGCATCGCCATGCTACCAAGCCCATGATCCAGGTCAAAGGCCGTTCGGAGCCGCTCTGGCACAGTTAAAATGACTTCCGGCAGTGCAGGCGCGGTACAAACCAGTGCCAAGCAGGACAATCCAATTTCCGCAGGAACGGGACCAGCCCATCATGTCGACCCAGCAAGCCAATGCCTACGACGCCATCGTCATCGGTGCCGGTTTCACCGGGATGTACCAGCTCTACACCCTGCGCAACATGGGCATGAAGGTGAAGGGCTTCGATATTGCCGGGGACATCGGCGGGACCTGGTACTGGAACCGCTATCCGGGTTGCCGGGTGGACACCGAGAGCTATGTGTACTGCTATGCCTTCTCCGAGGAAATACTCAAGGAGTGGACCTGGAGCGAGCAGTTTGCCGGGCAGCCCGAGGTGCTGCGCTACCTCAATTTCGCGGCGGACAAGATGGACATCCGCCGCAGCTATCAGTTCAACACACGCGTCGAGCGCGCCGTGTATGACGAGGCCACCCGGCGCTGGATGGTGCGGCTGAATGATGGCTCAAGCGTGTCCACCAAGTGGCTGGTCTCGGCCACCGGCCCCCTGTCCGCACCGACACTGCCCGCCTACAAGGGCGTGGAGTCCTTCAAGGGCGAAGCCTTTCATTCCTACTACTGGCCGCGCGATCCGCAGGGCAGCACCGCCGGACGCAGTGTGGATTACCGCGGCAAGCGCGTGGGCGTGATCGGCACCGGCGCCACCGGCGTGCAGATCATCACCGAGGTGGCCAAGACGGCGGGCGAGCTGTACGTGTTCCAGCGCACGCCCAACTGGTGCACGCCCTTGCGCAACAGCCCGCTGCCGGCCGAGCGCACGCAGGAGATCAAGGCCAACTACAGGGAACTGCTCGACTACTGCAAGACCACGCTCACGTCCTTCCCGTACAACTTCATGGACCAGTCGGCCCTCGAAGTGGATGCGAAGGAGCGCGAGGCGGTGTTCGAGAAGCTCTACAACACCCCCGGCTACGGCATCTGGTTCGGCAACTATCATGACATCATCACCGACAAGGGCGCCAACCAGCTCATCTCGGACTTCGTCGCCAGCAAGATCCGCCAGCGCGTGAAGGACCCGGCGGTGGCCGAAAAACTCATCCCGAAGAACCACGGTTTCGGCACCAAGCGCGTGCCCATGGAGTCGGGCTACTTCGAGGTGTACAACCAGCCCAATGTGCACCTGGTGGACATCCGTGAAACCCCCATCGGGGAGATCACCCCGAAGGGCGTGAAGACCTCGGATCGGGAATATGAACTCGACATCCTCATCTACGCCACCGGCTTCGATGCCGTGACCGGCGCCCTGGACCGCATGGAGATCGTCGGCAAGGGCGGCAAGACCCTGAAGGACACCTGGGCCGAGGGCCCGCTCACCTACCTGGGCCTGCAGATCGTGGGCTTTCCCAATTTCTTCACCCTGGTGGCCGCGCACAACGGCGCGAGCTTCTGCAATATCCCCATCTGCGGCCAGTTGCAGGTGGAGTGGATGAATGGCATGTTCCGCTACATGACCGAGCGCAACATCGAGTGCGTCGAGCCCACGCCGGAAGCCGAGGACCGGTGGACCGAGGAGGTGCACCGCCTCATCCACAAGACGCTGTTCGCCGAGGTGGACTCCTGGTTCCTCGGGGTCAACCGCAACGTGGCGGGCAAGGACACGCGCCGCGTCATGGTCTATGCCGGCGGCGGGGTGCGCTACCGTGAGACCTGCGCCCGCGTGGCGGCCAATGATTACGAGGGATTTGCGTTTCGTTGATCTGGAATCGAGATGATCCGCATAGAACTTTCTGCCGAGCTTGAGGCGTTGCGCAGCGTGGTTCGCCGTTTCGTCGAGGCGGAGCTGGAACCCTGGGTGGACAGGCTGGAGGAGAACACTTTTCCGGCTCCGCTGGTCGAGGCGATGGCGGCACAGGGATACCTGGGCATGCGCCTGTCCAGGGAGTACGGAGGAGCCGGCATGAGCGTGGCGCAGTATTGCCTGGTGCAGGAAGAACTCAGCCGAAGCAATCCCATTTTCACCATCCTGACCGCCAGCACCGGCGGCCTGGCACCGACGGCGATCGAGCGATACGGCACGCCGGAGCAAAAGCAGAAATATCTTCCCAGGCTGACCAGCGGCAAGGGGCGCTCGGCCTTTGCGCTCACCGAGCCGGGTGCCGGTTCGGATTCGGCCGCGATCAGGACGCGGGCCGTGAGACAGGACGGCGGCTGGTCCATCACCGGCACCAAGCACTTCATTTCCGGTGGTGAGCAGGCCGACTTCATCATGGTGATGGCGGTCACCGATCCTTCGAAGCGCGCCAAGGGCATCACCGCCTTTGTTGTCGACCGGCATGCGCCGGGGTTCAAGGTAGCCCGGGTGGACGTCACCATGGGTTCGCCGGCATGGACGCTTGCGGAACTGGCATTCGAAGATTGCTTCGTGTCGGAGGAGGCGGTGGTTGGAGCAGTCGGAGGTGGTTTCGCCATCGCCCAGGAGGCACTGAACGAAGGCCGGTTGAGCGTTGCCTGCACCTGCCTTGGCGCTGCCGACCGCCTCCTGGAACTGGCCATCGGGCATGCCCGCAACAGGCAGACGTTCGGCTCGGCCCTTGCGAAGCACCAGGCGATCCAGTGGATGCTGGCGGACTCGGCGACGGAACTGTCCGCCGCACGCAGCCTGGTCTACGCCACGCTGCGCGCGCTGGATGAGGGCAAGGACATCGGGTCGGCCGCGAGCATGTGCAAGCTGTACTGCTCGGAGATGGCCGGACGCATCGCTGACCGCGCCGTGCAGATTCACGGCGGCATGGGTGTCCTGCGTGGATTCCCGGTGGAGCGCTTCTACCGGGACCTGCGGCTGTTCCGGATAGGCGAGGGGACTTCGGAAGTGCAGCGCATGGTGATCGCGCGCGATGTGCTGCGGGGCTGAGCTGCGCTGTGAATCACAGTGATCAATGAGGCAATGACCGGTTGCCAGAATGGCGACCGTATTTTTGGAGGCATACAGTCGTGAAAATATTGTGCATGCTGCCCGCCGGGCGCGGCGTCTACCCTGAAGCGGCCGAATCGCAGCGCATCGAGTGCATTCGTTCCTATTCCAACCCGGGCACGCAGGTCGATGTGGACTACATGCCTGATGTATCCGGCTTCAATCCCTGGGGAATGAAGCCCGGCACGGGCATTCCGCCCGAAGCAGAAGCGAGGGCCGCCGAACTGAGTGTGCAGCGCGCCGTACAGGCGGAGCGCGAGGGCTATGACGCCTTCTGTCCTTTCGGCACCCGCGACGTTGGCGTGCGCGAAGCCAGGCAGGTGGTGAAGATTCCGGTGGTGGGACAGGCGGAGGCGTGCCTGCTTTTCTGCGGACTGATGGACCGGCGCTTCGCAGCGGTGACCTACATGCCCGGTTCCGATGACCGGTTCCACGTCTGGGCGCGGGAGGCCGGAGTCGCACATCTGTTCGTGGCGAGCACGGCCATCGGCATACCCAATTCCGAGTATCCGCAGCGGCGCGGCGAACTGCTCGATCAATTCATCCGGTGCGCAGTCGAAGCCCGGTCTCAGGGCGCGGAAATCATGGGTCTGGTTGCAATGTCCATCTGCCCGACCGAATACTCGGCCAAAGAATTGTCCGATGCCTGCGGCATGCCGGTGCTGGACGCGCTGGCCTGCCAGATCGCCATGGCCGAGTGGTGGCACCGGACGGGCCTGAGTTCAGGGCTTTTGCACTTCCCACGAGTGAAGTAGCTGCGACGACCGTTTGCCCGAATAACATTCTTCAACTCCCTGCCAGAGAGGTCTCAGGATGAAATCACCAGCCGCCGCGACAAGAATTCTGATGACGGGCTTGCTACTGGTCCTGGCCAGTTCCGCCGCCGCTCAGCAGAACTACCCCAGCAAGCCCATTCGCTTCATCGTTCCCTATCCGCCAGGAGGCAGCACCTCCAACGTGGCACGCCTGGTTGGCCAGAAGCTGGCCGAGAGCTTCGGTCAGCAGGTGCTGGTGGACAACCGTGGCGGGGGAAACACCATCATCGGCTCGGAACTGCTGGTGAAATCCCCGCCCGATGGATACACCCTATTGCTGGTGAGCAGCACCCATGTGATCAACCCCAGCCTGATCCCCACGCCCTACGACGCCATCAAGGATTTCGCCCCGGTCGCAACCCTGGTGGGCACCGAATATCTGCTGGTGGTCAACGCCGCAGTTCCGGCCGGCAATCTCAAGGAGCTGATTGCGTTGGCCAAGTCCAAACCCGGTGAACTCAATTACGGCTCGTCGGGTAGCGGCACGACCAATCACCTTGCGCCCGAACTGATCAACATGATGGCCGGGATCAAGACGACTCACATTCCGTACAAGGGAGGGGGGCCGGCGCTGACCGATCTGGTCGGGGGGCGGGTGCAGATGTTCATGAACAATCCGCAGACGCTGATTCCCTTCATCAAAAGCGGCAAGATCAGGCCGATTGCGATCACCGGAGAGTCCCGCTCGCCGGCGCTGCCCGAAGTGCCGACGTTTACCGAAGCCGGTCTGCCCGGAATCGCCATGAACCCATGGTTCGGGGTGCTTGCGCCGGCAGCCACGCCGCGGGATATCATCGGCCGGCTTTCTTCGGAAATCTCCAGGGTTCTGGCCATGCAGGACATCAAGGATAAATTCGCCAGCGAGGGACTGGAATCATTCATATCCACGCCCGAACAATTCGCCGCATTGATCAAGACGGATCTGGAAAGATTCGCGAGGATCATCAAGGCAGCCAACATCAAGGTCGAGCCCTGAGGCTGGCTGCATGCGCCAATACAAGACAGACACATAGAGACAGACAGCTTGATGCCAAGGAGACTTTCATGACTGACCGCAACGTTCTATCCGCCGATTCACACGTGATCGAGCCGCCCGAAATGTGGCGGGAGTACGTGGAGTCATCCATGCGCGACCGGGCGCCGCATCTGGAGCACGGCAAGGACAATGACTGGTACTGCATCGAAGGGCTCAAGCCCATGGATGTGACGGTGCTGTCCTCGGCGGGCACGCCATCGGAGGAATTGAAAACCTGGAGAAGATGGGATGCTCCGGGACGCCTGAAAGGGGGCTGGGTTCCCGGAATACGCAGGAAGGACATTGAAGCCGATGGCGTGGACGGGGAGGTGCTGTACGCCACCATCGGCATGAAAATGCTTCCGCTCGCGGACATGGACTACAAGCGCGCCTGCTTTCGCGGCTACAACCGCTGGCTCGCCGATTTCTGCAAGTCCGATCCGAAACGCTACGTGGGCATCGCCGTGCTCACCACCGATGACATCGATGCTGCGGTGAAGGATTTGCGCGAGGCCAAGTCGCTGGGACTTGGCGGGGCGCTGCTGGGGATGACGCCGGGGGAGAACATCACCTATGCCAGCCCGGAATTCGATCCCCTGTGGAAGGTGGCGCAGGAACTGCACATGCCCTTGAGCCTGCACAATTTCACCCAGAACGAGTCCAAGGTGGTGCGCAGCCGCTTCGAGGTTTTTGCCTCCGCTCCGGTGGATGTGCAATACAGCATCTCCAGCATGATCTTCGGGGATGTCTTCGAGCGCTTTCCGGAACTCAAGCTGGTTTCCGTCGAGAACGACATCGGCTGGGCCGCCAACTTCCTGTATCGCATGGATCATGTGTTTCACCGCTACAGCGTGCTGCTGAACAAGACCTTCAAATCCGGGCGCTTGCCCAGCGAGGTGTTCAGGGATCATGTCTACCTCACTTTCATGGATGACCCGGCGGGCATCAGGACTTACGATCTCATCGGCGTGGACAATGTCATGTGGGCCAACGACTATCCGCACGGGGACAGCACCTGGCCGAATTCCAAGGAGGCCATCTCGCGCCAGTTCGACACCATGCCGGCGGCTGACCGACAGAAGATTCTCCGGGACAACGTCATCAAGCTTTACGACT
>CAXNIK010000045.1:0-14622 GCA_964202115.1 Burkholderiales bacterium
TAAACTAGCGTTCCCGTATGCCCATAGCGGTACCTGATTGAAACCCAAGCCCGTCGAACTGCGGCTGACCCCGGTCGACAACAAGCGCCTGTCCAACCTGTGCGGCGCTCTCGATGAAAACCTGCGACAGATCGAGACTGCGCTCGATATCTCGATCTCGCGCCGAGGCGAACGCTTCGTGCTGCGCGGCGACCCGCGCCAGGCGGCCCGCGGCGCACGGGTCATCGAGCGCTTCTACAACGATTCCCAGCGCAGCCTGACAATGGACGACATCCAGCTCGGGCTGGTGGAGTTCGCCCGCTTGCCGGCCCAGGGCGGCAGGAAGCCCAGGGAAGAACTGACACCGGAAGACCCGCCGCTGGTCGCGCAGCGCGCCGACCTGCGTGCGCGCACACCCAGGCAACGCGAGTACATCCGCAACATCCTCGACAACGACATTACCTTTGCCATCGGCCCGGCCGGCACCGGCAAGACCTATCTTGCGGTCGCCTGCGCTGCCGATGCGCTGGAGCGCGACACCGTCAAGCGCATCGTGCTGGTGCGGCCTGCGGTCGAGGCCGGAGAGCGCCTGGGTTTTCTTCCCGGCGATCTGGCCCAGAAAGTGGACCCGTACTTGAGGCCGCTGTACGACGCGCTGTACGACATCCTGGGCTTTGACAAGGTGCAAAAACTGCTGGAACGCAGCGCCATCGAACTGGCTCCCCTTGCCTACATGCGCGGACGCACGCTCAACCACGCCTTCGTCATCCTGGACGAGGCGCAGAACACCACGCCCGAGCAGATGAAAATGTTCCTGACGCGCATGGGTTTCGGCTCCAAGAGTGTCATCACCGGTGATGTCACCCAGGTGGACCTGCCGCGTGGCGCGCGCAGCGGCCTGGCCGAAGCGCGCGATCTCCTGAAAGACGTGCGCGGCATCGCCTTCTCCACTTTCCTCAGTGAAGACGTGGTGCGTCACCCCCTGGTTCAGCGAATAGTCGATGCCTACGACAAGAAAACCCAGGAATAAGAGGCGCCTGATGCTGACGCTGCAGAACGCCGCCCGCAGCCCTTCGGTGCCCACACCACGCACCCTGCGCCGCTGGGCCCGTGCCGCGCTCAAGTGCCCGGCGGCGGTCGCCGTGCGTGTTGTCGGCACGGCTGAAGGCAAACAGCTCAATCGCACCTGGCGCGGACGCGACTACGCCACCAATGTGCTGTCCTTTGCCTATGGCAGCGATGACGGCCTGTTGCGCGGCGACCTGGTGCTGTGCGCGCCGGTGCTCACTCGCGAAGCCCGGCAGCAGGGCAAGCGGCTGATCGCGCATTACGCCCACCTGGTAGTGCATGGACTGCTGCACCTGCAGGGCGAAGACCATGAATCGGAAACCCAGGCGCTGCGCATGGAAGCGCGTGAGCGGCGCATACTCAAGAGCTTGGGATACGCCGATCCCTATCGAGGTGAAGCCTAGTGGAGAACGAGCAGAAACCTTCGATACTCGAGCGCCTGTCGGCTCTGCTCATGCGCGAACCCGAGGACCGCGAGCAACTGGTCGAATTGCTGCATTCGGCTTTCGAGCGCAACCTGCTGGATGCCGACGCCCTGTCCATGATCGAAGGCGTGCTGCAGGTGTCGGAACAAAGCGTGCGTCACATCATGGTTCCGCGGTCGCAGATCGACGTCATCGACGTCAACCAGACCCCGGATGACTTCATTCCCCAGGTCATCGCCACCGCCCACTCGCGCTTCCCGGTGATAGACAAGAGCCGCGACGATGTCATCGGCGTGCTGCTGGCCAAGGACCTGCTGCGCTACTACGCCGGCGAGGAGGAGTTCAATGTTCGCGACATGCTGCGCCCGGCGGTGTTCGTGCCCGAATCCAAGCCCCTCAACGTGCTGCTGCGTGAATTCCGCGCCAGCCGCAATCACATGGCCATTGTCGTGGACGAATACGGCGGCGTTTGCGGCCTGGTGACCATAGAAGACGTGCTGGAGCAGATCGTCGGCGACATCGAGGACGAATACGACTTCGATGAGTCCGAGGACAACATCGTGCGCGAGGAAACCGGCGCCTGGCGCGTGAAAGCCCAGACCGAGATCGAGGATTTCAACCAGGCCTTCGGCACCAGTTTCTCCGACGAGGAATTCGACACCGTGGGCGGCCTCCTGATCAAGCGCCTGGGCCGCCTGCCCAAGCGCGGCGAATCCATCACCGTGGACGGCCTGCGCTTTGTGATACGGCGCGCGGACAGCCGGCGGCTGCATGTCCTGCAGGTACAACGCCTGCCGGGCCAGGCTTGAGCCGGGCGACAGACTTTTTCTTCTCGCGGCCGCTGACGAGCGCCGCCCTGGCCGGCGTGTTGTGCGTCGGTGCTTTCGAGCCGCTGAACCAGCCCCTGCTCGCCATCCTCATGCCCGCGGCATTGCTGCTGCTGTGGCAAAAGACTCCTACGCCGCGACAAGCGGCGCTCACCGGCTTTGTCTTCGGTGCCGGCTTTTTCGGCGCCGGGGTGTCCTGGGTGTATGTGAGCCTGCACACCTTCGGCATGATGCCGGCGCCGCTGGCGGGCCTGGCCACGGTGCTGTTCTGCGCCTTTCTCGCGCTCTTCCCCGCCGCCGTCGGTTACGCCCAGGCCTGCATGCAGACCGGCCGCACCAGCACCCTGCTGCTGGTCCTGCCGGCGCTATGGGCGTTGCTGGAATGGTTGCGCGGCTGGATTTTCACCGGCTTTCCCTGGAACAGCCTGGGCTATTCCCAGAGCAGCACGCTGCTGGCCGGTTACGCTCCGGTGCTGGGGGTGTTCGGCGTATCGCTGGCGGTCGTGTTCTGCAGCGGCCTGCTCGCCCTAATGGTGCTGGGAGAACGCCGCCAGAAATTCGCTGCCGCCGCCGGATTTGCCGCCGTGCTCGCCGTGGGCGGAATGCTGCGCAGCACCGCCTGGACCGAGGCCAGTGGCGAACCCGTGAAGCTTGCACTGGCCCAGGGCAATGTGCCGCAGAGCCTGAAATTCGAACCAGGGCGCTACGAAACGACACTGGCGGGCTATCGCAAGCTCATCGAGCAGGGCGTGCAAGGCCATGCCCGGCTGGTGGTGCTGCCGGAAACCGCCATCCCGCGCTTTCTCGACCAGGTCGGCCCGCGCTATCTCGAAGATCTGCAGGACCTCATGCAGGCTCACAAGGCCGATCTGCTGCTGGGTGCCCCCTTGCGCGACCGAAGCGGCTACTACAACAGCGTGGTCAGCCTGGGCCTGTCGCGATCACAGACCTACAGCAAAACGCATCTGGTGCCCTTCGGCGAATTCATCCCCGCCGGATTCGGCTGGATCCTGAGCGTGCTGCAGATTCCCCTGTCCGATTTCAGCCGCGGCGCGGACTCGCAGCGCCCGCTGGCGCTGGCCGGACGCCCCGACCTCAAGGTGGCGGTGAACATCTGCTACGAGGACGCCTTTGGCGAAGAGATCGCCCGGCAACTGCCCGAGGCCACGCTGCTGGCCAACGTCAGCAACGTCGCCTGGTTCGGCGATTCCCTGGCGCCTGACCAGCACCTGCAGATATCGCAACTGCGCGCCATCGAAACCGGGCGCTACATGCTGCGCGCCACCAATAGCGGCGTCACCGCCATCATCGACGAGCGCGGCCGCGTCACCGCCCGCCTGCCCAAATTTACCGAAGGCCTGCTGCAAGGCAGCGCCCAGCCTTTTTCCGGCGCCACACCCTTCGTTCGCTGGGGCGATGCGCTGGTGATCATACTCTGCCTGGCCATGCTGCTTGCGGCCGCATTGGCAAAGTTCATGCACCGCGGCCGCGCACTCGAGGCGTGAGCGCACCGTCTCGCGCCCTCTCGCACCATCGCCATCACACGCTGCTGAGCGCCGCGGAAAGCCGGTAAAATTGCGCGCTTCCCGCTTCTCCAGTGCCGCGGATACCACGGCAACACCTCAATGCTGACGTTTCAGGAACTCATACTCCGCCTGCAGGACTACTGGAACCGCCAGGGCTGCGCGCTGCTGCAACCCTACGACATGGAGGTCGGCGCCGGCACCTCTCATACCGCCACGTTCCTCCGCGCCATCGGCCCCGAGCCCTGGCGCGCGGCCTATGTGCAACCTTCGCGCCGTCCCAAGGACGGACGCTACGGCGAGAACCCCAACCGCATGCAGCACTACTACCAATACCAGGTGGTGTTGAAACCCTCGCCCCCCGACATCATCGACCTGTACCTGGGCTCGCTGCAGGAAATCGGCCTGGACCTCCATCACAACGACGTGCGCTTCGTCGAGGACAACTGGGAGAACCCCACGCTGGGTGCCTGGGGCCTGGGCTGGGAGGTCTGGCTGAACGGCATGGAAGTGACGCAGTTCACCTACTTCCAGCAGGTGGGCGGCCTGGACTGCAAGCCCATCACCGGCGAGATCACCTATGGCATCGAGCGCCTGGCCATGTACCTGCAGGGCAAGGAAAACGTGTTCGACCTGGTGTGGACCAGGGACAAAGAGGGCAAGGCCGGCGTGACCTATCGCGATGTCTATCACCAGAACGAAGTGGAGCAGTCGGCCTACAACTTCGAGCACTCCGACGCGGACATGCTGTTCCGGCATTTTGCCGATCACGAAGGCGAGGCCAAACGCCTGATGGCCGCGAAGCTGGCCCTGCCCGCCTACGAAAAAGTGTTGAAGGCCGCGCACACCTTCAACCTGCTGGATGCGCGCGGCGCCATTTCCGTCACCGAGCGCGCCGCCTACATCGGCCGCATACGCAATCTGGCGCGCAGCGTGTCGCAGTCGTATTTCGATTCGCGCGTGCGTGCCGGCTTCCCCATGTGCAAGCCGGGTTCCTTGCAGCAACTGGGCATGGACCTGCCAGCGCTGCAGGCGGCGCTGGCCGCGCGCGAGCAGCAGGCGGCCGCATGAAGACCGACCTGCTGCTGGAACTGTTCACCGAGGAGCTGCCTCCTGGCGCACTGCAGGCCCTGGGCGCGACCTTCGCTCAGACCATCGCTGCGGAGCTGATTGCCGCCGGTCTCGCCGACAAGTTGTCCGCGACCATTGCCTATGCCTCGCCGCGCCGGCTGGCGGTGCACATCGCCGGCGTGCTGGACCGTGCCATGGCCCGCCAGGAACAAAAGAAACTCATGCCGGTAAAAGTCGGCCTGGACGCGGACGGCAAACCCACCGCTGCTCTGCTCAAGCGCCTGGACAAGGAAGGCATCCGCGCCGATACCGCTCATTTCGAGCGCAAGACCGAAGGCGGAACCGAATACGTCTATCTGCACCAGATCGTGCCGGGTGCCACGCTGACCGCGGCCCTGCAAGCGGCCATCGAAAAAGCCATCGCCACGCTGCCCATCCCCAAGGTGATGACTTATCAGCTCGCCGATGGCACCACCACCGTGTCTTTCGTTCGTCCCGCGCACGGCCTGGTCGCGCTGCACGGCAAGGAAGTCGTGCCAATACATGCCCTGGGCCTGACCGCCGGACGGGTGACCCACGGCCACCGCTTCCAGGGCGCCAAGCACATCACCCTGACCGACGCCGCGGAGTACGCTCATAAATTGCATGCCGAGGGTGGCGTCATGGCGGACTTCAGCACCCGGCGCGCCGAGATCGAGCGCCAGTTGCGCGAACAGGCCGCGGCACAAGGTGGCTCACTGGGACCGGAGAGCGACGTCCTGCCGCTGCTGGATGAAGTCACCGCGCTGGTGGAAATGCCCACGGTGTACACCGGGGAGTTCGAGGCGGAGTTTCTGGCCGTGCCGCAGGAATGCCTGATCCTCACCATGCGCGCCAACCAGAAGTACTTCCCGCTGTTCGACCAGGCCGGCAAGCTGACCAACAAGTTCCTCATCGTCTCCAACATGCGCATTGCCCCGTCGGAGCCCGGTGCGAAGAACATCGTCGAGGGCAATCAGCGCGTGGTGCGGCCGCGCCTGGCCGATGCGCGCTTCTTCTTCGAGACGGACAAGAAGACGAAGCTGGAAACACGCACACCTCAACTGGCCTCGGTCACCTATCACAACAAGCTGGGCAATCAGCTTGAGCGGGTGGAGCGGGTCAGCACGCTGGCCGCGAGCATTGCCCAGACCATGGGTGCCGATGTCGAACTGGCCAAACGCGCCGCGCGCCTGGCCAAGGCCGACCTGCTCACCAACATGGTGGGGGAGTTCCCCGAGTTGCAAGGCATCATGGGACGCTATTACGCACTGGCCGACGGTGAGGATCCGCTGGTCGCCGCGGCCGTCGAGCAACACTATCGCCCGCGCTTTGCCGGCGATGCGCTGCCGGACAACCCCATCGCCACGGCACTGGCGCTGGCCGACAAGCTGGAGACGTTGGCCGGGCTGTTCGGCATAGGACAATTGCCCACCGGCGACAAGGATCCGTTTGCGCTGCGGCGCCACGCGCTGGGGGTGATACGGATACTGGTCGAGAACAAGCTACCGCTTTCCACCAAGGATCTGGTCAACTTGGCGTTTGGCGTGTTTCCACCCGGAAAGCTGGGCGACGCGCGCACCGATCTTGAAATCTTCATTCTCGATCGGCTGCGCAGCTATCTGCGCGAAGCGGGATATTCCAGCAACGAGATCGAAGCAGTGCTCTGCCTGTTTCCAACGCAGATTGCCCAGGTGCCGCTGCAACTGGCAGCAGTCAAAGCCTTTGCCAGCCTGCCGGAAGCGGCGAGCCTGGCTGCGGCAAACAAACGCATCGGCAACATCCTCAAGCAGGCCCAGGCCAAGGGCGAAAACTTCGGGCAGGCGCAAGCTGACGAAATGAAAGAACCCGAAGAGCGCAACCTGTTCGACGCGCTCAGGCGGGCAGCGGACGAGGCAACACCCAGACTCAAGGCCGGGGACTACACCGGTTATCTCAAGTCTTTTGCAGTCCTCAAGACGCCTGTCGATGCATTCTTCGACAAAGTCATGGTGATGGCCGATGATCCCGCAGTGAGGAAGGCGCGCCTTGCATTGCTGCACGATCTGCACGCCGAAATGAACCAGGTTGCCGATATATCGAAGCTGTCATCCTGATCACATTCATATTACTTACGTATATCTATAAATGACTTATATATGAAACTGATCATATTAGACCGCGACGGCGTGATCAATTACGACAGCGAGCTGTACATCAAGTCGCCCGAGGAATGGCAGCCCATCCCCGGCAGCGTGGAGGCCATCGCCCGCCTCACCCAGAACGGCTGGCGCTGCGTGGTGGCCACCAACCAGGCCGGTGTCGGCCGCGAGCTGTTCGACATGGCTACGCTCAATGCCATGCACAGCAAGATGCATCGCGCCGTCGCCCAGGCCGGCGGGCGCATCGAGGCGGTGTTCTACTGCCCCGACACCGACGCCTCGAAGTCCTTCTGCCGCAAGCCCAATCCGGGCATGCTGCTGGCCATCAGCGAGCGTTACAACGTTCCGCTGGATGACGTGCCCATGGTCGGGGACGCGATCCGCGACATCCAGGCGGCACAGAAGGCCGGAGCGCAGCCCATCCTGGTGCTCACCGGCAAGGGCGAAACGACGCGCGCTGACGCGGCATTTCCTTCCGGCACGCCGGTCTATGCCGATCTGGCGGCAGTGGCGCAGGCCCTGTGTGCATGAGCCTGCGGCCTGCGCACCTGACTTCGGCCCCCGGACTCGCTTGAACGCGCTTCGCTCCGTTCTGTTCGCACTGGCGCTGATGATCATCACCCCGCCTTACTCGCTGCTGGCGCTGGCCAGCTTTCCGCTGCCGCGCCTGACGCGCTATCACATCATCTCCGGCTGGTCGCACCTGGTCATTGCCCTTGCGCGGGTGGTGCTCGGCATACGCTACCGCGTGGAGGGCCTGGAGACACTGCCGCGCGAACCCGCGGTGATCCTGTCCAAACACCAGTCGGCCTGGGAAACGCTGGCCTTCCAGGCAATTTTCCCGCCGCAGGTGCAGGTGCTGAAGCGCGAACTGCTGTGGATTCCGTTCTTCGGCTGGGGACTGGCCCTGATGAGTCCCATCGCCATAGACCGGTCCCGGGTCACCAGGGCACTCAAGCGCATGGCCGAGCTGGGCCGCCAGCGACTGCAGCAGGGATTCTGGATCGTGATTTTTCCCGAAGGCACGCGCACCGCCCCCGGAGAGCGCCGGCCTTATCAGCCAGGGGGAGCATGGCTGGCGCACCGGCTGGGCGTGCCGGTGGTACCGGTCGCCCACAACGCCGGCCTGGTCTGGCCGCGCAATGCCTTCATCAAGCGCCCCGGCATAGTGACCATACGCATAGGCACGCCCATTGCCTCCATCGGTCTGTCGGCTGAAGCGCTGAACAAGCAGGTGGAGCAATGGATCGAGTCGCAGATGGACAGCCTGTGCCCGAGATGATGCACCGTTCACGCCTCCTGGAGGCCCCGCCCTCCGGCACAGTGAGCGACATGGGCAGCATGCGCTGCATCGAGCTTGCCGCCGCGTCGGTCAACTATCGCCTGGTGATATCCAGACGGCGCACCATCGCCATCCATATCAGCCATGCCGGTGTGGAAGCACGCGCTCCCCTGTCGGCATCCCTGGCCGAGATCGAGCGCTTCATGCGCCAGAAGCAGAGCTGGATCCTCAGCCGCCTGGAGGACATAGGCGAGGCAGCGGTGTTTGACTGGCGCACCGGTGCAATGCTGCCATTGCTGGGCACGCAGGTCACCCTGGTCGAAGCACCGGAGCGCAGCGGCATCGCCCTGGAAAGCGACCGCCTGCTGATTGGCCGCGCCGGCCGTGCACGCGCCGACGGCCACTGGCGCAAGCGGGTGATTGCCTGGATACGCGAGCAGGCGCTGGACCATTTCAGGCAACGCAGCACAGAGCTGGCACCGCAACTGAATGTGGGTGTGCCCGAGCTGCGCCTGTCCAACGCCGCGGCACGCTGGGGCAGCTGTACCCTCCATCCGGCCGGAGCGCGCATTCGCGTGCACTGGAAGCTCTACCTGCTGCCGCCGCACCTGGGCGATTACGTCATCGTCCATGAACTGGCGCACATCCGCGAACTCAATCACTCGCCGCGCTTCTGGGCGCAGGTGGCGCGGCTGTTCCCGGACTACACTGCGATGCGCCAGGAACTCAACCGCCGCGGCCGGGCACTGCCCCTGCTGTAGCAAGCACACCGAAGAAAGACAGCATGCGCATACTGCACACCATGCTCCGGGTCGGCGACCTGGAACGCTCCATCCGCTTCTACACCGAAGTCCTGGGCATGAAGCTGCTGCGTCGCAAGGACTATCCGGATGGCAAGTTCACCCTGGCCTTCATCGGCTACATCGGCTACGGAGAGGAAGCTGACAACGCCGTGATTGAGCTCACGCATAACTGGGGCGTGGACCGCTACGAACTGGGGACCGCCTACGGGCACATTGCCATCGCAGTGCCGGATGCAGCCACTGCCTGCGAGGGCGTGCGCAAGATGGGCGGCAAGGTGACGCGCGAAGCCGGGCCCATGAAATTCGGCGGCAGCGTCATCGCCTTCGTCGAGGACCCGGACGGCTACAAGATCGAATTCATACAGAGCGCATTGGCCTGAGGCGGCCCCGCCGGGCCCGCGGCGCTGCCGCGACTATCGGCCAATTGACGCGCACACCTAGCGGGCCGGCGCCACCACCCGGTACTTGCCCATGTCGGTCTGCTGACCGAGCAGCATGAGGGCAAAGGTCTCCAACAGCGCCTCATTCACTTCCGGCGCGGGGATGGCCAGATGCTCCAGTCCCATGCGCATCACATTGCTGGCCGCAACCAGAAGACGCCCCTGCACGTGATCGGCGTTGATGTTGACGTTGGAGATCATGGCCAGCTCGGCGGTGAGCCTGATCGCGGCGGCGCCGCGCGCGTTCTTGAAACTTTCCTCGGTGTACTTGAGCTTTTGCTGGTTCAGGGCATCACGTGCCTTCTGTATCGTCCCCAGCATGTCGCTCTCGATCACCGGATTGTCCGGCCGCTGCCACTTGACATAAAAAGTGATGCTGTCGAAATACTCGATGTCATCGATGCGCTTCTTGCGATAGTCGATGAAGGATTCAACAAAACGCATGCCCCCCAGGTCACCCATGCCGGGAATGGGAAAGGCGCGCGTATTCTCCGGCTTCAACACCGCCAGTTGCTTGAACAGATCTCCGAGGTAGTCGAACGTCTGCTTCATTTTCTGTTCGACAGTCTTGAGCTTGTCCGCCTGCAGCGAATTCTCATCCAGCTGCTGCGACTTCACCACCTCGGCCTGTTTCTTCAGGTCGTCAAGCAGGCCCATGCCCTCTCCTTCGATGAATTCCCCGTCCGGAACCGGAGTTTGACAGCAGCCCGGCGCTTTGTGAATCCCGGCACGCTCAGTACTTTAACTCTGTACTGCAACTCAGTACTGCAACTCAGTACTGCAACTCAGTACTGCAATACGGTGCACCCCCGCGCTGCGGCTAGCCCCGCACGCCCTCCTTGCAGTCATTGGCGATGGCCACAAAATCGGCCACGGACAGGTTCTCCGGTCGCAGGCCCGCCTCTATGCCCAATGCCTCCAGTTGCCCGGCACTGACCAGGCCTGAGAGCGCATTGCGCAGGGTCTTGCGCCGCTGGGTGAATGCGCTGGTGACCAGACGGGCAAACAACTGCTCGTCAATGGCCATGCCGCGCCCGGCGCGCGCCGCCAGCGACAGCGGCCGCAGGCGCACGATGGCCGACTGCACCTTCGGCACCGGATAAAAGGACTCGGGGGGCACGCCGAACAGCCGCTCGATGTCGAAGCGGTATTGCAGCATCACCGACAAACGGCCGTAAGCCGCGCTCGAGGGCGCGGCCACCATGCGCTCCACCACCTCGTTCTGCAGCATGAAATGCAGGTCGCGGCAGCGCGCTTCGAACTGCACGAGGTGGAACAGCAGCGGCGTGGAAATGTTGTAGGGCAGATTGCCCACCACGCGCAAGGGTGCGGGCAGGCTGGCATAGTCAAATTCCAGGGCATCGCCCTGATGCAGGATGAGCTTGTCCGGACCGAATCGGGCCTGCAGCGCGGTGCACAGATCGCGGTCCACCTCCACCGCGTGCAGTTGTCCCAGCCTGTTCAGCAGGGGCTCAGTCAGGGCACCGCGACCCGGGCCGATTTCGACGACATGCTCCCCCGGACGGGGATCAATGGCCGCGACGATGGCGGCGACGACCCCATGATCGACCAGAAAATTCTGTCCGAAACGCTTGCGCGGTCTTTGGCTCACCGCTGCAGGCACAGCATCAAGGCCTGCCGGCGGGCGCGGCCGCGGCCAGGCCAACGGCCATGTCCACTGCGGCATACAGGCTGCCCGGATCGGCGCCGCCCTTTCCGGCCAGATCCAGCGCCGTGCCATGATCGACCGAGGTTCGGACAAAGGGCAGGCCCAGGGTAATGTTCACGCCGCCGCCGAAACTCGCGTACTTCAGCACCGGCAGCCCCTGGTCGTGATACATGGCCACAACGCAATCGGCGCCCTGCAGGCGAGCTGGCACGAACAGCGTGTCCGCGGGTATCGGCCCCTCCAGGTCCAGGCCTTCTGCGCGCAGGCGCTCCAGCACCGGGGTGATGACTTCGATTTCCTCCCGTCCAAGATGACCGCCCTCGCCGCTGTGCGGATTGAGTCCGGCGACCAGAACCCGCGGCGCGGCAATGCCGAAGCGGTGCTTTAATTCGGCGAAGATGATGCGCAGCGTCTTTTCCAGGCTTTCCCGGGACAACACCCGCGACACTTCGGAGAGCGGCACATGCGTCGTGGCCAGTGCCACACGCAGGCCGCCGCCGGCGAGCATCATGACCACACCATTGGAGCCCGATTTCTCATCCAGATACTCGGTATGACCGGTGAAGGCAATGCCGGCATCATTGATCACGCCCTTGTGCACCGGCGCGGTCACCATGGCGGCAAATTCACCGCTGCGGCAACCATCCATGGCGCGATCTATCAGCGCCAGCACATAGGGGGCATTGGCCGGGTCAAGCATGCCGGTGGTGCAGGGCACAAGCAGGGGGATGTGGATCACGTCCAGGGTGCCGGCCTGCGCCGCCTCGCCGGGCCGGTAATCGCGAAGAGTCAGGGGCGGGGCCATGCCCAGTTCCCCGGCCCTGCCCGCCAGCAGGTTGCGGTCGGCGAGCACCACAAGTCTCCTGGGGAAAGCGCGCGAGCCCAGCGCCAGGCAGATGTCCGGCCCGATTCCGGCCGGTTCGCCGCTGGTGACGGCGACCGGGGCTGGCTCCTGGCGCTGCGCGCTCATTGCCCTACCGGTCGTCCAGCCGATACTCCACATAGGCGCGATCGCGCATCTGCCGCAACCACTCCTGATAGGCCTCATCGCTCTTCTTGTCGCGCAGTGCGCGCCGTGCCTCCAGACGCTTGCGGTCAGAGGACATGTCTGCGGTCCGGCGCTCCAGCACCTGGATGAGGTGCCAGCCGAACGGACTCTTCACCGGTCGGCTGACTTCACCGGGCTTGAGTTCGGCCACTGCCTTCTCGAATTCAGGCACGGTGTCCCCGGGATAAAGCCAGCCCAGATCGCCTCCTCTGGAAGCGGAACCATCATCGGAATTGTTGCGCGCCAACTCGGCGAAATCCACGCCATTGACGATGCGCTCGCGCAGATTGACGAGCTTGCGCTGCGCCTCGCTCTCGGAAACCAGGTCGTTGGTGCGGACCAGGATGTGGCGCGCGCGCGTCTGCTCGACCATGAAGGGAGCGCCGGCGCCGCGCTTGTCGTTGAGTTTGAGCACATGGAATCCGGCGGGGCTTCTGAGCACCGCGCTCAGTTCCCCCTGCTTGAGCTTCGCCACGGCCGCGACGAACAGGTCGGGCAGACGGTCTTCGGAACGCCAGCCCAGGTTGCCGCCGGTCAAGGCCTCTGGCGCGTCGGAAAAGGTCGCCGAAAGCTGCGCGAAGTCGGCTCCGGCGCGCGCCTGCTTCAGCGCCTCCTCCGCCCTGTCGCGACGGCTTGAAATCTGCTCGGGACTGGCCTGCTCTGGCACGCGCACCAGGATGTGCGACAGGTTGTATTCGGCGTTGGCGTCCATGGAGGCGGCCTGCTCTTCCATATACAGGTCTACCTCGCTTTCGGACACGGACAGGCGGTTGTCCACTTCTCGGTCGCGCAGGCGCGAGAGGATGATCTCGCGACGCAGTTCCTCCCGGAACTTGGGGAATGGGATGCGATCGCGTTCCAGTGCCTCGCGGAACTGCGGCAGGGACATATTGTTATTCGATGCCACCCTCACCAGTGCCTGGTCCACCTGCAACTCATCCACGTCCACTGCGACCTCTTTGGCATGCTGCAGCTGCACGCGCTCGATGATCATTCTTTCCAGCACCTGGCGCTCCAGCGCCGAGCGCTCGGGAAGCGGCGTCTTGCGCGCAAGCAGATCCTGCCTGACACGATCGAGCCGATCCTCAAGCTCGAACTGCGTGATCACCTCGCTGTTGACCACGGCCACGATGCGGTCGACCAGCACGATGCGCGAGCGGGACGGTGTCGGATTCCTGTCCCGGTTCGAATCCTGGGCCTGTGCCAATGGACCGAGCGCGCAAGCCAGGGCCAGGGCGCAGGCCTTGTGGATCAAATTCGGCGATTTATGTGTGGATTTCAATGGCGCTCAATAGTACGAATCGGAAGTGTCGTTGCCTGACATGGCCTGGTTGAGACGCATGTAACCGGGAATGTTGCGCTTGAGCGCCTCCAGCGGATTGGAGCCTATGCGCGAAAACCCGGTCAGCTCCAATTGCAGGAAAAAGGTATTCGTAGTCTGGCCGGTGGCAGTGGCAAAACGCTGCATCACACCTCGCAGCACCCAGCAATCGCCATTATATTCCAGGCCGCCCAGGGTCTCGATGGCGCGGCGATCACGCACCGAATAATTGTAACGGCCAACGCCGTAGAAACCGCCTCCCAGGGGCCATTGGGCCGACACGTCGATCTGGCCGATCTGGTCGCGCAGGTAGCGATAGGACAGGTTGAGGATCTTGTAAATTTCCGGCTGGTAACGCGCCGACAGCGTGAGGCGCTCCCCGCGCTGTTCACGCGGGTTGTATTGCACGGCCGTCTCCGCAGTCCAGGACTGGGATACCCGCCCGGACAGCGCCGCCAGCCAGTCGGAGGATTGGTAGGTGCGCGGCGTGTCCGCCGGATTGAGCGTGACTTCCTGATTGTTGAAGTAATAGCGCTGGCCCACGGTGGCCTTGAGCAATTCCTGCCCGGAGCCGGGAGACAACAGGCGCGAAGTCATGGCCACGGTGAGCTGATTGGCCTCGTTGATGCGATCGCCGCCGACAAAACTGTTCTCGGAGAAGATCTGCGCATAGTTGAAGTCCGCCACGGCCGTGTCGAACAGGGGAATGTCGTTCTGGTTCTTGTACGGCACCCGCAGGTAGTAGGCGCGCGGTTCCAGGGTCTGCAGGAAGGCATTGCCCATGAACTGCATGTCGCGCTCGAAAATCATGCCGGCGTCCAGACTCATGATGGGTATGTTGCGGCCAAGATTCGAGTCGGTTCCGGGCGCGTTGCGCTCCAGCTGATAGTGCGTGGTGTGCACGCCTATCTTGGGCGTGAGAAAGGCGCTGGCCGAAACCAGCGGCAGCGACAGGCTTGGGTAGGCGGTGAAACGCCGGCCCAACACCCGCGTGGGATGGGAGAAAT
>CAXNIK010000046.1:0-14599 GCA_964202115.1 Burkholderiales bacterium
GATGGCCATGACCGCCTTCACCATGGCAGCAAGGTCCTTGTCGCCGATCGGCAGCATGGGCGCGCGCACCGCACCGCCGGGCAGCCCCAGCGCATTCATCAGCGGCTTGACCGCGCGCTGCGAGCTGGAGTTGCCGTTGAAAGTGCTGACGACGACATAAAGCGACATCAGTTGCCGGAACGAAATCCTGAAGCCCTCCATGTCGCCCTCATCGAAAGTGCGGATCACCGATGCGAACAACTGCGGCGCGATATTGCCCTCGGCACCCATGAAACCGTTCGCCCCCATCGTCAGCATGGTGGCGGCGTTATACACCCCGGCGCAATGCACCTCGACACGGTCAGCAAAGCGCTCGATCACCTGCGTGAGGAACTTGAAATCGGTGCCGCCGTAGTGGATGCCGGCAATGCTGGGATAGCGGTCGAGCAGTTTCTCCAGCAGCGTCACCGGCGGCACATAGCCCGAGGAATGGTGGCAGGAGAGATAGACCGGCAGGCGCGTGGCCGGAATTACCGTGTCGTAGTACAGCTCCATCTCCGCCACATTGGGCTTGGCGGCATGCCCCAGTTCCAGCGAATAGATCTGCGCCGCATCCATGCCGGCACGCTCGGCGCTTTTCAGAAAGTCGAGCACCTGGTCGGCGTTGTTGGGCTCGCGCCCGCCGGCGCGGCAGGGCACGCGGCCCTTGAGTTCCTCCACACCGATGGCATGCACCCGGTCGCGCTCCTCGGGCGAGAGCAGGTAGGCCCCGCCCAGGCCGGGTCCGGCCACGTAGACCGGAAGACCGGCATCGCGCAGGCGTCGCAGCTGCGTCCTCAGGCCGGCTTCGTCGACCTTGCCCTCCTCGGTGAAGGGCGTGAGCGCGAAGGAAATGGCACTGCGCTTCCTGGCGTGTGTAGTGGGCAATCGAGCTCTCCTGGGTAATGCTCGGGCTTGCGGGATTCAAAGCCGGTGAAGGGCAAAGCCTGAGGCTTCCTCTGGCCGGGAGTATCACATAATCCTCCTATACTGGGCGTTCATCCCCATTGCCCGGATCACACCATGAACAAACGTCCATCGCAGACAGTTGCCGTGCCATCCAGCCTCGAGGCATTCGTCGATCCGAAGCACACCGCGCTCATCATGTGGGACTTCCAAAAAGGCCTGGCCGGCCGCGCCTCCAACAAGGAGGCCATGCTGGATGCCGCCCGGCGCCTGCTCAAGGCGGCGGACGATGCCGGCGTGCTGGTGATATGGAGCCGCCATATCTTGCCTCCCTTCGACATCCTGCCCGGCCCGTGGATGCTGCTGATGATGAAGCGCCAGGGCGTGAGCCGGCCCGAGGAGGTGAAACCCATGTTCCAGGCCGGATCGGAAGAAATCGAATTCCTCCCCGGCTTCGCGCCCGCGCCGCACCACCTGGTGCTGGAGAAAAGCCAGCCGTCCCTCTTCTTCGACACGCCACTGGACAGCCGCCTCAAGGCGCGCGGCGTGAAGACCGTGGTGCTGGCCGGCTTCGCCACCGACATCGGCATCGATTTCACCGCGCGCCATGCCTCGGCCGAAGGTTACTTTGCCATCGTCGCCGAGGATGCCTGCGGCGCGCACACGCCCGAGGGACACGAACGCAGCATCGCCTTCCTCAGGAACTGGGTGCAGGTGGCCGCCACGGCGCAGATCATGGCCGCGTGGCGCTAGCGGGGATGCCGGGATATTGATATCAATTTAAGGCTTAGGTTCTTTATACAAGCCGATTGACATAATGTTTATTATCAGCCATTTTGAGCTGAGTCTCACACGTCCACGATTCTCCCGCTGGGCTTGACCCCGGGACTGGCGCGCTGCACCGGCACCCGCAGCGTCGAGATGATCGGATACAGCGGCACGGTCTGCTCCATCGTCAAGCCGAGCCGATAGCGAAAATCCTCGGTGGACTTGAAGGGCCCTCCGGTGTCGCGCAACTGCACCGTCTTGCGGGCCAGCTCCCAATTCAGGCCCGGCAGCACGGCAATCGCGGCCGCGCTGGCCAGGTTGATCTCGAGCACGCGCGAGCCATCGGTCAGGGTGCGGAATTCGTCGACGACGGGCGGCGATATCTGGATGAACAGTGGGCGCAAGCCCTCCCGCGTCTTCTCATTGAGCCCCATCTTGTCGGCGAAATGGTCAAACGACTCGTAGCCGCCCAGTTGCTCGCGCAAGGCCACTGCCTGGCGCGCGGCCGCCGGCCCCATGTGAGGAAGCTTGGCGAACTCGTCCGCGCTCAGGGTATTGGCGTCGAACAGCATGCGCCTTGGTGCGGCGGGGGCTGCGGGCTCGGCCGCTTCCGGTTCCGCCCCCAGTTCCGGCTCCAGTTCCGGTTGTGGCGACGCCGGCAAGCCGAGCTCGGCGCGCCGCTGCGCCTCGACCATGGATTTTTTCTGACGGGTGATCTCGCGCAACTCCTCGCGCTCGTCCTGGTAGGCGACCAGGCGCTCCAGGAACTCGGCGCGTGCCCGGACGGCGTGGATGGTGCTGAAAATCAGCGCCACATAGACGGCGCGGTCGACGAAGGTATCCAGCCCGTATTTGGCCGGATCGAAAGCCATGTTGATGAAGGCCGGGATACCGTAGACGAAGCCCCAGAAAATCCAGCGCACATCAAAGACGCGCAGGCCAGTGTAGACAAACGGGACCCAGTAGAGCCAGACGGAAAAGATGAACAGGAAGTACCAGCACTGCATGTATTCCCATTTCAGCCCGCGCGAAGTGTGTCCCAGACTTTCCTCTTTTTTCTGCTGCTCCATGCTCCCCTTTCCGCTGCCTGCTGCCGCTAGAACGACAGCACTCTTCCGCCCCGCGCCCCCTTCGTTCCCTCTTCCACCACGCTGGCGTTCACGGCGCGCTGGTTGGCCCATTGGCGAATCTGGTCGATACGCTCGCGCTGCGTCACCGACAGCGGCACGGTGCTGCGGATGGCGCGTGCAAAGTCGGTCCATTGTATCGCCCGGGATTCGGCGTAAGCGTCGAACAGGGCCGAGATCACGGCCTGCTCGATCTCGGCGCCGATGAAGCCATCGGTGATGTCGGCCAGCTTGCCCAGTGCCTCTTCGGTCACCTTGAGCGTGCCGACCACATCGGGATGACGCAGCCGCCGGCCCATGTGCAGGCGGAAGATATCGATGCGTTCGCTGCGCGTGGGCAGGTCGACGAAAAAGATCTCGTCAAAGCGGCCCTTGCGCAACAGTTCCGGCGGCAGGCCGTCGATGTTGTTGGCGGTGGCGATGACGAACACCGGCTTGGCCTTCTCCTGCATCCAGGTGAGGAAGGTGGCGAAAATCCGGCTGGAGGTGCCGCCATCGCCCTCGCCTGACTTGGAAAAGCCTTTTTCGATTTCATCCACCCACAGGATGGACGGGGACACCGCCTCGGCGGTGCGCAGGGCATTGCGCAGATTCTCTTCGCTCTGGCCGATGTAGCTGCCGTAAATTCGCCCGACATCGAGGCGCAGCAGCGGCAGTTGCCAGGCCGCGCCGATGGCCTTGGCCAGCAGGCTCTTGCCGCAGCCCGGAATGCCGGTGACCAGGACGCCCTTGGGCGCGGGCAACTGGTACTTCTGCGCCGAGTCGAGCCAGCTCTTGTCGCGCTTTTTCAGCCAGCGCTTCAAGTTGCCCAGGCCGCCGACGTCCTCGATCTTCACATCGCTTTTGACGAATTCGAGGATGCCCGCCTTGCCGACGATCTGGCGCTTTTCCTCATAGATCATGTCGATGTCCTCGGGCGTAAGCATGGCGTCGCGCACCATGGCCCGGGCAAAGGCATTCTCCGCCTCGTGCTGGGTCAGCCCCAGCGCGGCATTGGCAAAGCGCTCGATGTCCTTGTCCTCGAGGGTCACCTTGACGCGCCCGCTGGCCTTGTTGCCCTCGATCATGCCGCGCAGCAACGCGCTGATATCGACCACCGAGGGCAGGTCGAAGTCGAGGACGGTGATGTCCTTTTCCAGTTCCATTGGCAACTGCACCGTCGGGGACAGAATGACCACGCTCTTGGGCTTGCCGCCCTGCTTGAGCAGCGGCGACAGGTCGCGCAGCTTGCGCACCACCTGGTGGTGCCGGTCGCGGCTGTCCGAGCCGAAATAAATATGGAAGTCCTTGAGCACGAAGATGGCCGGCTCGGTATGCCGCTCCACGAAACCCAGTGCATCCAGCGGGTCCTCGGTTTTCTCGCGCGGCGGCGCACCCGGCCCCACCAGCCCTTCGGTGACACTCCAGGTAAACACCGTGCGCGTCGTGCGAACCAGGCTGGCGTCACGCGCCACATCGCGTATCAGCCCGAGCACGCGTTCCTCTTCCCACGTCCCGATGTAGATAAAAGGAAAACGTGCTTTCAGCAGATCGGCGAATGAGACCGAAAAATTGGCCATCACGCCCCCGCTCTCATGCTGGATTCGAACAATTCATTCCCCTGGCGGGTGCTTCCGTTCCTCGATGGAATGAAACACGGAATGACGCACGGCGCGCAGCGCCCATTCTGCACGAAGGGCGCCCTGCACGCACCCCTGCCGCAACACGGAAATCCAGTCCCCTTCCCTGCGAAGCAAGGAAGGGGTTAACGCCACATCAATCCTCCAGCTTGATGTTGTTCTCCCTGACCACCTTGCGCCAGCGTTCCGACTCGGTCTGCAGGAGCTTGGTGAATTCCGCCGGTGTGCTGCCCACCGGCACGCTGCCCTGCGCTTCCAGTGCCTTCACCACCTCGGGCATGCGCACGACCTTGGCGAAGCCTTCGCTCAGTTGCCTCACCACGCCCTCGGGGACACCGGCCGGACCGGAGATGCCGATATAGCTCTCGAAGGCATAGCCGGGGACAGACTCGCCTATGGTGGGCAGGCCCGGCAGCGGGTCGGCGCGACGCGAGCCCATCATCGCCAGCGCCCGCACCTTGCCCGTCTTGATGAGTTGCAGCGAGGTCTGCAGCGCCAGCGGCGTGGCGTTGACGCGGCCGGCCACCAGATCGATGGCGGCGGGCCCCGCGCCCTTGTAATGCACGAAGGTGGCCCGGGTGTTGATCATGTTATGCAGCCAAGCTCCACCCAGGTGCGTCGATCCGCCATTGCCGGTGGTGGACATGTTCACCTTCTCCGGATTGGCCCTGGTGTAGGCAATGTATTCGGCCATGTTCTGGACCGGCAAGGCGGGATTCACCACCAACACGAAGTGCTTCAGGCTGACCAGCGAGATGTGCGTGAAGTCCTTCATGGTGTCGAAGGGCAGGTCCTTGTACAGCGCCGGGAAGGCGCTGAAGCTGCCGCCGGTGAGCTGCAGCGTATGCCCATCGGGCACGGCGCGGGCGATGTAGGCCGCGGAGATGGTGCCGCTGGCGCCCGGCTTGTAGTCGATCAGGAACTGCGGGCCCAGGATGGCGGGCAGACGCGGGGTGTAGAGGCGCGCCTCCATGTCGTTGGGGCCACCTGCCGCCAGCGGAATAATGATGGTGACGGGTTTCTGGGCCAGCTCGGCGGCGCCAGCCGGCAGTGGTGCCAATGCGGACAGCAGGCCGGCGAGGGCAAGCCGGGCGAAGGAACAAAAACTCATGGCATTTCTCCTTTGTATGGGCAGCAATAGTATGCCGAAGAGGCGCCGGGGCACCTCGAATCCGCGTCCTCTCCCGGGAGCTCAGGTCATCATATTTCCCGGCAGAAAACGACGAATTCGGCGGCGAGCAAGCCGATACTAACGATTGCGCAGGGTGGGATCGAAGCGGTCGCGCAGCCAGTCACCCAGGATGCTGATGGACAGGGTGGAGAGAAAGATCATGGTGCCGGGCAACACCGCTATCCACCAGGCCGAGATGAGATGCGACCTGCCCGCGCCCAGCATCTGACCGAGGCTGGTAAGCGGCGGCTGTATGCCCAGCCCGAGGAAACTCATCGATGTCTCCAGCAATATGGTCTGCGGAAAATTCAGCGTGTACTGCACGATCAGCACGCTGGCGATGTTGGGCAGGACATGCCTCAGGTAGATGCGCCAGGGCGTGGCGCCCATGCCGCGCACCGCGACCGCGTAGCCCTGCGTGTTCGCCCCGATCACCATGCCGCGCGCTAGACGCGCGTAGGTCTCCCAACCATTGATGCCCAGCACCAGCACGAACAAGACGAGGTTGTTGCCGAAGAAAGCCAGCACCGCCAGCGCAATCAGCATGAAAGGCAGCGAGGCCTGCGCATCGACCAGCATCATGATGCCTTCATCGATCCAGCCGCGAAAATGGGCTGCGACAAATCCCAGCACCGTGCCCAGCACCGCGCCGATGGTGGTGCCGATGAAGGCAATGACGATGCTGAAGCGCGTGGCATAAATCAGACGCGACACCAGGTCCCGGCCAAGTTCGTCAGTGCCCAGCCAGTACTGCGCCAGGCCGTCCATGAAAGCCGGCGGCTTCAGACGGTTCAACAGATCCTGCGTGGTGTAGTGAAAGGGCGCGAACAGTTCGGCACCGGCCGCGACCAGCAAGGTCACCGCGATGAAGGCCGCTGCGGCGATCACCGGCAGAGGATAGCGCCGTCGGTTCGACGTCGACGCAACAGGCAGGACCACGGCCGCGGTGCTCATTGCGCTGCCCCGGCTTCCTCCCGCGCGGATCGTATGCGCGGGTCTATCCAGCCATAGAGCACATCGACGAACAGGTTCGCCGCCACCATGGTCAGCGCCGTCATCAGCAGCACCGCCTGCACCAGCGCCAGGTCCCTGCCGTGCACCGCGCTCACCAGCAGCCGCCCCACTCCAGGCCAGGCAAATACCGTCTCCGTGACAATAGCCCCGGCAATGAGGTCGCCGAGCCGAAAGCCGAGCACCGTCACCAGCGGAATGGCCGCGTTGGGCAGCGCATGCCAGGCAATGCGGCGCAATCGCGGCACGCCCTTGGCGGCCGCGGCGCGCATGTAACTGCGGCTGAGCACATCGAGCATGGCCGAGCGCGTGAATCGGGCCAGTGAGCCGGCCGCGGCTGTGCCCAGCGTGATCGCCGGCATCACCAGGTGCCATATGGTGCCGATGCCGGAACTGGGCAGCCAGCGCAACTGCAGCGAGAACAGCAGGATGAGCAGAATGCCGAGAAAGAAGTTCGGTATGCTGAAGCCGAACACCGCGAAACTCATGACCAGATGATCCACGGTTTTTCCTCGGTTCAGCGCTGCGATGATGCCCAGGGGCACGCCCAGAAGCAGACTGATGGCGAGCGCGGCCAGGCCCAACTGCAACGTCGCCGGCAGCGCCTCGACGATCAGCGTCGTAACCGGGCGTTCGTCCGCCAGCGAGAAGCCCAGATCGCCGCGCAGGATGCCTGCGAAATAGCCCAGGTACTGCTCGATCATGGGTCGGTCCAGGCCGTAGAGCGCGCGATAGCGCTCGATGGTGGCCTGATCCGCTTCATCACCGAGCAGGATGGCCACCGGATCGCCGCTGAAGCGCAGCGCAAAGAATGCGAAGGTGACGACCAGCCACATGGTCAGCACGGCCCGAGCCGTCTTCACCGCGGCGAAGCGCACATTCATTTCAGGCAGCGTCCGCCCAGCCGCGATCGATATAGGTGGTGGCGCCGACGTGACGCAATTGCAGATGCTGGCGCCGTCCCGATGACTCGCTGGTGCTGACCACGGTCTGGGGCGGCGGCGGTTCGACGGGCGAGCGAGCGAATGCCTCGCTCAGTGCCCGCCCGGTCATCGATGCCGGGGGCGCGATGCCCAGCAGCCTGAGCATAGTTGGAACAAGGTCGGTGTGACTGGCGGCCCAGGGCGAGGCATAGGCCTGTCGGAAAGACGATCCGCCCAGCGCCAAAAGGTTGCTCATCTCCAATGCATGCAGCCCGCCATGAGTAGAGCCCCCAACCGGCACCTCCGCCGAGTTGAAATAGCAACTGCCCGGCATGCCCCACTGATTGACGGCGTCGTCGGCGCGCATCATGTAATAGACATGCGGAGAACGCTCATGCGTGAGGGACAGCAAGGCTGCGTCCAGCGTGCCGGGAATGCCCCCCGCGACGCCATCGCCGCCCTGTGTGAACACCGGCCCGCACCAGGGTTGTTCCATCAGCCAGCGCGCAGCGTCGCCCAAGGCCGCCTGGCCTGCGCCATCGGCCCGCAGCGATCCGCTGTAGCCGGTGCTCCCGGCAAGCAGGTTGCCGCCGGTGAACGCGGACCCGGCCTTGATGCCGGCCTCACGCATCAGGGGCTTCACCAGGATGCGCTCGCGCGCGGTCAGGTGGCCGTGGTCGGAGCAGACCATGATCTGGCATTGGTCGCCGTCGGGCGCCTGGTGGCGCCGCTCGAGGATGCGGGCAAACTGGGCGTCGGCATGGTGGATCGCCGCCACGCTTTCCGGAGAACCCACGCCGCAATGGTGGTAGGTCGAATCCGGGTCGGAAAACCACACGATGGCCACGTCGGGAGCGATCTCGGGCAGCACCGCCTCAAGCAGCATGTCGATCTGCCGCGTGATGCGCGCGGCATTGGGCTTGCCCGCCGGCGGCATAGGCCCGAATCGCGCCAACAGGGCTTCGGCGTAGTCCGAAGGCTTGCTGGCGCTCCAGTTGGTGAGGCACAGGCTGACATGGCCCAGCGTTGCGGCGCGCGGGTTGAGCAGATGGGTGGTGCCGGCAGACGCGGTGCTCACCACCGCCAGCTTCAGGCCCTGCCCCGCCAGCACGTCGCCCAGGGACGGCGCGCTGACGAACTGTCCGTCATAGGCGCGCTCGGCCTCGGTGACGTGGTCGTGCAGACCGGTGTGTATCAGTTTGTCGGAAAACACTCTGGGGTCGAAGAACTTGTTGGCCACGATACCGGTGACGCCCGGGGTCGCGCCGCAGGCCATGGCGGCGGTGTTAACGCGCGTAGCGGAGGGAAACACACAGCGGCTCGTTGGAAAATCCGTACCGGCATCGATGAAGGCGCGAAGATTGGGGGCGATTTGCGGCGTGATCATGTCGCGCCGCAGGCCGTCGAAGATGCACCAGATGAAACGCGGAAGTGTGCTCATGCCTTTGCCTTTCTCGTTGAGTCGGAACTGGCGGCGAGCGCCAGCGGAGGATCGTTGACCAGCACGGCGTCCACACCCAGATGCCACAGCATCGCCGCCCGCCCTGCGGTGAGGTAACCCGGTGGCTCGCCGCTGGCTCGCAGGCCCGCAGTCACCCATGCCTCGCGGCCAGCCCGGTGGATGCGGGCGATGCGCTCCGGCGTCACTTCACCCTCCCATAGCCGCACCGCCGACACGCACTCGTCCAGATGCTCAGGCAGCGATTCCGGATCGGCCGGCATGGCCAGCACCCGGACCTCCGGCAGGTGGCGGCGCAATACGCCGTACTGGCCGGGCTGACGCACGCCGTAGACGACCTGCGCGGTCATGCGCGTGGCCTCCAGCGCCGCCACGATGGCCTGCAGCAGGTTCTCGGTGCCCAGCTTGACGTCCAGCAGCACGCCGGCCCGGCCGCGCGCCAGCGCCAGCACCGAACCCAGATCCAGCGGCGACTGTCCCTGCGGCAAGGCCACGTCCTTGAATTCTGCCAGCGTGAGTTCGGCGACGGTACGCGGATCGCCGCTAACGCGCTGCAGGCTGGCATCGTGCCAGCACACAGCCTGCCCATCGAGCGTGAGTCGCACATCGGTCTCGATCAGATCAGCGCCGGCGGCCATGGCCTTTTCAAAGGCGAGAGCTGTGTTCTCCGGATAAGCGGCGGAGTAGCCGCGATGAGCAATGACACGCATCAGCCTGCTTCCCCGTTTGCCGCGGCCGATGCATCCGCGAAGTGACAGGCCACCCGGTGCCCGGGCAGGTGCTCGACCAGCGGCGGCACATCGCGACGGCAGATATCCACGGCCATGGGGCAGCGTGTGTGAAACCGGCATCCTGGTGGAGGCGCGATTGGACTGGGCGGGTCTCCCATTACCGTGCGGCGCCGGCCGCGTTGTTCACGCAGCGCCGGATCGGGCACCGGGACAGCCGCGATCAGGGCCTGGGTATAGGGATGCAGCGGTCGCGTGAACAGGACATCGCGCGGCGCCAGTTCCACGATCTGCCCCAGATACATGACAGCAACGCGATGCGAGATATGCCGCACCACCTTGAGATCGTGGGAGATGAACAGGTAGGCCAGACCGCGCTCGCGCTGCAGCCGCGCCAGCAGGTTGACCACCTGGGCCTGCACCGACACATCCAGGGCCGACACCGGCTCGTCGCAGACCACCAGGCGCGGTTCCACGATCAAGGCGCGGGCGATCACCACTCTTTGCTGCTGGCCGCCCGACAATTCATGCGGATAGCGTTCCGACAACTCCGCGCCCAGGCCCACCGCCTTTAGCATGGCAAGGGCGCTGGCCGAGCGCCCCTGTCTCGGGCCGATGTCGTGTATGTCCAGCGGCTCGGCTACCTGGCGCGCAATGTTCATGCGCGGATCAAGCGCGCCCAACGGGTCCTGGTAGACCATCTGCAATTCGCGGCGCAGCGCCCGCCAGGCACGCCCGCCAGAGTCGCTGACTGCGCGTCCCGCGTAATGCACGCTTCCCGAAGTTGCACGCTCCATGCCCAGCACCAGGCGCCCGGTGGTGGTCTTGCCGCAGCCGCTTTCCCCGACCAGGCTCAATGTTTCTCCGGCGCGTATGTCAAAACTCACACCATCCACTGCCCGCAGGGATTTCTGCCGACCGAAAAGACCATGACCGCGCAGAGCGAAATGCCGGGTCAGGCCGCGCACCTCCAGAAGCGGTGCCGTTTCAGTGCCCAGCAACAGATTGGTCTTCATCGCGGAAAGAAACAGGCCACGGCACGCTCCGCCTGCGAGTGCAGGACCGGTGCTTCCTCTTGGCAGCGCGCCGCGGCGTATCGGCAACGCGGTCCGAAAGCGCAGCCCGCGGGCAAATCGAAGGGCGGCGGCACCGAGCCCTCTATGGGGCTGAGTTCCGCCGCGGTCCGGTCGATGCGCGGCAGCGACTCCAGCAGGCCCACCGAGTACGGATGCGCCGGCGCGCGAAAAAGCGGGCCCGATCGGCTTTGCTCCACCACGCGTCCGGCGTACATCACCGCGACATCGTCGGCCATCTCGGCGACAACACCGAGGTCATGGGTGACCAGCACCAGCCCCATGCCGTATTCCTCCTGCAGGTCGCGCAGCAGATTGAGGATCTGCGCCTGTATGGTCACGTCCAGCGCCGTGGTCGGCTCATCGGCGATCAGCAAGGCGGGGCGGCAGGCCAGGGCCATGGCAATCATTACCCGCTGGTTCATGCCCCCGGAGAGCTGGTGCGGATACTCACTCAGCCGGCGGCGAGCCCCGGGGATGCCGACTCGGTCCAGCAGGCGCAGCGCTTCGGCCCGGGCCTCGCCCACCGTCATGCCGCGGTGCAGGCGCAGGGTTTCGGCGATCTGCCCCCCCACCGTGTGCACCGGATTGAGCGACGCGGCCGGATCCTGGAAAATCATCGCGATCTGCGCGCCGCGCACCGCGTTCAGTTCGCGGCCGCTCAACTTGAGCAGATCGCGACCTTTGAACAGCGCCTCGCCTGCGACGCGCGCATTGTCCGGCAACAATCGCAATAATGCATGGCAGCTCACGCTCTTGCCGCAGCCGCTCTCCCCGACAATGCACAGGACACCGCCGCGGCGCACCGAAAACGACACGTCGCGCACCGCCTGCACCGGGCCCTCTTCGGTGTCGAAGGACACCGTCAATCCACGCACCTCCAGCAGCGGCTCGCCGTCCATATCCGGGGTCACCTGAAGCTGCTCATTTGGTCCGGATCATTTGGCCTTGAACACGTCCGGCCGGAAGTCCATGTAGAACAGCGGATAGGCGGTCCACTGAATGCGCTTTTTCGAGGCATAGCTGTACAGCGGATTGTAGAGAATGGTCATGGGCATCTCTTCCTCGAAGATGTCCAGCATCTTCTGAAATGCGACATGGCGCTCCTTGGGATTGATGGAGCGGTCCACTATTTCTGACGCCTGGTTGAAGGCCGTCGGCGCTGTCCAGTACTTCCATCGGGCCTGCGTGTCGGACTGCGGGCCGTAAATCACGTTGATCGCGCCGGAAGGGTCGGGCAGGCGGTAGGTATTGGACCACTGGTACATCTCCATGCCGGCCGCGCGGACCTGGTTGAAGTTCTCGACGAACTCCAGCTTGACGTTGATGCCGACCGCCTTCCACATCTCCAGCAGCACCTGCGCCGATTCCACGCCGTTCAGGTAGTAATTGTTGATGAGGCGCAGGGCCAGGGTCTGGCCTGTGTAGCCCGACTCTTTGATCAGGCGTCGCGCCTTTGCCGGATCATAAGCATAGCCGGAACGGTCTGCCTTGTAGGTGGCGCCGAAGGATTGCAACTGATAGCCGTTGGGCGTGTAATTCCTGCCCAGCCACAGGGCATCGCGCAGCTTCTTGCGGTCGATGGCCAGGCTCAGGGCCTGGCGCAGTCGCTTGTCCTTCATGGAGGGCGCATTGGCGTTGAACATGATGATCTGCGAGTTTTCCAGCACCACCGATTTGGTCTCGATGTCCTGGTAGCGGGCCAGCGTGGGCAACTGGTCCGGGGTCACGTCCACGATGATGTCGAACTCTCCGCTCACCAGGCCGGCGATGCGTCCGGCCATCTCGGGCACCTCGCGAAAAGTCACGGAATTGAAAGTCGGCTTGCCCCCGAAATAATCGTCATTGGCGGTAAAGGCCACATACTGGTCCTTGCGCCAGCCCTTGAACTTGAGTGGCCCCGTCCCTATGGGATTCCACCTGATCTCGCGCAGCGCATTGAGCATCCACGCCGGATCGGCGGTCTTGTATTTCATCCATTGTCGCTGTGAAACGATCCAGCTGGAATAGCTGGCAAGCCGTTGTTCAAACACCGGATCCGGATCGATGGTAATGAAGCGCACGGTGTACGCGTCGATCTTCACCACGTCCTTGAGGTGGCCGAAATAGGCGCGTCCACCAGGGATCGCAGCGTTCTTGCCGATGAGACGCTCGGGAGAAAAGGTGAACACCACGTCATCGGCGGTGAACTCGCTGCCGTCGTGGAACTTCACGCCGCGGCGAAGTTTCACATCCAGCACCGTGGGATCACTGCGGCTCCAGGACAGCGCCAGGGACGGAACCAGCTTGCCGGTCGTGAAATCGCGCCGGATGAGCGTGTCGAACACTGAGTAGATCATGCGCACGGTCACGTTGCCGGTCTGGTCGGCCGGCTCCAGACTGACCGCCAGTTCGTTGACAGCGATGACCACGTTGGGCCGGGCATCGGCAGCGGATGCACCGACCGTTGCTGTCATCAGGCAGACGGCCGCGATCAAGGCAACAAGGGGCTTCTTCAGCATGATTTTCTCCAAGGTTCGGCGCAGACTGGAATGGTCAGAGTCCGTCGCTCGGTCACCGCCAGTGTAAGCGACCATGACCAAATCAGACCGGCAGGTGCAGCCCGTCAGAAACTCCAGAGGAGAGCTGTTGTCAGTACTCACGGTACCCAGTCTACCTATACTATGCAATGTGTGTTACAGCGCCGTTACAGCGCGGCGGGTGAATGACTTGCATGGTCAAGGATGCCCTGCCACGAGCCTGCAATTGCTCTAGATAACTCCTTCTGCGCGCAGCCGGGCAATCTCCTCCGCGGAATACCCCATGCCACCCAGCACCTCCTCGGTGTGCTGGCCGAAGCGCGGCGGCGGCGTGCGCAGCTTCGCTCCGGTCTTTGACAACTGGTAGGCGGCCTTGGGCACGGTGATGCTCACGCCCAGCGCGGGGTCCGGATCGAAGGTGTGCATCAGGCCGCGATGCACGATCTGCGGATGCGTGATGGCCTGCACCATGTTGCGCACGGCCATGGCCGGGCCGCCCTGGGCGGCGATGCGTTCCTCCCATTCGATGGCGGTCCTGGTGATCAGGGTCTTCTCCAGCTCCTTGCGCAGTTCCGGATAGTTCTCCCGGCCCAAGTCCGGCGTGCAGAAGCGCGGATCGGTGGCCAGGTCCTCGCGGCCGATGCCCTTGTAGACCTTCATGCGGCGGTTGGGCGTGGTGGCGGCTATGGTGATCGAGCCTTCCTTGCAGGGTATGCAATCGCTGATGAATGCACCGTGCCCGGAAAGATTGCCGGCGAGCCTGGACAGCTTGCCGGTGGTGGCCGCGCGCGTGGCGGAGACGCTGTTCATGGTTATGGCGGCATCGAGCATGGCAACATCGATTTGCTGCCCTTCGCCCGTTCTTTCGCGGTGATACAGCGCCATGCTCATGGCCAGCGCCGCCGAATAGCCGGTGGCGTAATCCACCATGGTGAAACCCACCTTGAGCGGCCCGGTCTCGGGAGTGCCGGTCTGAGCCATGACGCCGCCCGCGGCCTGGATGGCGCCGTCGATGGCGGCGCGGCGGGCGATGGGGCCGGTCTGGCCGTAGCCGGTGATGGAGCAGTAGATGAGCCGGGGATTGATCTTCTTCAGGTCCTCGTAGCCCAGGCCGTAACGCGGCATGGTGCCGGCCACGAGGTTCTCCGCAACGATGTCGGCCTCCTTGGCCAGGCGCTTGAATATTTCCTGGCCGCGCGGATCGCTGAGGTTCAGGGTCATGGAGCGCTTGTTGGAATTCTGCGCCAGGTAGCCCGAACCCATGCCCTGCTTGTTCA
>CAXNIK010000047.1:0-14449 GCA_964202115.1 Burkholderiales bacterium
GCGCAATTTCCCTGGGTACTTCGCCCGACATCCATAAAGCGGGCGATTACTCCGCCACGCGCCGCAATACCGCTTCGATCACCTGCACCGAAATGCGGAAATCCGACGCATGGAGTCGCGCGAACACCTCGCGCGCCGATGGGATCAGGTTTCTCGATCTGGCCATGCCGATGACGGCGGCAGTACCGGCGACCTGCAAGCCGTGCTCCATCGCAATGGCCCGCCCGGCACGTTCATCCATCAATACCAGGCTCGCGCCACGGTTCTGAAGCGCAATTCGAATACATGCCGATTCGCCTTCGTCTAGTTCGGGCAATTCGGGCGTGTTTGGGGTTGCCTCGCAGACAGTGAGCCAGCCTGCGCGCTCCGCGGAAAGAATCGACTCGCGATCCTGTGACGCATCCCCCGCCAACACCTCCTGGCGGACTTCTTCGGGCATCCATACCTGCCCGAACAAATCGCGCAACCACGGCAGCCCATCCACCCGCGCCAGTCCAATCAGCGGGCTCGCGTCCGTCAGGACGAGGCGAGCCATTCGTCCAGGGTATCCATATCGTGTTCGGTCTCGGCGGTGTTCAGGTTGACCACCGGTATGCCCAGGCGGGAAACGTGTTTCACAAACGCCGATAGCGACATTTGCGCAAGCGTCGCGGCGCGCGCCAGCGACAGGTTTCCATCGCGGAACAAGGCAGTTGCCAGGGCAGCCCTCACGCCCTTGATGTCGAGGGCGCCGGTGGACTCGATCCCCACCATGAGCGCGTCAGGTTTGTCCCGATTCATCACCACTACGACGTCCTTGCGCGCCAGGCGCAATGCCTCGCTGGGATTGTTTTTCAGCCCGCTGACATTCACAGATTCCATTCCTATTCCTTATAGGAAGATGATATGGGAATGATTCTAACATCGTCGGGATCTCATTCCAATAACAGTAAGCCGTCCCGGCTTGCAGCGCCTTACTTCGTCGCGGGCCTGAGGATCATGTCATTCTTGACCGACTTCACGCCATTGACACCTTTGGCGACTTCGACGGCCTTGGCGATATCGGCGCTGGAACTGACAAAGCCGGTCAACTGAACCGTGCCCTTGTAGGTTTCGACATTGATTTGGGACGATTTGAGCGTCGACGTCTCGAACACTGCCGCTTTCACCACCATGCAGGCCTGCATGGCATAAGCCGTCTGGGCGAACAGCATCGCCGCGAGACATAGCCAGGCGGATATGCGCCGGTGGTATCGGTGGAGTTGTGTGATCATATTCAATTTACTGACCTAGATACACATTATACATTCATGTATAAACGATAATAATTGTTTCAAAGTTATCGCTTATCACCCATGACAATGCCCATTCCCCCCGGCATCAGCCAACCCATCCAGAATGGGACATTCGGGCCGCTCATCGCCGTGGCAATGCACGGCCAGCCGCTCCAGAGTGGCCTTCATGGCCTGCATGTCCTGAATCTTCCGGTCCAGCTCGGCGACATGCTCCATTGCCAGGCGCTTGACCGTGGCACTGGCGCGGCGGCGGTTCTGCCATAACCCGAGCAGGGCTTCGATCTGCTTGATGGAGAAACCGAGTTGGCGCGCCTGGCGGATGAAACGCAGCAGGTGCAGCTCTTTGTCCGAATAGGTTCGATAGCCGGAGTAGGTGCGCCGGGCCTTGGGTATCAGGCCGATCTCCTCGTAGTGCCGGATCATCTTGGCCGACACGCCCGAGGCCTTGGCCGCGGCACCGATGTTCAGGCCGCCGTTTGCATTGCTGAGTCCTTCCATGTCCGTCTCCCTATGAACGCTTGACGCTGGCCGCGCGCCAGCGCCTCAGCAGCAGCGCATTGCTCACCACGCTGACGCTGGAAAAAGCCATGGCGCTGCCGGCAATCACCGGCGTGAGAAAGCCCAGCGCCGCCAGCGGTATGCCCACCACGTTGTAGATAAAAGCCCAGAACAGGTTCTGGCGGATCTTGGCATAGGTGCGCCGCGAGATGTCCAGGGCATCGGCCACCAGCAGCAGCTCACCGCGCATCAGGGTGATGCCCGCCGCAGCCATGGCCACATCGGTGCCGCTGGACATGGCGATACCCACGTCGGCCGCGGCCAGTGCCGGCGCATCGTTGATGCCGTCGCCTACCATGGCCACCACCGCGCCGCCGGCCTTCAATGCGGCCACCGCCTCGGCCTTGTCGCCAGGCAGCACGTCCGCGCGGAACTCACTGATGCCCAGCTTGCGCGCCACGGCCTGGGCGCTGCCGGCGTTGTCGCCGGTGAGCATGATGCTGCGCACGCCGACCGCCTGCAGCGCGGCCACGGCCGCGGCGGCGGTCTCCTTGACGGTGTCGCCAAAGGCCAGCAGGCCCAACAGACTGCATATGCCTTCCTTCTCCACGGCCAGCCAGGACACGGTGTAGCCATCGGCCTGGTGAACACGCGCACGCTCGGCCAGTGCGTCGGTGGACAAAGTCAGCTCAGCCATCAGACGCGCGCTGCCCAGGTAGAGCACTTGGTCGCCCGACGTTGCCTTCACAGTGGTCTGTACGCCACGACCGGGCAGGGACTTCACGTCACGCGCCGGTGCCACGACCACCTTGTGCGCGGCAGCCTCGTTCATCACCGCGCGAGCCAGGGGATGCTCACTGCCCTGCTGCACGGCGGCAGCCAGGGCGAGCAGTGCTTCGGGCTCGCCCGTCACCGGCTCGAAGGCCACCAGCCGCGGCCGTCCCTCGGTGAGCGTGCCGGTCTTGTCGAAAGCCACTGCGGTAACAGCATGCGCGACTTCCAGCGCCTCGGCGTCCTTGATGAGGATGCCGTGGCGCGCCGCCACGCCGGTGCCCGCCATGATGGCCGTGGGCGTGGCCAGACCCAGCGCACAGGGGCAGGCAATCACCAGCACCGCCACGGCATTGAGCACCGCCAGTTCCCAGTTGCCCGTGGCAAAACCCCAGCCCAGCAGCGTGATGAACGCGATACCGATGACCACCGGCACGAACACCGCGCTCACTTTATCCACCAGCTTCTGTATGGGCGCCTTGGCGGCCTGGGCGTTCTCGACCATCCGCACGATGCGCGACAACATGGTCTCGGCGCCCACCGCCGTGGTCACCGCCACCAGCAGGCCGTCGATGTTCACCGAGCCGCCGGTGAGCCGGTCGCCTGCGCCCTTGCTGATCGGCAGGCTCTCGCCGGTGATCAGCGATTCGTCCACGTGGCTTGTGCCCTCGCTCACCTGAGCGTCCACCGGGATGCGCTCGCCGGGCCGCACCACCACCACATCGCCCAGGTGCACCTCGGCTACCGCCACCTCCTTCTCGGTGCCGTCACGCCGCACGCGAGCCACATCCGGGCGCAAGGCATTCAACGCGCGTATCGCCTCGGTGGTCTGGCGCTTGGCGCGCGCCTCCAGCCACTTGCCCAGCAGTACCAGCGTGATCACCGCGGCCGAGGCCTCGAAATACAAATGCGCCATGCCGTGGTCCCCGCCGTGACTCCACCCTCGCCACAACAGGTAGACCGACAGCCCATAGGCCGCGCTGGTGCCCAGCGCCACCAGCAGGTCCATGTTGCCGGAGCCGGCCAGCACCGCCTTCCAGCCGGCGCGGTAAAAGCGCGCACCCAGCCAGAACTGCACCGGCGTGGCGAGCGCCAATTGCACCAGCCCGGGCAGCATCCAGTCCACGTCGAAGGGTTCGGCCAGCATGGGCAGTATCAGCGGCAGGGTGAGCACGGCGGCCACCAGCACCGGCCACCAGTCGGGCAGGCCACCTTTGGCGACGACGGACGCCGCGGCCTGTTCCCCTTCAGGCAGCCGCGCTTCGTAACCGGCGCTCGACACCGCCGCGAGCAGGGCCTGCACAGGTGTGCCGGCAGTCATGCTGACTGAGGCCTGTTCGGTGGCCAGGTTGACCGAGGCCGAGAGCACGCCCGGCACCTTGAGCAGAGCCTTCTCCACGCGCGACACGCAGGAGGCGCAGGTCATGCCTGCCACCGGCAGGGTGCACACCTCTTCGTTTGCGGCTTCAGCTTGTGCGGCGACGGCGCTCATCATGGTCTCCTGGAGTTTCATTCTGTCACGGATGCCATGCTCAGGCTTCCCATGATGGGAAGGTCAAGCGGAGATGTCGGCGCCAAGGCACTTGACCTTCCCCGCTTGCGCATCAGTGCGGCGGGTGCGGCTCAGCGCTTCGAGGAGGCTATACGCGAGGCCGGTTACACGCCGGTGGCCGCAGCCGGTTGAAACAACCCAGGGCGGCTTGTTGCCCTAGCCCTGCTCCATCCTCTGCCCGTGCTCGCGTATGGCGTGGAAGGTCACGTCCGGCCAGCGCTCCATGACCAGTTGCAGGTTGACGCGATTGGGCGCCAGGTAGACCGGGTTGTCGTCGATGTCGCGCGCCATGCGCGCCGCCTCGTGGTTCTCGAAGCGCCGGCGCGTGGCCTCGTCGGGGAAGGTAACCCAGCGCGCCGCATACAGGTTGGCATTGTCGTAGACCGCATCGACCTTGTATTCGCTCTGCAGGCGGTGTGCCACGATCTCGAACTGCAAGGGGCCCACCGCGCCCAGCAGGATGCTGCCAGTGCCCGGATCGAACACCTGCACCGCGCCCTCCTCGCCCAGTTCCTTCAGGCCCTTCTGCAATTGCTTGGCCTTGAAAGGGTCGCGCGGACGCGCCAGGTTGAACAGCTCCGGCGCGAAGTAGGGGATGCCCTTGAAGCGCAGCGTCTCGCCTTCACTCAAGGTGTCGCCTATCTGTAACTGGCCGTGGTTGTGGATGCCGATGATGTCCCCGGCCACGGCATCTTCGCTGGCCACGCGCTCGTTGGCCATGAAGGTGATGGCATTTCCGAGCTTCATCTCGCGAGCGTCGCGCACGTGAAACACCTTCATGCCGGGCTGGTAGCGCCCCGAGCACACGCGCAGGAAGGCGATGCGGTCGCGGTGGCGCGGATCCATGTTGGCCTGGATCTTGAACACAAAGCCGGTGAAGGCGGGCTCGGCGGCCTGCACCATGCGGCTGCCTTCCTCCTGATTGGCCGCCACGGTAGCCTCGCGGGGCTGCGGCGGCGGCGCCCAGTCGATCAGTGCCTGCAGAATTTCCTGCACGCCAAAGTTGTTGATGCCCGAGCCGAAGAACACCGGCGACTGCGTGCCGGCGTGGAAACGCGCGAGGTCCAGGGGCGGGCTGGCGCCGCGCACCAGCTCCACGTCATCGCGCAGGGTCTTCACCTCATCGGGGAAGAGCTCGTCCAGGCGCGGATTGTCCAGGCCCTCGATCAGCTCGGTTTCACCACCGCGCTTTTCCTCGCCCGGGGTGAAGCGCATCAGTTTGTCGGTCAAGAGATGCAGCACACCGCGAAAGGCCTTGCCCATGCCGATGGGCCAGGTCACCGGCGCGCAGTCGATCTTCAGCACCGATTCGATTTCCTCGAGGATCTCCACCGGCGCGCGCACCTCGCGGTCCATCTTGTTGACGAAGGTGATGATGGGCGTATTGCGCAGGCGGCACACCTCCAGGAGCTTGATGGTCTGCGCCTCCACGCCCTTGGCGGCATCGATCACCATCACCGCCGCGTCCACTGCGGTGAGCACGCGGTAGGTGTCCTCGGAGAAGTCCTCGTGGCCGGGCGTGTCCAGCAGGTTGATGGTCTGGCCGGCGAATTCAAACTGCATCACCGAACTGGTCACCGAGATACCGCGCTGCTTTTCCACCTCCATCCAGTCGGAGGTGGCATGGCGCGAGCTTTTCCTCGCCTTGACCGTGCCGGCCATCTGGATGGCGCCGCCGTAGAGCAGCAGTTTCTCGGTCAGCGTGGTCTTGCCCGCGTCCGGGTGGGAGATGATGGCAAACGTTCTTCTTCGCCTTACCTGCTCTGCGATTGAACCGTATGCCATCAGAACTCTTTCCCAGATATATACACAGCCATGTACGCATTCCCCAATATGCTTAGCCCCCGCACATCAGCCTCTTCGCCTTCGTTGGCAGTCCTGAAGGGCTGCCAACAGACAGACTCTAACATAAAATATGCTCTCAAGAGCACATTATGTAAGTTAGAATGCTCTTGAAAGCTTTTTCTTTGATTCTTTCCTCACCAGCATGGTATCTGTTGGATAGTGCCCTTTTTCATCGGTGACCCATGACCGCCCGCAACAAGCTGCTGACCGCACCGCCCTACGCCGTAGAACAGACGCTCAAGCGGCTGGGCGCGAACCTGCGCACGGCACGCCTGCGCCGGAACCTGACGATTGACGACATGGCGGAGAAGATCGGCACCGGCGAGCGCGCCGTCGCCGACGCCGAAAAGGGCAAGCCCTCAACCAGCATCGCCGTCTACGCGGCGATGCTGTGGGCGCTCAATCTACTCGACCAGATCGCCGACGTGGCAGCACCTGAAAAGGACGACGAAGGCCAGACCCTCGCATTGTCCCGCGAACGCGCCCGCGCCCGTCCGACGTCGGGAGCAAAGACAGGGCTGGACAATGACTTCTGAAGCCCCGACCGAGTGCTTCGTCTACCTCACCCTGCCGGGACAAACCGAGCCGGTGACGGCTGGCCGCTTCGCGATGACCACGGACCGTAGAGGAACCCCCGAGGGGCGCTTCGTCTATGGCCGCAGCTACCTTGAACGTCCGAACGCGGTCGCGCTCGATCCCATCGGGTTGAAGCTATCGTCTCGTACCTACTCAACGATAGCGCTCGGCGGTGTTTTCGGTGCGCTGCGTGATGCAAGCCCGGACTATTGGGGTCGCCGTGTGATCCAGCGCCATCTTGGCAAAGCGCAGCCAGGAGAGATGGAGTATTTGCTGTACTCCCCGGACGACCGCGCCGGGGCACTCGGTTTCGGCTTGAACCAGACACCCCCCCCGCCGAAGCGCACCTTCAACCAGACCCTCGATCTGGAAAAGGTGCAGGTCATCGCCGATGCCATCATGGCTGACGAGGACCTGCCTGCTGCTGGTGATGATCATCATCATGCTGCTGCTGCCGATGATCACGAACAGGTCGAAAAACTGCTGGTGATTGCCACCTCGATGGGCGGCGCGCGCCCGAAGGCCGTTGTCGAAGACGCGGACGGACTATGGATCGCGAAGTTCAACCGGCCCGACGACACGTGGAACTGTGCAAAGGTCGAGCACGCGATGCTGATCCTGGCGAGGTCCTGCGGGCTCTCGACAGCCGAAAGCCGGGTCGTCGGCGTCGGCGGAAGGGATGTCTTGCTCGTCAAACGCTTCGACCGCGAGAAGACAGAAGCCGGATACCTGCGCACACGCATGATCTCGGCCTTGACGCTGCTGCGCGCAGAAGACAACTACCAGTCACGCGACAAATGGTCCTACGTGCTGCTAGCCGAAGAAATTCGGCGTGTCTGCGCCGAACCGGCGCAGAACGCAGCCGAACTGTTCCGCCGCATGTGCTTCAACGCGCTGATCTCGAACATTGATGATCACCCGCGTAACCACGCGCTGATCGCGAAGGAAGCCGCCTGGAAGCTTTCCCCCGCCTATGACCTGACACCCGCAGTGCCGGTCAGCATAGAGCACCGCGACCTGGCTATGGAATGCGGTGATGCAGGCCGTTTTGCCAACGCGAGCAATCTGCTATCGCAAAGCGCCCGGTTTCTGCTGGCACGTGAAGACGCTGCCGCCACCATCGCCGCCATGGAAGACCAGGTGCGTAGCACGTGGTACGCCACAGCGCGCGGTGCAGGCGTCTCGCAGAAGGACTGCGAACACATCTCGCGGGCCTTCTCATATCCGGGGTTCAGCCAGACAAACGAACAAGGCTAGAGTGGGGGAAAGCGGCGCCGAGTATATCAAGCGGGGCAGATGCACCCGTCAATACCGATTGCCGTCAGCGCGCTCGCCGCGCCGCCCCTGGTTCCCCTGCCTCCACCAGGTCTTTCAGCTCGGCGATGGTGCGGCTCAGCTCGCCCCATAGCCGGTCATGGCCCTGACTCCTTGATGATGATTCGAAGGCTGCCACCAGCGATTCGTAGTACCACAGCGTGCCCTCACGGCCGGTGGTGAAACGGCTCCACAGCGGTGCGCCGAGAAAGCGGTAGTCCTCGAGGATGGCGCGGGCGTTGTAGAGCTTGTCGGCCATGGACACCAGGATGGCCTCGCGCGGCTTCTGCGCAATGGCGGCGATGTACTTTTCCTTGCGCTTGTACCAGCGCTCGTGGTTCCTGTCCCGCTGCTCCTCTGGATCGCCGTCGGTGCAGGCCTCGACGATGAGTTCGACCTTGTCCCCGAAGCGCTTGCGGATTTCATTCGGCGTCATCTTGTGCGCCTGATCCTCCAGCGCATCGTGCAAGAGCGCGGCAATGGCCTGATCCTCGGTGCCGCCGTGCTCCAGCACGATGGCGGACACCCCCAGGAGGTGGCCGACGTAGGGGATGTTGCCGCCCTTGCGGGTCTGGTCCTCATGCAGCTCCGCGGCCCAGACCAGGGCATCGCGAAAACGTTTGCCGACGACGGGCATGCTGGTTGGCCTCGATGGAAGGAATGGAACCCACTTACTATACCCAAAGTCTGCCCGAAATCCGGCCAAAGTCTGCGGGGGCGTTGATCCAACATGTCGGACACCGTGCATGTCACAGTGCACGACGCATTGGCTTTGCCGGCGTGCATTGGGGATAATTGCGTGTTGCCGGCGGCGGAAAAGGGTGTCACCTCGCGCTCACCAATGATAACAATGTTGTTTTTGATGCAATAATAGTAACGGCATGGCCGTATATTTGATAATAAAATGAAAGTAGTCTGAGGCCATGGCCCTGCTGCAGATCATCCTGTTCCTGTTGTTGTGCGCCGTGGCGCTGGGCTGGGTGGCGCGTCACTTCCGCTTTCCCTACCCGATCGCGCTGGTCATAGGCGGCGGGGCGATGGGCTTCATCCCGCGCCTGCCGCAGCCGGAGTTCGACCCGCAGTTCATCCTGGTGCTGGTGCTGCCGCCCATCCTCTACCAGGCGGCGCTGCTCACCTCCTGGCGCGACTTCAAGGCCGACATCCGGCCCATCGGCCTCCTGGCCATCGGCCTGGTGATCGCCACCACGCTGGCCGTGGGCGTGACGCTCAAATTGCTGGTGCCCGAATGCCCCTGGGCGGCGGCCTTCGTGCTGGGGGCCATCGTCTCGCCGCCCGATGCCGTGGCCTCCACCGCCATCCTGTCGCGCCTCTCGATCCCGCGACGGGTGGTCACCATCCTGGAAGGCGAAAGCCTGGTGAACGATGCCTCCGGCCTGGTGATCTACAAATTTGCCGTTGCGGCGGTGATGACCGGCGTGTTCTCGCTCGTGGATGCCAGCGTGCAGTTCGTCGAGGTGGCGGCCGGCGGCATCGCCATCGGCGTGGCGCTGGCATTCCTGTTCGTGGCCATCCACAAGCGCCTGGGCGACACCATGATCGAAGTGCTGACCACGCTGGCGGCGCCCTATGTCGCCTACATCCTGGCCGAATCGCTGCACCTGTCGGGTGTGCTCGCGGTGGTGGCGGCAGGCCTGGTGCGCGGGCGCTACGCCCCGGAGATCGTGTCCGCGGAGATGCGCATCATCGCGCGCTCGGTGTGGACCCTGCTGGTGTTCCTCCTGAACAGCCTGGTGTTCATGCTCATCGGCCTGCAGCTCTCCGATGTCACCGACCGCCTGGGCGCCATGCCGGCTGCGGAACTGGCCGTGGCGGGCGTGCTGGTGAGTGCCGCGGCGATCCTGGTGCGCTTCGCCTGGATACATCCGGCAGCCTGGCTGTCGCGCGCCCTGGGCCGGCTCAAGGGGCAAGATGAAGTGCTGCCCGAAAAACAGCTCATCATCATGAGCTGGTGCGGCATGCGCGGCATCGTGTCGCTGGCGGCAGCGCTGGCGCTGCCGGTGGCGCTGCCCGACGGCTCGCCCTTTCCGCAGCGCGACCTCATCATCTTCCTCACCTTCGTGGTCATCGCCGCCACGCTGGTGCTGCAGGGCCTGACGCTGTCGCCGCTGATCCGCTGGCTCAAGGTGGGCCGCGACTGGAGCACGCAGGGAGAACAACGCCTGGCGCGCCGCGCGCTGGGCATCGCCGCCACCGCGGCCATCACCAGCGCTGCAGCCGAGCACCAGGTCCCCGAGGAAATGACCGAGCGGATACGCGCGGAGTTTGCCGACAAATTCGCCGACACCGCCGTGGCCGATACGCAGCAGGCGAACGTGGCCGCTGAAGGGGACGAATCGGGCACCGAGGCGCATGTCGAACCCAGCACCGGCTTCGCCAGCCGCCTGCGCCGCGCCGCGCTACAGGCCGAGCGCCAGGAGCTGCTGCGCATCTGGCGCGACAACCAGATCAGTGATGAGGTGATGCATCACATCGAGGAGGACCTGGATTATCAGGAGTCGCATTTGTAAAGACTCCTTGCAGTCAGTCCTTCCAACCGTTCCCCGGCATTATTCGATGCATGAATTCATCGAATAATGGCACCGTAAAAGCCGTGTCGCCGTGATTCGGACTCCAGATCATTCCTTTGGAGATGAGCTGATTGCGCGTTGGTCCAAGCGAAGTTACTTTCCGCTGCAGGTAATCGGCAATATCGCCAGAGCGGTGAGGTCCGGGCCCTAATTCGGCCATGGCGCGCAAGTACTTCTTCTCAGCCGGCGTGAGCCGGTCGAAACGTACGCGAAAAAAACTCTCGTCCAGTGCAGCCACAGTCGCCGTAGAAGCTGTGCGCACATCATTCAATGTAATGGGTGACACCTTGGCCGTGTCCCATGAATGCTTGCCCCATTCCTGCAGAAAGTACGGATAGCCCTTGGTCTGGGTCACAATTTCCTTGACGGCATCCTCTTTAAAAACGACCCCTTGATCAAGTGCAGGCTTGGTGATTGCAAGTTCCGCCGAAGGTACATTCAAGGGGCCGACTTCGGGGAAATCGAATAACCGTTCTGCGTAGGACTTTGCCTCACCCATCCGGCCACGAAGTTGTGGAAGGCCCGCTCCGACCAGTGTGACTGGGAGGCGACGCTGGGCACACCGATGCAGCGCCGTAATCAGGGCAGCAAGTTCTTCTTCCTTCACATACTGCAACTCGTCAATGAACATGATCAACGCGGTGTCCGCGCTTTGAGCAGCAGCACCGACTGTTTCGAGCAGCGCCTGCAAATCGTGCTCCAGATCACCGTTGTCGGCCAATCCTGCTTCAGGATCAAAATCCAGGCCGACTTCAATATCGGCATATTTGACTTTCAACCCCTTGGCGAATCCTGCGAGTGCGCGCAGAGCCCTGGTCGCAAGCGCCTTGGCATTTTCATTCCGACTCAAGCGCAGCATTGCCTGGCGCAACTGAGGGGTCAGCAAGGCGGGAAGTGATCGGCTTTCGGGAGCCTCAACACGGACCGTGTGAATACCCTTGGCTTCTGCGTCGTCGCGCATGCGGTCCAGCAGCACGGTTTTGCCCACACCCCGCAGGCCCACCATCAGGATGCTCTTCGTGGGGAGACCACGGCGTACCCGCTCCAGGGCAATCCGCACCTGCTCGCGCAGTTCATCCCGCCCCGCCAACTCCGGGGGCGGAGTCCCGGCTCCTGGGGCGTAAGGGTTTAAAACTGGATCCATGCTGGCGATTTTATAGGGAAATTAGCAAGTTTATAAAAAAACAGTAAATTGGCTAATTTACACATAAATAAGGGTTCGACACATAGTACGCAACCCAGGAAGACTGGCAACCGGCCACGGCTAGTAATACTGCTTGATGTACCCGTAAGCCTTGTCGAACAAGTCCTGGTCGGTGTGCAGCTTGTATTTCAGCAGCGCCCGGCGGAGTTCCTTCTGTACCAGCCGTTCGCCGGCGATTGTGTGCTGCCACCCCTCAAAACGCACTTTCTTCACGATGTCGTTGCTGAACGAAGATCGCTTCAGACTGAAAATGCTTAAGTATTTCGGGATTCTTTGGATTGGGAGTGCATTGCACACGATCTCCTCTGGGTCATTCATGACGAGTCCATCACCAGCATTGAATGACAATGCGGCGAGCTCGGAGCGTGTACTGAGCTGTACAGGTGCGTTTAAGGAATCGAGCTTATCTAGAAGCTGCTGCCACCCATTTGACCATCCTCTGTTAAATGGAATGTAGGTCAGGTCGGTCGTCAACCAATCCAACTCCACCGAATCAACCTTTAAGGGAATCATGAAGTCCGGGATTCCTCTTGCCCTGGCGATATTCACTGCCAGCGTCCGCTCTTTCGAGGGATTGGGCTTTTTCATGGAATGCTCTGAAATCAGAGCAAGCATCCGGAACGTCCGTTCCTTGATCGCCTTGATCGCCACGTCTATATCTTGCGGCCATGGCTCACCGCCCAACATCTTCAAACGATCTTGCCAAACTGCATAACCTTGATTTGCAAGCTTACGAGCAAGCCAGTCTGCTAAAGGAGCATCTTCAATTGCATAGCTGATAAAAAGATGTGTGGCTTTACCAAGTGGTGGTGTCCCCGTCTCTTCTATAGACGTCTTATGGGCAGAAGCAGTCATTGCGCGGCCCGATTAAACAGTTTTTCAAAGTCGCCAACGGTTTGCAGAATTTCCGCAAACTCCGGTGTTTCCCCAAAGAACATGGCCTCCCGCATGGCAGCGTAATCCTGCTCCCAGGCGGCACGCCGTTCCGGCGGAGGAATGAGGCGCAGCGTCCCAGGCCGCAGCGTCGAATAATCCATCCAGTTGTAGCGGAAGAACACCTCGCGGTGGGCGGCAATGCGCTCGAACAGTCCGGCATCGGCAACAGCCTGCTCGGCCACGCCCTGCCGGATCATGGACCACAGGTCGTAGTAATGCCGCGACAGGAAACGTCCTCGCCGCTTGGCGGCAGGGCGGTAGGTTTCCTCGTGGAGCAGCATGGCCTTTTCCCAGAAAGTGCGGCGCGCTGCCAGGGTGCGCACAGCAAAACGGCTGTCGCCCAGCAAGTCCGGAAAGGTCTGCGCAAGATAAGGCTCGATGTACGGCGCCTCGGCTGGGTCAATGTCGGACCGGGCGCCCAGCTCGATCTTTACGACCGGGGCCACATAGCCGCCGCCGTCGAAGGCGGCGGGGTAGCGAAACAGCAGGGTCTGTCCATCGGCATCGGCCGGGTCAGACTCTAATGCCCAGCCCTGCGCACCAAGCGCCTGAGCGATACGCGCACTGAGTGCGGGCGCGAGCGACTCGCGAATGTGCTGCTGGCAGGACGCGCGCAATGCATCCAGAATCTGGCGGCGCTTCTTGCGGCTGGGCGCTGCTTCCGGGGAAGCATCGCCGCCATATCCGAGAAAGTCACGATCAATCACCACGTCAATGTCTTCGGAAAAGCGCTCGATCAGCTTCCAGGCCTTGGACAACGAAGTGCCACCCTTGAAAGTCAGTCGTGGTCCGATCTCCGGCAGATTGAACAGCTCGCGAAGCGTCCAGCAGACCCAGAAGTCTTTCTCGACGCTGGCCGCGCGCAGGCGCATGCGTGCCTGTACCTCCTCGCACGCCGCGCGGCGTCTTTCCATCGAGAGGTCGAGAAAGCCTTGCATGCCCTGGGTCAGCCCTTTTCGTTTGCCTCGTCTGGCGCTTGATCCACGGCCAGTTGACGAAATATCCGGGCTATCCAAGCCGGTGCATAGGGCACATCCCTGACCAGCGCGGCTCGGTCTGCCGGCTTCAGATTGCGACGCAGCTTGGCCAGGATGCCATCGTCCACATGATCCTTGCCCAGCCAGCGCAGGGCCTGAATGATGTGCCCGCTCAGTCGGCCGGCGGTTGCCATGTAGCGGGCGCTGGTGTGCTTCAGGGTGATATCGAGGCCACCCACGTTCACGCGCTTACTCGGGCCATCGGTGAGATAGACGAGCTTCATGGGCACCTGGTCAGAAAGCCCCAGCATGTTCGCGGCATGCGCACCGGTGGGCTGCAGGCGAATGGCATCACGGTCCTTGAGCGCAGCGGTGATGGCATCGAAGTTCGGCGACAGAGTCCCCAACTGCGGATCGGTACGCGGGAGGTCGTACAGGCCGCGGGCTATCTTGCGCAGCCGGCCGGCGCGGCTGTGCCGCGACAGCGTCTGGTCAATGGCCGGACGGCTGCCAAGGTCGAAAAAATCCCGCGCACTGAAGACGCGACCGGCACCGAGCCTGATGCGGTCGAGGATTTGCGTGTCGATGGATTGTGCGTGCTTGCCCACGATCGATTTCCGGATAGCCTGTTTTGTCAGAAATTATTACATTTTTTTCTGACAAAAGTAAGCTTGTCTGCCTCGCCAACTGTACCTGACCCCCGGCTGGGGACTAACATCATATTTATTCAATTCAATCAATTAGTTGATCAAAAAATCAAGCAGTATTTTTGGAACAAAAACAACCCTGTTTTTCTGACAAAACTTGAAACCGGCCCTCCAGGCCATTTGCACGACGTCGATTCGCCTATTTTTTTAGGCTTTAACAACCATAACGCCTGATATTTTGGGCAGAACGAGCTATCTATCAGCGAC
>CAXNIK010000048.1:0-14354 GCA_964202115.1 Burkholderiales bacterium
TTTCCTGCGCCATGTCCAATACTTCCGCACCACGCGCCGGTCTGGCCATCGCACACCTCAAGGGGTTGATGAGATGCCGCTATTATTATACTAATGATATGGAAATGGAATAACACCACGATCAAGTCCCCACAAAGTCCAAGCATTTAGCTTTTAAGCTACAATGATCGAACTTCGGCATTATCGAACAGGGAAGGGGCGCGATCCGTTCGGGGAATGGCTTTCCGGCTTGCGGGACATTAACGCGCGGGCGAGGATTGAAGTTCGCCTGACGCGCCTGGAACGAGGTCTGTTTGGAGACTGTGAACCGATCGGCGACGGACTGTCCGAGCTGCGCGTCGATTGGGGACCGGGGTACCGCATCTATTTCAGACGCGAGGGCAGGACGCTGATTCTTCTCCTGTGCGGGGGAGACAAACGCACGCAATCGAAGGATATTCGTGATGCAAAAAGATTCTGGAAAGACCACCAAGCGCGTGGCGCCGGCCGGTAAGCAACCGCCTGTGGCCAAAACAGTGGAGCACCTCCAGCATCGGCTGGAATGGCTCGCCAAGAGCCAAAAGCATGCCGCGGCCTACCTTGATGCCGCGCTCGAAACCGGGGAACCAGGCGATCTTATGCACGCGCTGCGCGATATCGCGGAGGCGCGGGGTGGTGTGGCCCAACTGGCGCAAGACACAGGCTTGAACCGTGAAACGCTATACAGAACACTCTCAAAGCAGGGCAACCCGCAGCTATCGAGCCTCATCGTGATCCTGAAGGCGGCGGGCTTGCGGCTCGCGGTGATGCCTGGGTAAAAACGGAAGCGGATAAGGACTGAAAGCACGCCCTGGGTTAAAAGCAAGACCAATCAAGGCGGAAAGTGAATGCCCAACACAGCAGACAGCATCACTCAATATTATCAATAATTAACATAAGTCATTATCTGTATTAGGTAACAAGAATAATTGTTATCAAATAATTCCGCCCACATCACTCCGGCGAGCGTCGCATAACGGCCCGCAGTCCCGTCTGAACACAGGACTTGTGATGCCACAGAACCGAGGAAGGAGTTCCGCCATGCTGCTGCGCCTGCTGTGGTGCATTGCCCTGACATCCGGATTCAGCGCGACCGCCGTGGTTGCATGGGCGCAGTCGTCGGCCGACTGGCCCTCCAGGCCCGTGTCCATGGTCGTTCCCTATAGCCCCGGCGGCTCCAGCGAACTGGAGGCCCGCCTGTACGTCAACAAGCTTACCGAGATCATGGGCAAGCCCTTCGTGCTGGACTTCAAACCCGGCGTGGGCACGGTGCTGGGGACCAACTTTGCCGCCAAGGCGCCGCCGGACGGCCATACCATCATCGCGGTGACGGCCACCTACGGCGGCTTGCCGGCCGCCTATCCTGACCTGCCCTTCGATCCGCTCAATGACCTGGCGCCGGTTGCGCAGATGACCTCGCGTTCCACGGTGGTGGTGGTGAGCTCCAGGCTGCCGGTCAAATCCCTGCAGGAGCTCATCGCCTACGGCAAGTCCGCGCCGGGCAAGATCAATCAGGCCACCGCCGGCCAGGGCAGTGGCACGCACCTACGCGCCGAATGGCTGTACAAGCTGGCTGGCGTGCAGGTGACCTATGTGCATTACAAGGGCAACTCGCAGAGCACCATGCTCGACCTGGTGGCCGGGCGCACCGATGCGATCCTCATGCTGCCGGCCCTGGCTCAGCCGCTGGCGAAAGCCGGCAAGGTGCGCATCATCGCCACCGCCGGCGATCAGCGCAGTTCGAATCTGCCCGACGTGCCCACTGTCGCCGAGCAGGGCTATCCGGAGTTTTCCTACACCGCCTGGGGAGGCATCCTGGCGCCCGGGCGCACGCCGCCAGCCATCATTGCCAGGCTGAATACGGAACTGCTCAAGGTGGCGCGCTCGCCGGACATCATCCAGAAGCTGGGCGAGGACGGCAACACCATGGTGGGCAGCACGCCGGAGCAATTTCGCAAGCTGATTGCCAGCGACATCGGCGTGACCAGGCGCATGGTGAAGGAGACGGGCATCACGCCAGGGAGCTGAGGAGTACTGTAGGCGCAGTACAGCATGCCGCGCCACATGGGGCGTGAGCGAATTTTGGGAGAGATGAAATGAAATTTCCAAGAAAACTTTTTTGCTCGGCCTCGTTGATGGTGCTTGCGGGCGCGGCGTTTGCGCAGGCGCCGGTCCCCTTTCCCACCAAGCCCATCGTGTGGATTCTGCCGTCCTCGGCCGGCGGTTCCGGCGATGTCTACTTCCAGACCTATACGCGGGTTATGACGGCCAATACGGGGTGGAGGTTCGTGATCGACTACAAGCCCGGGGCGGGAGGCATCATAGGCGCCGCCTATGTCGCCAAGGCGGCGCCGGACGGCCACACCGTGCTGCTGGCGGCCTCGACTTTCACTTCCACGCCGCTCACGCAGCCCAAACTGCCCTACGACACCGTCAAGAGCTTTGCGCCCGTTTCGCTGCTCGGCAACCAGACCAACGCCCTGATCGTTTCGGCCAAATTTCCCGCGCGGAACCTGCAGGAATATGTGGCCTATGCCAAGGCCAATCCAGGCAAGCTGAATTTCGCCAACAACGGCGTGGGAGGCTATGCCCATCTGGTGAGCGCGGCGCTGCATCACCAGATGGGCATCACGGCAACCGACATCTACTACAAGGGCAGCGCCGAGCGCGCCGCCGCGATGGTGTCGGGAGAAGTCGATGCCACCATTACCGGGATCGCCGGCTATCTGCCTTTGGTCAAGGCGGGGAAACTGCGCCTGATCGGCCTGGCCGGCATCACGCGCGCACCGAATCTGCCGGATTTGCCCACCTTGGCCGAGCAGGGCGCCACGGGCTTCGATTATGCCGGCTGGTTTGGAGTCCTGGCCCCCGCCGGCACGCCGGTCAGCACCGTGCGTGCGATGAGCGCCGAAATCGCCAAGGCCACCAAGGATCCCGAACTGCTGAAGAGGCTCTCACCGGTGACCATAGTGGCCTCGAGCACACCGGAGGAATTCAGCGATCTGATCGTCAAGCAGATCGCGCGCTGGCATCAGCTGGCCAAGGATGCCAACATCAAGCTCACTGAATAATCCGCCGGGTACTGGTAGCAAAAGCGGGAAATGCAGCTCGGCTCAGCTATGGGACAAATATCGCGCGCTAGTGGGTCGGACCAGCCTGTCTGCCAGCCCGGCATAGCCGGAGGCTCCCTTTCTGGCCCGACGCAATCCGGTGATCAGGTGCTGCCGTCAATGATGCGCAAGCCCTTGAGCCCTGTGAAATCGCGGTCATGCGTCACCAGCGCAGCCGAATCGGTCGACAGGGCTGTGGCCGCGTGGATGGCATCGGGCAGCCGCAAGCCGTGGCCGGCGCGCAGGCGCGCGGCCAGCGCAGCCAGTTCAGCATCGACGGAAACGATTTGCCATTCCGCCAATACGCGTCGATAACGATCGGCCAGGGCTTCATTGCCGGCCTTGAGCGGACCGGCCAGCACCTCGGCTACAGCAATCGACGAAATGACAATCTCCAGCGTGCCGGCCGCATTGGATGCAAACAGCGGTTCGAATCGCCGCGCATGAATGCGGTGGTTTTCAAGAAAATAAATCAGCGGCGCGCTGTCGACGGTGACGCGCGCGCCATTGGGCAGCCCGAACGGCAGGGTCAATCCCATTCCCGCCGCAAGGCATCGATGTGGCGCGCGACATTGCCATACAGCCCCTTGCCGGTGCCGCGCAGGCCGAGAAAGTTTTCGCCGGCGCGCTTGCGCGCACGCGCCTCCGACACCGGCACGACTGCCGCGAACGGCTTGCCGTGCTTGGTGATAATCGTCGTGTTCCCGCGGCTGGCGTTTTCCACAAGAGACGGAAACAGTTTTCGCGCCTCTTCGGCACCCATCGTTTTGCGCTGACTCATTCCGCGGCTTCTCCTGATTCTGTACGGACAGTACAGAATTCGTGCCGTGCCGTCAAATCAGCGGGCAGGGGAATCAATCCAGTGCCGACGCACACCCGTCAATGGGAGCATCCCGTGCTCCAACAGTTAAGATCGAATCACGAAATCAGATAACGGACATCGTATTTCTGGATTTCCGAATCGCGCGTCACCAGAATCAGTTGCTCCAGTTGCGCCTGCGCAATGAGCATCCGATCAAACGGATCGGCATGAATGGGGGGCAACCGGCCCGCGAGGTCGGCATGCGCCAGCGCGATCTCAAGCGGCGTCAAGCGCAGGCGCTTGATTTCTTCGAGAAGCGTATCGGGCGCGTCCAGTTTGCCCAATGCCCTTTTTATGGAAATTTCCCAAACCGATACCGAACTGACGAAAATGATGTTGTTGCCATCCTCGATAGCCTCCCTGGCGGCCCGGGACAGGCCCGGGTCATCGGCCAGCGTCCAGATCAGGGTATGTGTATCCAGCAGCAAATTCACGCCGCTGAATCCCCCTTGAATGCCTTCGCCAGGTCATCGGGCAAGGTATCGAAGTCGTCCGCGATTTTGACCTTGCCAGACCACGACCCACCCAATTTCCGCGGGGCGGTATCGGCACGATAGGGAACCAGCATGGCGACCGGCTTCCCGGCTTTGCCGATAATGACATTGCGCCCTTTTTCAACCTCCGCAATCAGGGAAGAAAGGCTGCTTTTGGCGTCCGAAATATTGATGATTTGCATGGTTTATCCGTCTGGTTTCAGAGGGAGTCTGGTCTGGTCTGGTCTATCTGTCAATCAGCAATGGCGTATGGGCTGAGCAAATCTACAATGACTCATAAATATTGACTAAGTTATCGGACTAAGTCAAAATTAAATGATGATTTTCAAAGGAAAAAATCATGATCGTCAATGTCCATGACGCCAAGACGCAGTTTTCCAAGCTGCTTGAGAAGGCGCATGCCGGCGAGGAAATCATCCTGGCCAAGGCCGGCAAGCCCTATGCGCGCATGGTGCCCCTGGCGCCTGCGGTAACGAAACGCCAGTCCGGCCGTGTTCCGGAAATCGACGATTCCGCCTTTTTCGAGCCGCTGCCCGAGGAAGAACTCAAGGCCTGGGAAGGCCGGTGAAACTGCTGCTCGATACCCACGCCTTGCTGTGGTGGTGGAAAAGCGATTCGCGCCTGTCGAAGCGGGCGGCGGAGGCGATGACCGACGAGAACAATGAAATTCTGGTGAGCGCGGCAAGCGCCTGGGAGATCGCAACCAAGCATCGCCTCGGCAAATTGCCGGGCGTGGAGCGCGCCATTCGCGAATTTCACGATCTCGTCGTCGCGGACGGATTCACCCATCTCGCGGTGTCCTACCGCCACGCACTTTTGGCGGGCGGCTATTCGGCCGCCCATCGCGATCCCTTCGACCGGATGCTCGCGGCGCAATCGGAGATCGAGGACGCGCTGCTTGTCACCGACGATGCGGCGATGAGCGGGCTTGACGTGAAAACCTATTGGTAGCCGCGATGGCAAACTTGCATGAAGAACATGGCAACGCGGCCGCGCCGGGGCGGAGCTCCCGGCGACCTCGCGCCACCCTTCATCGCAATGGAAAGACCATGAGTTCCACAGGCGCGCTCCCGAACATCGTCTACTGCTCCATCAACGCCTTCGGCCAGAGCGGCCCGGTCACCACCACCGGGCCCGGGGCGCTGCTGTCGCGCACGCCGCTGCGCGCCGGGCGGCCTTCGCCGCGGCCCGGCTCCGACGCGGCGAGCGTGCTGGAGGAGATTGGCCTGGGCGGCGAATTGGAGCGGCTGATCCGCGAGGGCGTCATCGTGGTGGACGGTATCAAGGCGCATACGGGCTGAACGCGGCTGAACGCACCTGAACGCACCTGAACGCACAAGCAGCGGCCCGGCCGCAACCTCAGAGGAGAGCAGGAGATGGGAGACCTGATGGCCGGGCGCCTGGACGTCGCATCCACCACCATGCTGGCCGCCATGCCACTGCTCAAGTCGGGCAAGGTGCGTGCGCTGGCGGTGCTGAACGACAAGCGATCCAGCCTGCTGCCCGACATTCCCACCATCGCCGAGCAGGGCATACCCGAATACAATTATTCGAGCTGGTTCGGCATCGTCGCCCCCGGCGAGACACCGTCAGCCGTCGTCAACCGACTGAACGAAGGATTGGTGAAAGTTGCCAGGATGCCGGGCATCATCACCAGGTTCGCCCAGGACTCTTCAACTGCTTGGCTCGATTGGCAAAAGAGTTGAAATCAGGTGGTCAGCGAATTTCGCGCATGATGCTCAAAGCTGGTCGCGCAGCGACATCAGCAGACTCTGACCTCGTCCCCTTCGGCCACAAACCTGTGCTCAAACCCCTCCGAGCACCAGTCCATGTACTCGATCATGTCCTGGAAGCGCGGATCGCTGCGTATCACCACCTCGGGGCGATACTTGGTGTCCGTCCACAGCGGAATGAAGGACACCGACTCGACGCCCTTCTTGGAGAACACCGCCTTGGCGAGCAGCGAGCGCGCCGAGTGCCTGCCGTAGGGATACAGCGGCATGGTCGGGTCCAGGTCCTGGTGGTTCCTGAGCGCGCCGTGCTCCCAGGGCTTGCTGCTCCAGGCGCGATTGGGCGTGGGCTTGGTCATGCACAGGGCATTCAGGCTGTAGAAAATGGCCTTGCCCTTGTAGACCTCGATGGCTTTCAGGATATGGGGATGATGACCGATGATCATGTCGGCACCGGCGTCGATGATGGCGTGGCCCGCGGTGACCTGGTAATCGGCGATGACGCGCGGTATGAAGGCCGAGCCCCAGTGCAGAGCCACGATCAGCACGTCGACCTTCGGCCGCAGCAGCCGGATGTCTTCGAGGATCATGTCCACGTCTTCCTGGTTGGGCGTGGTGAGGACGCGCGCTGGTGAGTGGGGGCCACGCCCTTCGTAGGTGGTGTTGACGCGCAGCCTGGCCACGCCGACCTTGTTGGGCCCCGCCTCCGCCCCATCGGGCATGACCGAGCTGTAGCCAAGGAAGCCGACCTTGATGCCCTTGCATTCGACGATGGCCGGCTCGCGCGCCTGCGCCAGGTCCTTGCCGGCGCCGGTCACGGCGATGCCCTTCTCCAGCAGCAGGGCACGGGTGTCGAGCAGCGCTTCGGGCCCGTAGTCGTACATGTGGTTGTTGGCGATGGTCACGGCCTGAAAGCCGCAGTCGGTGAAGATCTTCGCCATCTCAGGCGGCTGGCGGCCGTGGGGCATCTGCTCCTCGCTGGCATCGCGGGTGCTGGCGCCGCGCCGCGAGTACTGCCGCTCGCAGTTGCTGAAGCGCAGGTCCACGGCCTGCAGGGTCGGCACCACCAGTTCGGTGTACTGCTCGATGGTAAAACCGTCCTTGGGCCCGTGGGTGGGACCGCAGTCTCCGGTGCCGATGAAGCTGATGGTGCTGCCGTTGCTGCCGATGTTGTCCTTGCCTGTCGCCATCTCTGCTTTCCTCCTTTGATTGCCAATGCAGCTGTGCTCAGCCTTACTCCAGCTTGATGCCTGAGGTTTCGATGAATGCAGTGAACCTGGCGATGCGCTTGGCCGTGCGGTCGCGATATTCGGCCGGCGTGTGCGACGGCTCGGGCTCGGAGCTGCCCGCGGCCAGTTTCTCCTTCACGTCCGCCGAGTGGGTGATCTGCAGCACGTCGCGGTTGATGACCGTGATGATGGCCGCCGGCACCTTGGCCTGCGTCCACAGGCCATAGCCGTTGGTGAGTTCGAAGTCGGGAACGCCCGACTCCGCCTCCGTGGGCAGATCGGGCATACCGGGCAGGCGGCGCGGCCCGGTGCTGGCGATGGCCTTCATCTGGCCGTTGCGCACCTGGGGCATGCCCGATACCGTGCTGATGAATATCATCTGCACGCGTCCGGCGATCAAGTCGGGCATGGCCGGTCCGGCGCCCTTGTAGGGCACATGGGCGACGTCGATGCCCACCGCCTTGTTCAGTATTTCATGGCCCAGCTGCGCGGGCGGCCCCGTACCTGCATAGTTGAGCTGACCGGGCCTGGACTTGGCATAGGCCACCAGTTCCTTGAAAGTTTTCACCGGCAGGCTGTTGGGCACCACCAGCAGATAGGACTGGGTGGACATCTGCACCACGGGCGTGAGCGTGCTCATGAGATCGAAACTGAGCTTCTTGAAGATGGCCATGAACTCCACGATGCTGCCGCCGGCGAACAAGGTGTGCCCATCCGGTGCTGCCTTGGCCACCTGCTCGGTGGCAATCACGCCTTCGGCGCCGGGCACGTTCTCCACCACTACAGAACTGTTCCAGCGCTCGGTGAGTTTGCCCGCTACCAGGCGCGTCACGATGTCCGAAGCACCGCCCGGCGCATTGCCCACCAGGATGCGCACCGGTTTTGCGGGATAGCCCTTGGGCCTGTCCTGGGCGTTGACATTGCAGGCCAGTGCGCCTAACAGCAGCAGGGCCGAGGCCGCGCAGGAAATCACGCTGGCAATTGAGTGGGCAGGTTTCATTCTCGTCTCCGTCTCCTTTGGCGATCTTGGAAGCTTGTAGGCGCGACAGGCATGCGGTGTCTCAGTGTATACGGAAGGCATTGACGCTGATGGGGTACGTATCCTCATTCCGCATGGCTCTTCCTATCGCTGATAGGCCGGAAGATCAATCCACACCGCCGATCAAGGCTCAGGCGGGCAAGGTCCTCGGCACCTATTTTCACCAGCGCCGCCAGCCCACGCTCCCAGCTACCCATGGACGCTCACTCCCGCATGGCAATGGGAGTCGATAGTCAGCATGGACTGCGCTTATTGTGAAAGCGATGTGGCTTAAATCAGCGCAGAGGGTTTGTTCAGATACAAGTCCTTTATGGCGTCCGCGGTCCAGCACGCCAGTGCGCCTACGGTGCCGGTGGGGCCATAGGATCCGTTCTGAGGGAATGCACTGGCACCAACCACAAAAACGTTTGGTACGTCCCAAGACTGCAGGTACTTGTTCACTACGCTTGTGGCCGGGTTGGAACCCATCACAGCGCCGCCTGCATTGTGCGTGCTCTGATAGGGACCGATATTGTATTTGCCTGTGCGCGCACTGACGTCGATGATGTCACCATTCATCGCCCTGGCGATCTCGGCCGCCTTTGCGGCGACGAAGGCGGAGAGCTTACGTTCATTGTCCTGAAAGTCGAAGGTCATGCGTATCAGCGGCAGCCCATTGGCGTCGCGATAGGTCGGATCAAGGTCAAGATAGTTCGTGCGATAGCTTTGACAGGCGCCGTGCAGGGCGATGGTGGCTACACGGTCGTAATATTTGGCCACAGCTTTTTTCCACGCCGAGCCCCAGCCTGGGGTGCCGGCGGGCACGGCGTGTGCCTTGATTGGTGGCGCGCCAGGGCTGTTGACGTCGATGAAGCTACCACCCACGAAGCCCAACCCGGAATGGTCGAAATTGTCGCCATCAAATTCGTCGATGGCACTGCCGTGCGCACCCCCGCCCATGAAGCGATTGAATACCTTGTCCTCGTAGAACAGTTTCACATGGCCAGTTGCCTGGTAAGCATAGTTCCTGCCGACCACGCCCTTGTTGCTAGCCGGGTCGTATGGTTTGCCTATGCCAGACAGCAGCAGCAACCGAGTATTGTTGAAGGTAAAGCTGCTCAATATCACAAGGTCCGCGGGCTGTTCCACGGTGCGTCCGCGCGCATCAATATAAGTGACTCCGATGGCTCGTTTCCTGTCCGAATCTAGATTGACCTTGATGACATTGGCGTGCGTCCTCAGTTCGAAGTTGTCGTGCTTGAGCAAAGCCGGTATCACGGCTGTGAGTGGTGTCGCCTTGGCATTCTGCGAACAACCGTGGCCGGAACAGAAACCACCACTGACGCATTGACCCAGGTTGAGCTTGTATAGGTTGGTGTAAGGCCGCGTCATAATCGCCGCAGGCTTGGGGAATGGCTTGTAGCCAAGCGTGCCACACGCCTCGGCGAACAGGGCCCCGGAATAGGTATGCTCGTGCGGCGGATTGGGATACTCGCGCGAACGCACACCCTCAAAGGGATTGCCACCGTTTTTGAGCTCGCCGTTCAGATTTCCCGCCTTACCGCTCACACCGTAGATATGCTCGAACTGGTCATAGTAGGGCTCCAGCTCATCGTAGGTAATGCCCCAGTCCTGGCTGGTGCAGTTGTCGGAAAACTGTTGCTTTCCATAGCGTTCCTCAGTGCGGCTGCGGGTCTGGAAGTCCCAGGGCAGGAAACGCCACCCTCCGGCCATCCAATGTATGCCCGCCCCACCCACGCATTCGCCGGGCTTGAAAGAGCCCATTTCGCGCATAGGAAGCGCGGACTCGGTCACGGCATTGCGGAAAGTAATGGTCTCTCGCGACAGGTTCTGCAGAATATCGCTGCGGTACGCATCGTATTTCAGTTCGTCATGCGCATAGGGCATGGCGAAGTCCTGCTGCGGATCCATCATCCTGCCACGCTCCAGCCCGACTATGCGCAAGCCTGTCATGGCCAGTTCCTTGCTGAGGATAGAGCCGGCCACGCCCATGCCAACCACTACCACATCAACCGGCTTGAGTTTGACGACACTCATTCCTCTTTCTCCCAGGGTTCAGCTTGGCCAAGTGAGATGTGTTGGGCGTAGCCTTGGGCATCCACTGAAGCCCGGTTCTCGCGGATGTCCACGATGCTCACCGGCTCGACGCGATAGGGAACATTGTGCCTGAGCATGTGTGTGGGGTAGCTAGTAGAGGCGACTCCTGGAAAGCCAATCAGCTTCCAGCCAATCTTGTCATGGTTTCCACCGTGTATCGGATCAGCGAAAAAACCTTCTATGGTGTTCCTGAGTAATAGCTTGAAGAACACCGCTGCAGGTAGCGACTCCAGTTCGATTTCCCCATTTTCCATGGAATGCAGCAACTGATCCTGCTGCTCTGTGCTAAGCAGGTGGAAACCCCGCCCAGCGTACTGTCGGCTGCAATACAGACTGATTTCCCGTATCGCCACACGATAAATCTCCTGAGGCGTGAGCGGCAGCTGGTAGCCCTGCTGCGGCGTGCCCGCCTGCCACGGACCCATGCGGTAGGCGCGGCTGTGAGTACCCCAGGCACTGCACAGCTGCTGATCGATAAAATAGGTCACGCCTGCCTCCCTTGCGCCGGGCCCCAGCTCATCTGCTGGGATTAGGCGCGCGACTGCCGCATCGAGAAAATGCACCTCAGGCGCAGTCAGGTAACCATAAGCGAAGCCAGAATGGGTTACATGCAGCTTGGTATCACTGGAAATATTTGCCATTGCGAAGACTCCAAGACTAAATGGCCGGCCTGGGCCGCGTGTGCCCAGAGCCCGCCCGTATCATGGTGCGTGCGATGAAAACGACAAGAGCGACGCACGTCCATTCTTCTAGATTGATGCCGTTTTGGCGTTTTTATCCTCTGCGTCTTTACACCGTAATGGACAATGCGCTCATGGCCTCATTGGCTCGGTGAATTCAATTGCCTCGGAAAAGACAGCAGCAACGTTTCTACCCCATGCGGCCCGCCATTTATAACGAAGGGGTCATCTGTATTAGTCAGATAAATCAAGGACCACACTGGATAAACAATGTCTGAAATTTTCAGGCTTCCATTAACTACCAAATAATATTGACCAGCAGTTGTGCTGGGACTCGGGCCAACTGCTACTTTACCTGCGCCGACACGGACCATAAACGCACCCAAGCCATCGCTTGAGTCGGTATCCTGGAATAGGTTTTCGAATTCGATTTCATCGCAAGCTTCCATCACTGGCTCGGTACTCAGCGATATATTTGCAGCAACCACATAACGCTTTTTGGATGACTTTAGAAATTCTTTATGCTTTGGATCATGCAGGTAAACTGGCCCAGAATCACGACGAGCACGAATCGTAAAAAATGAAAGCCCGCCACGACCAGAAATAATTGGTCCGTATCCGGTGTGATGATCCACGTAGTGGAGGGCCAGGATCGGCACTTCGTTGCGCCCCAGTTTTCCGCTACCCGCCACCAGAACTTGAAACTGGTCCGTGTCATGAAAATGAGGTTTTATCGTGTTCTCCGGCTTCATATCTACCAGAAACGCCTGTGGCGTGTTGCGATCGACCCCCACCCTATTCCCCGAGGCGCCTCCAAAGTAATCCGTCCTCCAGCGTGACTTTCCGCTTCCCATGGCATCGCCTAGCGAACGTGACTGTCTTGCGACATCACCTCTGAGTGCTTGCATGATCAACCCCTTCTATGCAGCATAAAACAATCGACCGCACAAATATCAAATCCTTTGAGGCCATACGTGCAGACATGCGACATCACCCCTACCGCCCAGGGGTAAAACGTTACTCACCGACCTTCTTGCCTGATTTGGCCACTTCTTTAAGAATGAGATCAAGGGCCGCCATGTCGGATTTGATCGTGTCTGTGAGCACTTCTGGAGACGTGGCATATATCTCTAAACCAATCTCCATGAACCTTTCCCTGACGGATGGCGTATTTAGAAATGTGGTTACTTCACGATTCAAGAGATTGATAATTGCAGCAGGAGTTCCTCCCGTAGAAAACATTCCATGGACCTGATTGGACTCATATCCAGGGATATCAGCAGCAACGGTAGGCAGGCCCGGCGCGAGAGCAGAAGGCTTTAGGCTTGTGACTGCGACGGAGCGAATTTTCCCTGCCTTGGCCATTCCTGTGATTGACGCGGCAGCGGGGAACGAATAGTGAATTCTGCCCGCCACTACATCAATCAGGGCCTGAGCAATTCCCTTGTAGGAGACAGCTACAACGTCTAAGCCCGCTTTTATTTTAAAAAGATCACCTGCTATTTGATTACCCGCTCCGGGGTTTGTCTTGGCGTAATTGAGCTTTCCGGGTTGCGACTTGGCGAGCGCTATCAGTTCCTTCACCGTTTTCACTGGAAGACTTGGAGTGACAACGAGAACATTTGGCGCACCGGAAGCTAGAGTTATTGGTGCAAAGTCCTTTAACGGATCCCATGCCACTCCATCTTGGAGGAGCGGAAGCAACCAGAGCGTTCCCCCATAAAAAAGGGTCGTGTATCCGTCGGGGGGCGCCTTTGCCAACATATCTCCAGCGATAAGGCCACCTGGCTGATTAACCACCACAAAAGGCTGCCCCAGCTGTACGCTAAGGCTTTGCGATATGAGGCGGGCTGGAATATCGTTTGCCCCGCCGGCGGCGGCGGCGATCATACGAACCGGCCGTGAGGGATATTTCTGCTGCGCACATACTGTGTGTACATGAAGCACAGCGATGCCAATCAGGAGCAAACGCAAGCGGACGTTCAGCATTCTTAACCTCCTTTACAAAAAGGCGGCTTCCTCAACCTTTGCGGAATACTTATATCTAATCAGTCGAGGGTATGGCAACGTATTCAAACAATGGTTTTTCTAAATAGCGTACAGCTGACGGGCATTATCTCGCAGAATCATCTTCGCAATTGCAGGATCGACCCCTTTGAAATTTTCTTCGGCTGTTTCGTGAGAGTGAGGCCAAACGCCGTCTACGTGCGGGTAGTCAGAGCCCCACATCACCGTATGTGCCCCCAAAAACTTTAATAGATGAATCCCTACCGGGTCATTTTGAAATGTGGCATGACCCTGATGATTCCAGTAATAACTTGGTAATTCCTTTAACACTGCATCGTAACGAGGATGACGTCCTCCAGAACATTCCTCATATTTTCGATCCATTCGGTCCAGCACGAATGGAATCCATCCAATCGATGACTCCCCCAACACAATATGCAGTGCAGGATGTCTCATCAAGGCTCCCGAAAGCACAATCGCTGTAAGAACCTCATCAAGCTGGATGGGCAATACAGTGGCACCACTTGCATATGCTCCTCTGTTCTTCGGTACACCGGGGAGATGAGTGTCGTGTAAAGGCATGGTCCACTGCCCTGCTCCAGTATGGAATGAAACTGAGATCTTGGTTTCTGCCGCCGCCGCCCACAAAGGCTCCCAAACGGGATGCCACACAGGTTGATAGGCATCGAATGGCTGAAACTGCACCCCACGAAGTTTTAATTCAGCACAGCGATACAGTTCTGCAACAGCTGCAGACGCATCGTGGACGGGAAGGAATCCCAACCCTATAAAGCGCTTCGGGGAGTGTTGGCAAAATTCTGATATCCATTCGTTATATGCACGCATGCACACACCGTTGAGTTCAGGGTCTTTCTGTTGGAATCCAACGATTAATCCACCATAAAGGACCTGTGACTCCACGCCATCGCGATCCATATCCGCTAATCTCAATTCAGGAGTGGTCGGCCTCCAACGTCCAGGTACATGATCCACGGGCGTGAATTTATTGCCAATCGTTTCTGCCTGATGACTCGTAGGCACGCTACTGAACTGCTCTCCATTGGCCATCCAATTTTGCCCTTGAGGCG
>CAXNIK010000049.1:0-14229 GCA_964202115.1 Burkholderiales bacterium
CGCCCGGATGAGCAGGCCGAGTTGCCGGTCATCGTCGTGAACAGCCGTTTTTCGCTCGAACGCCGGCGGCTGACGCTGGCACATGAGCTTGCCCACCGCCTGATCGACACCGGCAGTCTCTCCGACAGGGATGAGGAAAAGGCCGCCACGGTATTCGCGGGGGCTTTCCTCGTCCCTCGTGAGCATTTGCAGCGTGAGGCCGGCAAGCATCGAAATGCGCTCGGGCACAAGGAGCTGATCGAACTCAAGCGGCTGTATCGGGTGAGCGGGGCGGCGCTGCTGATGCGGCTGCGGCAGGCAGGGGTCATCAGCGACGCCATCCTGATTTACGCTTTCCAGTCGATCGCGCGCGGCTGGCGCACCCGGGAGCCGAATGAACTCGAGGCGCCAAAGGAGCGCGGGCAACTGGAGAGCGCGCGCCGCTTCGAGCGGCTTTGCTACCGCGCGCTGGCCGAAGGGTTTATCTCATTGACCAAGGCGGCGGAGCTTCTCCGGCTGCCGATTCCGGAAGTGGAAGCGGGGTTGAAAGGACCTCGGAGCGGTGATGCAGGTCGTCATCAGTGACAGCAGTTGTCTCATCGATCTGCGCAAAACGTCGCTGCTCGATGCTTTCCTGCTGCTGCCGTATGAACTGCTGATCCCCAATACGCTGTTCGAGGAAGAACTCCTCAAGTTCACCGCTGCTCAGAAAAGGGCACTTGTTCACGGTGGGCTCAAGGTCGTCGATCTGCCCGGGGAAGGCGTTCTTCGCGCCCGGCAGGTCGCGACAGCGCTGCCGCATCTGTCCATTCACGACGGATTTGCTTACGCACTGGCGGAGAGCCGGCCAGGCAGCATCCTGCTAACCGGGGATAGCCGACTTCGCCAATTTTCGGACAAGCAGAAAATGAAAGTTCACGGCGTTCTGTGGGTCATCGATGAACTGCATTCTCACGCATGCAGCACCACGGAGACGCTGCTGAAGGCGTTGCAGTCCATGGCTGTAGACCCGACCGTGCGGCTGCCGCCAAAGGAACTGGCGGCTTACATCAAGCGCTACGAGGACAGGTCCGGCTAGGTTTTCCCCTAAGCGCCCAGCGCCTGATCAATATCCCACAAAATATCCTCAACCGACTCCAACCCCACCGACATCCTCACCATATCCGGCAGCACCCCAGCCCGCTTCTGCTCCTCCTCCGACAACTGCCGATGCGTGGTCGAGGCCGGGTGAATGATCAGCGTCTTGGCATCGCCGATGTTGGCCAGGTGGCTCATGAAGGTGGCGCCTTCGATGAACTTCACGCCTGCTTCCACGCCGCCCTTTACGCCGAAGTTCAGCAGCCCCGACGCGCCCTTGGGTAGATACTTCTTCGCCAGGTCGTGCTGGCTGTCGCCGGGCAGGCCGGGGTAGTTGACCCAGGCCACTCTGGGGTGATCCTTCAAGAACAACGCCACCTTCATGGCATTCTCGCAGTGCCGGTCCATGCGCAGGGGCAGGGTCTCCATGCCCTGCAGCAGCATCCATGAGTTGAAGGGCGAGATGGCCGGGCCGAAGGTGCGCAGGACTTCCATGCGCGCGCGCATGGTGTAGCCGAAGTCGCCGAAGGTCTCGTAGAAGCGCACGCCGTGGTAGCCGCGCGAGGGCTCGTGCATGCCGGGGAATTTGCCCGCAGTTTTCGGATCTGCCCAGTTGAACTTGCCCGATTCGACGATGGCCCCGCCCATGCTGGTGCCGTGGCCGCCCAGGTACTTGGTGGCCGAGTGCACGACGATGTCCGCGCCCCACTCGAAGGGGCGGCACAGGTAGGGCGAGGGCACGGTGTTGTCCACCATGAAGGGGATGCCGGCCTCGTGCGCGATGGCGGCGACCTTTTCCAGGTCGATGATGTTGAGCTGGGGATTGCCCAGGGTCTCGGCGTAGACGATCTTGGTTTTCGGCGTGATGGCGCGGCGGAAGTTCTCCGGGTCGGAGGGATCGACAAACGTCGTCTCGATGCCGAGCCTCCTCAGGTTCACTTCGAACAGCGTGTACGTGCCGCCGTAGAGCGTGGAGGCCGACACGATGTGGTCGCCCGCCTCGCACAGCGTGAGGATGGCGGTGGCTTCGGCGGCCTGTCCGGAGGCGGTGGCTACGCAGGCGCGGCCATTCTCCAGCGCCGCCATGCGCTCCTCGAACACCGCCGTGGTCGGGTTGGAAAGGCGCGTGTAGACATTGCCGAATGTGGCGAGGTTAAAGAGGCTTGCGGCGTGTTCGGCCGAGTCGAAGACGAATGAGGTGGTTTGATACAGCGGCACCGCGCGCGAGCCTGTGGCCGCGTCGGGGATCTGGCCGGCGTGCAGGGCCAGGGTTTCTATGCCGAATTTTCGGTCTGACATTATTATCTTTTCCAATCTTGAGTCTTTTACAGAAGCAGATATGCAATTAAATTAATATCATGCTTATTCTCTGTTACAGCCCCGTCGAAAACAGGATGACGTAAATGATGGCGATCTCGCCCAGCACGATGCTGGCGCACAGGATGTTGAGCGGCACATCGTCGACGCGCAGGCAGGCGCCGCTGTAGATGAAGCGGGTCATGGCCACCCATTTCTCGCTCAGACTGGATTCGCCGGCACTGCGCATGTTGAGTTTTGCGAACAGCTCGGGGTGACGCGACTCCAGGCGCCGAAGAATGATCCCGGCGGCGAAGTACTCGACCACGAACAGCAGCACCAGAAGCAGGACGATGGTCATGGTGCCGGGTGGCCTCAGGTGAGCGGCCGCGGCCGCTTCGCCGAGATTACCCGGGTGTTGACCCCTACCCAGTTGAGACCGCCGAACAGCCGCCCGTGCTCGATCTTCACGCAGCGGTCGATGACGCATTCCAGCCCTGCGGCTTCGGCCTTGGCCACCGCCTCCATGTTCTTCACGCCGATCTGCTGCCACAGCACTTTGGCGCCGATGGCGATGGCCTCCTCGGCGATGGGCAGCACGTCCTCGGTCTTGCGAAAGACATCGACGATGTCCACCCGTCCAACGCTGGCTGGAATATCGCGCAATGAGGCGTAGCTTTTCTGCCCCATGATCTCGGCCTGGCGCGGGTTCACCGGGATGACGGTGTAGCCATGCTCCAGCATGTACTTGGCGGCGAAGTAGCTGGGGCGGAACCAGTCGCCCGACAGCCCGACCACGGCGATGGTCTTGCTGGTGGCGAGGATGCGGCGCAGGCCGCGGATGTCGTCGATCATGGCAAAGATTTTAGAGTGATTTCGATACCCGGGGATGAGTTTCGGGGAAGCGTTGTATAGTCGCAGCCGAGCATCACGCCGCAGGCATACGGACCGATCCGTGGCCTTTCAGAGCAAGTACCCTCGAGGAGAATGCAATGATCGTCGAACAACGCTGCTACACCATCAAGACCGGGTCCGCGCCGCAGTTCTGGGCCCTGTACGAGCAATACGGCCTGAAGGTTCAGCGCCGGGTGCTGGGCAACCTCATCGGGCATTACGTCACCGACATGGGCGGGCTGAATGTCATCGTGCACATGTGGGCCTACGAGAACTACGCCGACCGCGAGCAGCGGCGCGAGAAGCTGCAACTGGAGGCCGACTGGAAGACCTATCTCGCCAAGTCCAAGGAAGCGGGTCTCATCATCAAGCAGGAGAACAGCATCCTCAAGGCCGCGCCGTTCTTCGATCCGCTGCTCAAGACCATGCTGGCCGCCGCGCCAAAACCCTGAACATCCACAAAGCTGCTTTTAAGCGCCAAACAGGAGCGATCTCGATGAAGCGCCACACCAATACATTGTCGAAGGCATTTGTCCTTCCCGTCCTGGGGGTGTTGGTGGCACTGCCTTCGGCCGCGGCATGGTCGCAGTCCTTTCCCGCCAGGCCGGTGCGGCTGATCTGTCCGTTTGCACCGGGCGGCGGCAACGACATCCTTTCGCGGGCGCTTGCCGCGCCCATGTCAAAGAGCCTGGGCCAGCAGGTCATCGTGGACAACCAGCCCGGCGCGAACACCATCATCGGGCTGGATCTGGTGGCCAAGGCGCCGGCCGACGGCTACACCGTGGTGATGGCAAGCAGCAGCTTCATCATCAATGCCACGCTCTATGAAAAACTGCCCTACGACTCGGCGAAGGACTTTGCCGCGGTGTCCCTGGTGGCGCTCACTCCCTACATCGTTGCCGTGCATCCGGATCAGCCGGTGAAGAACGTGCGCGAGCTGATCGCGCTGGCCAGGGCGCAGCCGGGCAAGCTCTCCTATCCCTCGGCCGGCATCGGCAATCCCACGCACCTGTCGGTGGAATTGTTTGCCTCCATGGCGGGGGTGAACATGCTGCATGTTCCCTACAAGGGCAGCGGTCCGGGCATCGTCGACCTTGTGGCAGGGCGCCATGCGCTCACCATCAACACGGCCCTGTCGGTGGCGAATTTCATCAAGTCCGGCAAGCTGCGTGCAATCGCTATCAGCACCACCTCGCGAGTGCCGGCGATGCCGGATCTGCCCACGGTTGCGGAATCCGGTCTGCCCGGCTACGAGGCGAGTTCCTGGTACGGGATCCTCACCGCCACCGGGGCGCCGCGGCCCGCCGTGGCCCGGTTGAATGCGGAAATCGTCAACGCGCTCAACACGGCGGATTTGAAGAAACTGCTTGTCGCCCAGGACCTCACCGCCGTGGGTAACACGCCCGATCAGTTCGGCGCCATCATCCAGAGCGACATCGGCAAGTGGGCGAAGATCATCAAGGCCACTGGCGCCAGGGCCGAGTGAACGACCTGCGGTGACCGCGGTCGGGCCGCCTCAATCGGCCTTGATGTCTGCCACCTTCACCAGTGCGGCGTACTTGTCGATCTCGGCCTTGAGAAAGGCGCCGAACTGGGGCGGTGATCCTGAGACCAGATCGATGCCCAGTGCTTCCAGCCGTCCCTTGAGTTCCGTTTCCAGTGTGAGGCGGGCGATTTCCGCATTGAGCCTGGTGATAATTTCCTGTGGCGTGCCCGCCGGCGTCAGTAATCCATGCCAAGCCGTGACTGAATAGCCGGGCAGCCCCGCTTCGGACATGGTCGGGATGTCGGAGGCGGACATGGCGCGTTTTTCGCTGGTGACCGCCAGCGCGCGTACCTTGCCGGCCTTGATCAAGGGCAATCCCTGAGGCAGGCTGCTGAAGTACATGCTGATTCGCCCGCCCAGCAGGTCAGTAACCACCGGCGCACCGCCCTTGTAAGCCACATGCACCATGTCCACCTGGGCCATGTACTTCATCAACTCGCCGGACAGGTGCGCCGAGGAGGCATTGCCGCCGGAACCGAAGGTGAGCGCGCCAGGCTTTTCTTTCGCGGCGGCGATCAGTTCCTTGAGCGTCTTCGCTGCAAATGAGGCTTCCACGACCAGCACATTGGCCGAGGTGCCAGTGAGGATGACCGGGCTGAAGTCCTTGAGCACGTCGTATGGTATTTTCTTGTAGAGGCTTACGTTCAGTGCGATGGCCGGTGTGGCGGCCAGCAGCGTGTAACCGTCGGGCCTGGATTTCGCCACGAATTCCGAGCCGATGTTTGAATTGGCGCCGGCCTTGTTTTCCACCACCACCGGCTGGTTGAATGCCTCTGCCAGCTTCTGTCCGACCAGGCGCGGCACGGCATCGGCGGCGCCACCGGGCAGGTAGGGCACGACGATGCGGACGGGGCGGTTGGGATAGCTCTGGGCCGACGCTTCGAACGATGCGCCGATCGACACGCCCAATAATGCGCCAATGCACACAGCCTGCTTCAGCAGCGTGGCAGGATGATGCGGTTGATGCTGTGACATTAGTGCCTCCATCAAGTGCTTTATTATATTCGGGGTGAATTCCTTGGTCCGGCGCAATGCTACATGCTTTGTACCGGGCGACACGCGCGGTCCCTGCCGCCCGGTATGTCACCGCCCGACGCCATTTCCACTTCCGGAGGTTTCATGAAAATCTGGTTCCAGAGCAATATCGCGCTTCGTTCCGATCCGAAATGGGCCAGATACACGCAGGCCATCGAAAAGCATGTGGCCAAGGTCAAGCGCCCGGACACCGAGGTGCGCGTCGAGGGCGTGGAGAAACAGGAGAAGAACCTGGAGGGCTCGGCGTTTAGCCGCCATGTGAACGTGCGGCAGGTGCTGGACCTGGGCCTGAAGGCGCAGAACGAAGGCTATGACGCCTTCGTCATGGCCGGCCTTGGCACGGCCGGACATGAGGAATTGCGCGCCGAGCTGGACATTGCCGTGGTGTATGCCGAGGCCGTGGTGTGGGATTTCGCTGTCTGGCAGTATGGCCGCTTCGGCATCATCGGCCATGGCTACGACGTGTATTTCCGGCGCCTGGAGCAGATTCGCGTGCGCGGCTGCCAGGATCGCTTTGCACCCGGCGATTATTGCAGCTTCAACGAGCATGACATCGCCAAAGCCTTTGATGACCCGGCGCGGGTCATCGGGGAACTGCGCGCCTCGACCCTGCGCAGCGTGAAGGATGGTGCGCGAGTGCTGATCCCGAGCTTCAATGTGCTCAATGACCTGTTGGTTTCAGCCAGTGTGCGTGAGTTCCATGGCATCCCGGTCATGGACACGGGGGGCATTGCGCTGAAAATGTGCGAATTTCTCGTGGATGCGCGCAAGGCAGGTCTTGCGCCCGGAACGTGCTGAACATGGTAATGGTGACGCCGCTGGGCGGTCGTCTGCTCGACTGTCATCTACCGGGGCCGCTTGTCACCGAGGCCCGCGCCATTCACTCATCCCCTGTTGCCTGGTTAGTCCCCAGCGGCCAACCCATCGCGCCGCGGATCGGCGCCCCCCAGCAGCCTTCGCTTTCCTCCGGCGTAATCGATGGAGATGACGTGCACGCCGCTGGTCTCGTCGCCCACGCGCACTTCGTGCCCGCGCGCTCGCAGCGCCGGGGCGAGCGCTTCGGCATCGGTGCCTGCCTCCAGGTCCAGGCCGCGGTTGCGGCTGCCGGTGTTGGGCAGGTCCGCGGCGGCCTGGGGATCGAGCTTCCAGTCCGTGAGTGCAAGCAGGGTCTTGGCCACGTAGTTGATGATCATGGCGCCGCCGGGGGAGCCCAGCACATGCTGAAGGCGCCCCTTGTCGTCGAACACCAGCGTGGGTGACATGGAGCTGCGCGGGCGCTTGCCCGGCTGGACGCGATTGGCCGCCGGCATGCCGTCTGATGACGGCTGCAAGGAGAAGTCGGTGAGCTGATTGTTGAGCAGCATGCCGTGCACCATGATGCGGCTGCCGAAGGCCGACTCGATGGAGGAGGTGAGCGCCACGGCATTGCCGTCGCTGTCCACCACCGACAGATGCGTGGTGGCGGGCAGGGGCGTGGTGAGGTCTTCGCCAAAGGCCGCGGCGCCGGCGAAGGTTCCCGGCGACGCGCGGCCCAGGCTGCGGTCCGGATGGATCTGCACGCTGCGCCGGGCGAGATAGCCGGGGTCGAGCAATTCCTTCAGCGGAACGGAGACGAAGTCCGGATCGGCGAGGTAGCGGTCGCGATCGGCGTAGGCGAGGCTGCCCGCTTCGGCCATGAGGTGCACGGCATCGGCTGAACCGGGTTTGTGGCGTGGCATGGGAAAACGCTCCAGCATGCCCAGCATCATGGCGATGGTGGCGGCGCCCGAGGAGGGCGGGGGCATGCCGCAGATGCGCTGCCCGCGATAGTTGGTGCAGAGCACCTCGCGCCGCTTGGGCTGGTAGGCGGCGAGATCGGCTGCGGTGAGATCGCCCGGCCGTGTCGCGCCGCGCACCGCCGCGACGATGCTGGCGGCGATCTCGCCTTCATAGAAAGCCTTGGCGCCATCGCGCGAGATGCGGCGCAGGGTGCGGCCCAGGTCGCGGTTGAAGAGCTTGTCCCCGGCGCGCTTCGGGCTGCCGTCCTCGCGGTAGAAAATCTCGCGCGCCTGTTCGCTCGAGCGCAGCGCGCGGTCGGCGGCGATCAGCGCGGCCAGGCGCGGCGTGATGACAAAGCCGTCGTCGGCGATGCGCAGCGCCGGGGAGAAGAGCGCCTGCCAGCCCATGCGGCCGTGCTCCCGGTGCGCTGCCTCCAGCATGGCCAGCAGGCCGGGCACGCCCACCGACAGCCCGGAGGCCACGGCCTCCATGAAGCGCAGCGGCCGGCCATCGGGGGCGAGGAAGCGCTCTGGCGTGGCCGCCGCCGGCGCGCTTTCGCGGCCGTCCCAGGCGGCGATGGTTTTGTTCTTCGCGTCGTAATGCAGCAGGAAGCCGCCCCCGCCGATGCCCGAGGACTGCGGCTCGACCACGTTCAGCACCAGTTGCACGGCGATGGCTGCGTCCAGCGCATTGCCGCCGGCGTTCAGGATGGCGCGGCCTGCCTCGGCCGCCAGCGGATGCGCGGCCACCACCATGTGCCTGTGGGCGACGGCGAGTTTTTTGGCGATGCGCCCGCTGGCGGCCTCGGGGGCCGGTGCGTCCGCCTGCGCCAGCGCGGCCTGGGGAGCGAGCAGCAGGCAGGCAAGCAGGGGACAGGAGATAAGCAGGGAAATCTTCATGACCGGGCTTTGCTGTCGTGATTCAAAGCCTGCTCCCGGACTGCAAGGCCCTGGTCAATCAGCTCTTGCGCACGCGCGAGCCGGCGCTGGCGGCCTTGCGCAGGCGCGATGCAGCCTTGATTCCGCGCGCGGTGGGCATGGCCACCGCGTCGGAGTGGCCAAGCTCGACGTCATGCTCTTCGATCTCGTACACGAACCGGTCGGCGCGGTAGTAGGAGTCCGTGGCCAGCGCGATCTTTCCGGAATCGTCCACGCGGCAGGTGCGGATGCGGATTACCGCCGACAGCGCCGGGCATTTCAGCAGCTTGGCCAGTTCGTGATCGGCATACACCACCATCAATTCGACATGGCTGCGCTTGAGACGGAAAGGTCCCAGGTCGAGCACCAGGCGAAAGATCTTGGCCGTGGTGTCGGCGTTCTTCGGGAAACGCTGGTAGATGTGCTGCGCGACATGCACGGTCACCAGGGAAAACGGCTCGCCTTCCTGCAGGTGCAGTTTCTTGATGGCGAAATATTCCGGGTAGTGTTCTTCCGGCGCGTTTTTCAGGAAGGCGGGCAACTCGCTGGTCCTGCCCCGTTCCAGCACATTGATGGAGCAGTTGGCCGGAAGCTCCAGGCGGTCGTTGATGGCGGTCTTCAGGCTGGCGTTGTCGCGCACCGAGATCACGCCGCCGCAGACAAAGGTGCCGCGTCCCCGGGTGCTCTCCACCAGTCCATCCGCCGCCAGCAGGGCGATGGCCTGGCGCACCGTGATCAGCGCCACGTCGTAGGTGCGGGCCAGCTCGTTGATCGTGGGCAACTGCGTGCCATGCCCCCATTCGCCGTCGGCGATGCGTCCTCGCAGGCTGTGCGCCACGCGGATGTACAGCGCCACTCTTTCCAGCTCTCTGGGACGGCGGATGGTCATGTTGGATGCATCAGTTGGTGGTCGCCCCGGCCAGGTGACCGAAGTGCGCATTCAGCACCAGCGCAGATGAGCCGTCGCCATGGAACGGCGGGGATGTCCTGCGCGATTCAAAGCCAGTATAAACCAGCACCCGGGGGCAAGCGCACAGCCGGTGGGAACGGCTGGGCCGTTCATCGATTGCATGATGAAGTCCATCTCGGCGCGTGGCGGACACGGTAGACTGCCTGCCTTGCAGTCCCGCTGGCAAAAGGCATGAGCGAACAGTTCGACATCAAGGCATGTGTGGTCGAGGTCCTGCAGGCCAGGCGCTTTGCCGTGCTGGCCACCGAACGCGAAGGGCAGCCTCATTCGAGCCTGGTGGCTATCACGCCGCTGGGTTGTTTCCGGCAGCTCATATTCGCCACGTACCGAAACACACGCAAATACCGCAACCTCGCGAGCAACAGCAAGGTCTCGGTGTTCATCGACGGGCGCGCGAAGGACCAGTCCGGTTCGGGTTCGCAGGATGGTTTTGTGCTCACCGCACTGGGCCACGCGCAGGAGATTGGCTCCGGTGACAGGGATACGGTGCAATCGGCGCATCTTGAGCGTCATCCAGACCTGGATACCTTCCTGGCTGCGCCGGACTGCGCCCTGGTGCTCGTTAAGGTAGAGGCCTACCAGGTCGTCGGTGCCATCGATGATGTCAAATGGTGGCGTGTCGGGGCGGCGGTCTCCGGCTGAGTTTCACAGACGCTGTGCATAGGTTCATCAGCCTGGTGCCCCTTTTGCGTATGGCAGCCTCGTCTGCAAGCCGGGGCTGTTGTTGGAATGACTACCCCCTCACCGCCCCCGGCTTCTTCAACACCAGAAAAAACACCGACCCGCTGCCGGCCATCAGCGCCAGCACGGTGAACGCGGCGCGGTAGTTGCCAAAGAGGTCCGCAAGCACGCCCGCCAGCATCGGGCCGCCGACCTGGCCAAGCACGACCACCAGGCCCGACAGCCCGAGGATCATGCCGATCTCCTTGCGGCCGAAGTAGTCGGCGCGCATGGCGGCCATGAAGGGGCCGCGCAGGCCCCAGGCAGTGCCGTGCAGCGCGGCAAACATCACCAGCATCAGGGGGCCGGTGGCATAGGCGAGCAGCAGGATGCCCAGCATGTGCGCCAACATGCAGCAGCCGGCGATGTAGCGCTTGTCGTATTTGTCGTATTTGTCGCCGAGCACCCAGCCCAGCAGGATGCCGCCCACCTGGAACGCCAGCACCAGGGTGTAGTAGAGCGCCGCTTCGCTGATCGGGTAGTCGAGGCTCTCCTTGATGTGCGTGATGGAGTGCACGTTCACCGCGATTACCGCGAACAGGGCGAAACAATGCCCCATTGATATGAGCCAGAAGGGCGCGCCCAGCAGCGCCTGTTTTGCCGTGTGGCCCTGCTCATGGCTGGGTTTTGCCTCGGGCTCGCCCTTCTTCGTCGGCGCGGGCGGCAGGCCGTCCACGGTTTCGCCCATGTCTTCGGGGCGGCCGCGCATCACTTTGGCGAGCGGCCAGCACGCCAGGATGAAGATCACGCCCGAGGCAAACGCCACCGGCCGCCAGCCGAATTCATGCATGCCCCAGGCCACCAGGGGCACCATGATGCCGCCCGCCGCCGAGCCCAGCCAGGTTGCCGAGAGCGCGCGTGCGCGCTTTTTCTCGAACCAGTGGATGAGCACCACGTTGAGCGGGAAGTTGCCGCACAGGCTCGAGCCCAGCGCGATCACGAGTATGGCCAGATACAAATGGACGAGGGTTTCGATCTGGCTGAGCAGCATGAAGCCCACGCCGAACAACACCACGCCGATGCGGATCATGTCGCGCGAACCGAAGCGGTCCATGAACCAGCCCAGCACCGGCCCGAGGAAGTCCGCTTCCACCGGTTTCATGGAGGCGGCGCCCGAGAGCGCTGTCTTGCTCCAGCCTTTTTCTTCGGTGAGCACGGCCACATAAGAGCCGAAAGACGCGTTCAGAAAGCCTGCGATCAGCGCGTTGATCACGGCGCCCGCGGTTGCGATGCGCCAGCCATAGAAAACATTTTTCGGGAAGATGCGCATGCCGGGGCCGCAGCCTGTTCTTCTATTTGTTCCCCGAAGTATAAAGCGCGGAGTCAATGCCGGCTGCGCTAATATGCGGGACCCCGACACAGGAAGCGCCTGATCGCCCGGTCAGGCAAAAGCGCGCGTAGTGGACAATAAATCCGGTAAATCCGAATTGATATGGCTGGTCGCCTGCCTGGTCAGCGTGCACGCCTGCATGACCAGCATGCGCGTGGCCACCAGCCTGTGGGTGCTCAACGAAGGTTATGGCGAATGGGTGATGGGGGTGCTGCTCAGTCTTTTCTCCTTCGGCCCGCTGTTGCTGGCGCTGTGGGCCGGGCGTATGGCCGACCGCCATGGATTCCACAGGCCGGTTGCCATCAGTGTCGCCGTGGGAATGGCGAGTGCCGTGCTTGCCGTGCTTTTTCGAAGCATTGAAGTCCTCGTCGTCTGCGCCCTGCTCATGGGGGTTGCGGTCAGCATCGGCGAGATCGCCATCCAGAAGCGCGCCGGCAGGCTGGCCGCGCAAGGACGCGATCTGAAGAGCGTGTTTGGCTGGATTGCCCTGTCCACGGCGATGTCCAATACCCTGTCTCCGGTGCTCATGGGCTTGACCATCGACAATCTGGGCTATGGCCAGGCCTTCCTGTTTGCCGGATTGCTCCCACTGGTGGCCTGGTTCGGATCGCGCCGGATCGCGCGGGTGGATGGCATCGGGCAGGCAGCCAGGGCGGTGTCGGGCGGGGCACTGCAACTATTGAAGATCAAGCCGCTGCGAAGGCTGCTGCTGATCAATTTTGCGCTGGCCGCGGCCTGGGATGTGCATACCTTTGCCGTGCCGGTGATCGGGCACGAGCGCATCTACAGCGCCTCCACCATCGGCATTATCCTGGGCGCCTGCTCGGTGGGCGCGATGGTCGCGCGCGTGATGATGGCTCGCTTCTCCGAAGGCCTCGATGAAGACCGCGCCCTGCGCAACGTCATGCTGGCGAGCATCGCCACGCTGGTGGTCTATCCGCTGCTGCCCGTGCCCTGGGCCATGATGATCGGGTCGGCGACGCTGGGCCTTGCCATCGGTTTGGTGCAGCCGCTGGTGCTCTCCGCCCTGCACAAGGCCGCGCCGGCCGAGCTGTATGGCCAGGCGCTCGGCCTGAGGATGGTCGCCACCAGCGGCGCCACCGCCGGCATGCCCATGCTCTTTGGCGCCGTCGCCGCTGCGAGTGCCGCCGCCATGCCGATGTGGCTGATGGCGGGAGTGGTGGCGACAGCGGCGGTGATATTGAGGTGATGTTGAGATAATGTTGCTGTGTTGCGGACTATTTCCCGGGCGCGTCAGTCTGGTTGAGGCGTTCCATGTCGAAGCCGGCGACCACCTTGTAGCGCGCGGCAATCTGCTCCAGCTCGACGGCCGGGATGATGTCGTGAATGTGCGCAAAGCCCTGGGGGGCGCGCTCCTCGGCCAGTTGCATCACCTGCTCCGGGCCGTTCTGCCGGTTGAGCATGACGATATTGGCGGTCGGCGGCAGGCGCTGCGCCTCATAGGCGGTGAGCGCCTGTTCGACGGCGTCGCCGCTTTTCAGGCAATGGTCCAGACAATCGGCCAGGACGCGCGCATCGAGAATGGCCTGTGACGCGCCGTTCGACCCGATCGGGTACATCGGATGGGCGGCGTCACCGAGCAGGGTGATGCGGCCGTGGCTCCAGCGCGGCAGCGGGTCGCGATCGACCATGGGGAATTCGAATACGGCGTCGGCGCCGGCGATCAGGGCCGGAATATCCAGCCAGTCGAATCGCCAGCCGTCAAAGCGCGGCGCAAACACGGATTTTTCGACGCGCCTGTTCCAGTCGCTGCGCGACGGCGTGTCCCCGGAGATGCGCAACTCGGCAATCCAGTTGACGAGCGAGGCGCCTTGCTCGGCGGCCTGCCGCGAAATCGGATAGCAGACGAATTTCTGGTCCTGGTGGCCGGCCATGATCATGCTGCGGCCAGTGAGGAACGGCGCGGCGCGGGTCACCGCGCGCCACAGCAGCCGGCCGGAGAACCTGGGCGGGCCTTCGTCGGGATAGAACTGGCGCCTGACCGCGGAGTGGATGCCATCGGCGGCGATCAGCAGATCGGCGCGCGCCTCGGGGAGCAGGCTGCCATCGGCGTCGGTGAAATGCGCCACCACGTGCTCGCCGCGCTGCTCGGCACGCGCCAGGTGGTGACCAAGACGGATGCGCCCGGCGCCCAGTTTCGCCAAGGCGGCTCGGTACAGGATCATTTGCAGCTCGCCGCGGTGGATGGAGTACTGCGGCCAGCGGTAACCGGCGGCGAGTCCGCGTGCCTCCTGCCAGATCCGCTGGCCGTGCCTGTTGTAGTAGACCAGTTCGGCGGTTTCTATGCCGGCCGCGGCCAGTTGCGGCTGCAGCCCGAGTTCGGTCAACTCCCTGACCGAGTGGGGCAGCAGATTGATGCCCACCCCCAGCGGGCGGATTTCACGCACCGATTCATACAGCGTGACATCGATATCGCGCTGCGCGAGGGCCAGCGCGGCGGTCAGGCCGCCTATGCCTGTGCCGATGATGATCGCGTGCATGCGGCACCTACTTCATCTGGACGCCGATGATCCTGCATTGCATCTGCTTGTCGTTTGATGCGGTTTCATGTTTGCACTTCCTCCTGGTGAATTCATGCCGCAAGAGTTCAGTCCAGCTTGAGGTTTGCCGTCTTGATGATGCGCACGTATTTGGCGAGCTCGCTTTTCAGCAGCGCAGAGAACTGGTCCGGTGTTTGAATAAAAGG
>CAXNIK010000050.1:0-14178 GCA_964202115.1 Burkholderiales bacterium
GCATTCTGATTCGCAGCACGACAGAGGAGGAGAACTTAAAACCAGACTATTTGTTACACTTATCCACAGCTGCTGATTCAAAAAGTAGCAACCAGTCCTGGGTCAACCGCCAATCGGCAGCCTGGGTCAAGATTCATTCAGCGCAAACATGCACAGCCCTCAAAGCTGCTCTTGCTGCTCAGTGCCAAGCCTTGCCTGCGTTTAATAATCAGTTCTTCGTAAAATACCTTTGCGAACTTCAGTGCCTCTGCCTTGTTATCTGTCTTCGTGCTGCGTTTAGCAATTTTTCCATCAGCGTAGTAACGCACCCACCAATAAGGTGATGCGGCTAAGTGATAGATGGTGAGCTTTTTGAGGTATTGCGGGACAGAGGTAAGACTGCTGGCAATAGGCACAGTACGGTGGATAGTAGCAGCGGTCTTTTTTCTGCGTTTGGTCTGCATAAGGCACAGCATACTATCGATGCGCTGTTAGCACGACCACAATTCTCATAGCTAAAACACAGCTACATCAGTGTCACTGCTGCAAAAGCAAAGGAAACTTTGCTGCAAGCCGTGAAGAGGCGCTGTGAAAGTAGTATAGTTTTTTCTATACTACAAATTTTTTGCGATTACTTATAAGTCGTTGATTTACAAGGAATTTTGGCGCGCCCGAGACGATTCGAACGTCCGACCCCTGCCTTCGGAGGGCAGTACTCTATCCAGCTGAGCTACGGGCGCGTGCGGTAAGTCTACGTTTTTTAGGCTGAATCGTCCAATGCGGCTTTCCGGAACCGGGGCTGCGAGCTATAATTCTCGGCTATTTTTGATGTCCTCCAGAAAAGGCAGCAATCATGAGCGGCAACGTCACCGAACACGAATCCTTCATCAAGACCCCCCCAACAGCTGATCGTCGTCTGTGTGCTGGCCTTCGTTGTACCGGTTGTCATGATCATCATGTTCGCAAAGTTCGTCATTTCGGCCTCATCGACTGAATCTTCAGAGGCCAGCGCTGAAGCAGTGGTTGCGCGCATCAAGCCGGTGGCTGCCATCACCCTTACCGCGGCCGGAGCGGGCGGCTTCAGGGAAGGTGAAGACATCGTCAAGGGCGCCTGCGCTGCCTGCCACACCACCGGGGCGGCCGGGGCGCCCAAACTGGGCGACAAGGCAGCCTGGGGAGCGCGCATCTCCGCCGGCCTCAACAGCCTGGTCCAGAACGCCATCAAGGGCAAGGAAGGCATGCCCCCGAAAGGCGGATCGACTGACCTGTCCGACTATGAAATCGCCAGGGCGGTGGTTTATCTGGCCAACCAGTCAGGCGCCAGCTTCAAGGAACCCCCGCCGCCCAAGCCTGCTGCCGCAAAGAAATAACGGCAGCCCCTCCAAACAAGCAAAGGGCAGGCTTTACCTGCCCTTTGCTTGTTTGAGCTGCAACTCCCCTACGCCGCCCGGAGCTTGAAGCTAGAATGAAATGAACATAACCGCGGCCGCGTCAAGGGTATTGCGGACTACAACACTTTACGGACCCCTGCCCATGATTCCTCATCTCACCACCGCCTTGTCCGGGCCCTTGAAGGATCTGGAGACACGCATACTTGGCAATTCCACCAGCATAGAGCATTGGTTCCGCGGGCAATGGCAGGAGCACACGCCGCCCTTTTACGGATCGGTGGACCTGCGCAATTCCGGCTTCAAGCTGGCGCCGGTGGACATGAACCTGTTCCCCGGCGGCTTCAACAACCTGAATCCGGCCTTTCAGCCCCTGTGCGTGCAGGCCGCCATGTCGGCGGTGGAGAAGATCTGCCCTGACGCCAAGCGCCTGCTGCTGATACCCGAGAATCACACACGCAACACCTTTTACCTGCAGAACGTCGCCCGGCTGGCCACCATCATGCGTCAGGCCGGGCTGGAAGTGCGCATCGGCACGCTCAACCCCGCCATCACCGCACCGACTTCCATCGAGGTGCCCGAGCATGCGCCACTGCTGATGGAACCGCTGCTGCGCGTCGGCCGACGCGTCGGCCTGCCGGACTTCGATCCCTGTACCATATTGCTCAACAACGACCTGTCCTCAGGCATACCCGAAGTGCTCAGGGACCTGCATGAGCAATGGGTGCTGCCGCCGCTGCACGCCGGCTGGGCAGTGCGGCGCAAGTCCAACCACTTCGCCGCCTATGACGATGTCGCCAGGTCCTTCGGCCAGTTGCTGCAGATCGATCCCTGGCTGGTCAATCCCTATTTCGCCGTGTGCGGTGAAGTCAATTTCCACGAGCGCGCCGGCGAAGAGTGCCTGAGGACCAATGTTGAGGCGCTGCTCGCGCAGATTCGCATCAAGTACCTCGAATACGGCATCAAGGATGAGCCCTATGTCGTGGTCAAGGCCGATGCCGGCACCTACGGCATGGGCGTGATGACGGCGAAAACTCCGGAAGACGTGGTGGGCCTGAATCGCAAGCAGCGCAACAAGATGGCAGTGGTGAAAGAAGGACTGGAAGTCAGCCACGTCATCATGCAGGAAGGGGTGCACACCTATGAGCGCATAGGCGAAGCCGCGGCCGAACCGGTGGTGTACATGATCGACCGTTACGTCGTGGGCGGCTTCTATCGCGTGCACAAGGAGCGCGGCGTGGACGAGAATCTCAATGCCCCGGGCATGCATTTCGAACCGTTGGCCTTCGAGGAAGGCTGCACCACGCCAGATCATGATGGCGAGCCCGGCGCGGGCCCCAACCGCTTCTACTCCTATGGCGTGGTCGCACGGCTGGCGCTGCTGGCAGCGGCGCTGGAACTGGAGCGGACCGCTCCGGAGCCGTCCGCAGCCAGCACCTGAGTTACTGTCCGGCGTCGAGCACAAAACATGAAATTCGCCTTCGTTGTCGACCCGCTGCACACGTTCAAGATCTACAAGGACTCGACCTACGCCATGCTGCTCGAGGCCGACGCACGCGGCCATGAGCTGTACGTCCTGCGCCAGGAGGATCTCGCCTGGAAGCGCAGGCGTGTCATCGGCGTTGCCCGTCAGATCACCCTGCGCCAGCACCCGCAGGACTGGTACAGCCTGGACCCGGCAACTGAAATGCCGCTTGAGCAGTTCGACGGCGTGGTCATGCGCAAGGACCCGCCCTTCGACATGGAATACGTCACCAGCACCTGGCTGCTGGAACTCGCGGCGCAGCAGGGGGCGCGTGTGTTCAACGACCCGCGCGCCATCCGCGATCACAGCGAAAAGCTCGCCATCGCCGGGTTCCCGCAATTCATTGCACCAACGCTGGTGTCCAGGCTGCCGGTGCAGATCGACGCCTTCATCGACGAACACCATGACGTCATCCTCAAACCGCTGGACGGCATGGGTGGCATGGGTATATTCCGGGTGCGCGAGGACGATCCCAACCGCAACGTCATTCTGGAAACCATCACCCATTTCGGCGCGCGCAGCATCATGGCCCAGCGCTACCTTCCCGAGATTGCCGATGGCGACAAGCGCATATTGCTGATCGCCGGCAAGCCCGCCCCCTACTGCCTGGCACGCATCCCCAAGGAGGGAGAGTCCCGCGGTAATCTTGCGGCCGGCGGCACCGGTGTGTGCCGGCCCCTGTCCACGCGAGACCGCGAAATCGCCGAGACCCTGGGTCCGGAGCTTGCGCGCCGCGGCCTGCTGCTGGTCGGCCTGGACGTCATCGGCGAGTGCCTGACCGAGATCAATGTCACCAGCCCCACCTGCTTTCGGGAAATCACCGAGCAAAGCGGCTTCAACGTGGCCGGGATGTTCCTGGATGCGCTGGAAGCAGCAAGCCGGACATAGACGTGTGCCCGGCGCGACGCTCGGCACTGCTGGCCGGCCTGGCCCTGCCGGCTGCAGGCTTGCTTGCAGGGGCGGCATTTGCTCAATCCCAGCCGGAAATAGAAACGGCCCTGGAGCTGTATCGCTACCGGCTGCTGCAAAGCGGAACCCGCCTGCGGGCTTATCCGCCGCAGGCGCTGGAGCAGGAACTGGAAGGCACAGCATCGGTGGAGTTGATCATCGCCGCTGATGGCAAGCTCAGATCGGCCACGCTGCTGGCATCCAGCGGTCATGCCCTGCTCGACCAGGGAGCGCTGGATCTGCTCGCCCGTGCCGTGCCTCTTACGGAAATCCCCTCAACACTGCAGAATAAGGCCTTCGCCATCCGCATCGCCATCGCGTTCAGGCTGCCGGTCACTCCTTCGGCCTGACCGGGCAATGCCGGAGCGACCATTGCGCGCCTGGCTTCTCACGGAAACAAAAATTCATGGTCGGCATACTCATCATCGCTCACGGCGCCTTTGGCGAGACCCTGATCCATTGCGCCAGCCACGTGCTGGCGCGACGGCCGCTACGCGTGCGCCAGGTCGGGGTCACCATGCACGATGATCCGGAACTGCTCTTTCCGCAGGCACAGGAGCTGGCCCGCCAGCTCGACACCGGAAGCGGCGTGCTCATCCTCACCGACATACTGGGCGCCACCCCTTCCAACATCGCCACCCGGCTGGCCGCTCCCGGCAAAGTCGAGGTGGTGGCCGGGGTCAGCCTGCCCATGCTCATCCGCGCCATCACCTATCGCGAAGAACCGCTGGCCAAGGTGGTGCGCAAAGCCATGAGCGGCGGAGTCGAAGGCGTGGTTCACATCAAGACGGAGGGGGCGCATGCCGCAGGCTGAAGTCGAAATCGTCAACAAGCTGGGGCTGCATGCCCGTGCCTCGGCCAAGCTGACCCGCTCGGCCGGGGAGTTCGCCGCGGACGTCTGGCTGTCGCGCAACGGCCGGCGGGTCAACGCCAAGAGCATCATGGGCGTGATGATGCTGGCGGCCGGCAAGGGCGCGCGCATCCTGGTCGAAACCGAAGGCAGCGACGCCGATGCCGCGCTGGCGGCCGTACTCGCGCTCATCGCCGACAAGTTCGGCGAGGGGGAGTAAGAACACTTGAACGCACCCGGCAAAAGCGGACAGGAACTGAGCGGACACGAATCTGCCAGTTTCACGCTGCATGGCGCCGGCGTGTCGGCCGGCATCGCCATCGGCTATGCCCATCTGATCTCGACAGCGCGGCTGGAAGTCGCCCATTACGAAATCGCCGCCGCCGAAGTCGAGACCGAGGTGCGCCGCTTCGACGACGCCGTGCGCCAGGTACGCGGCGAGCTGATACAGCTGCAGGCGGGCATGGCGCCGGGGGCACCGGCGGAAATCAGCGCCTTCCTCAATGTGCACCGGCTGATACTGGACGACTCCAATCTGTCGCAGGTGCCACGCGAGCTGATCCGCAGCCGTCACTGCAACGCCGAGTGGGCGCTGGTACAGCAGATGGAATCGCTGGTCGCGCAGTTCGACCAGATCGAAGACCCTTATCTGCGCGAGCGCAAGAACGACATCACCCAGGTGGTGGAACGCGTGCTGAAGGCGTTGCTGGGCAGCGCCCATGCCCCGGCCCAGCCCAGCCACGAAGAAAATCTGGTGGTGGTCGCCCACGACCTGTCCCCCGCGGACATGATGCTGTTCAAACAGCACCAGTTCGCCGGCTTTGTCACCGACCTGGGCGGCGTGACCTCGCACACCGCCATCGTGGCGCGCAGCCTGGACATTCCGGCCATCGTCGGACTGCACTATGCCCGGGGGCTGATCCGCGAAAACGAGCTGCTCATCGTCGACGGCCGCGAGGGCGTGCTCATCGTCAATCCCAACGAGCAGGTGCTCACCGAGTATCGCCGCCGCCAGACGGGGCTCGAGGCTGAAAAGCAGAAGCTCAAGCAACTGCGCACCCGGCCGGCCAGGACGCTGGACGGCGTGGACATTGAATTGCAGGCGAATATCGAACTGCCCCAGGACATGGACGATGTGCGTGAAGCCGGGGCCTCGGGCGTCGGGCTGTTCCGCAGCGAGTTCCTGTTTCTCAACCGCAGCGACCTCCCGGGCGAAGACGAGCAGTTCGAAGCCTACCGCCATGTCGCCCAGGCCATGGACGGCCGGCCGGTCACCATACGCACCCTCGACCTGGGGGCGGACAAGAACCTGGACGGCGCCCACGAGGCCGGCCCCAACCCCGCCCTGGGCCTGCGCGCCATCCGCTTCTGCCTGGCTGAACCGATCATGTTCCAGACCCAGCTGCGCGCCATCCTGCGTGCCTCGCAATACGGAAAAATCCGCCTGCTGATTCCCATGCTGGCCCATGTGCATGAGATCGAGCAGACGTTGACGGCCATCGCCCGGGCCAGGGCCTCGCTGGACGAAGAGGGCGTCGCCTACGACCGCAACATGCCACTGGGCGGCATGGTCGAGATTCCGGCCGCGGCATTGTCCCTGGGCATGTTCGTGCGCAAGCTGGATTTCCTGTCCATAGGCACCAACGACCTCATTCAATACACCCTGGCCATAGATCGCACCGACGATGCCGTGGCCCATCTCTATGATCCGCTGCACCCGGCGGTGCTGCAACTGGTCGCCATGACCATACGCAGCGGCGCGGCCGCGGGGAAACCGGTCGCCGTCTGCGGCGAAATGGCCGGCGATCCCACATTGACACGGCTGCTGCTGGGGCTGGGCCTGCGCCAGTTTTCCATGCACCCGGTGCAACTTCTCGCCATCAAGCAGCAGGTGCTGCGTTCCAACCTGGGCGACATCCAGGCCTTGACCCAGCGCATAATGGATACTGACCATCCGGAGAAAAGCTGGCAACTGCTGGATGAACTGAACGCTTAGGCAACAAGGCAACCTTTCCCCGCCCGCCCCGCTGCACCCACCTTGTTTGACCGCCATTGCCCAGTCGGGTAATGTTCGCCCTCGCGCCGATTTGATCATCAGCTTGCGGGCGCTGGAGCCGATCCCTGGGGGACAAGGCTCCTAAATACGGCTAAAGCGCGGGAAACCCGTTTAGCCGCATGCGAGCGCTAAACGGGTTTTTGCATTCGCATGGGCGAAACGAGACAGAACAATTCGGTGGGAGCCGTGCAGCCGCAGACGCTGCACTTTGACGAGCCGCTGGCATTCAGGAGCGGTGCCGTGCTGCACGGCTACGACCTCGTCTATGAAACCTATGGGCGGCTCAATGCCGACAAGTCCAATGCCGTGCTGGTCTGCCATGCGCTGAACGCCTCCCATCACGTGGCGGGCTGGTATGCCGATGACCCCGCCAACATCGGCTGGTGGGACAACATGATAGGCCCGGGCAAGCCTTTGGATACCGACCGTTTCTTCGTCATCGGCGTCAATAACCTGGGCGGCTGTTTCGGTTCCACCGGCCCGTCCTCCACCGACCCGGCCAGCGGCAAACCCTACGGATCGCGGTTTCCGGTCATCACCGTCGAAGACTGGGTGAACGCCCAGGCGCGCCTGGCCGACCGCCTGGGCATAGACTGCTTTGCCGCGGTCATGGGCGGCAGCCTGGGAGGCATGCAGGCATTGCAGTGGACGCTGGGCTATCCGCAACGGGTGCGCAACGCCGTCGTGGTCGCCGCCGCCTCCAAACTCTCGGCGCAGAACATCGCCTTCAATGAAGTGGCGCGCCGCGCCATCACCACCGATCCGGATTTCCACGGCGGCGACTTTTACGGGCACGGCGTCGTGCCCCGCCGCGGACTGCGCCTGGCGCGCATGATAGGCCACATCACCTACCTGTCCGATGACGCCATGATGGAGAAATTCGGCCGCACCTTGAAGTCGGGCAGCATCAACTTTCATTTCGACGTGGATTTCGAGGTCGAATCCTACCTGCGCCATCAGGGGGACAAGTTCGCCGAGTACTTCGACGCCAACACCTATCTGCTCATCACCCGGGCACTGGACTACTTCGATCCGGCCCTGAACTCAGGCGGCGACCTGTCGCGAGCCATGGCGGCGGCCCAGGCCAAATTTCTGGTGGTGTCCTTCACCTCGGACTGGCGCTTCTCGCCGGAACGCTCGCGGGAAATCGTCAAGGCGCTGCTCGACAACCGTCGCGACGTGTCCTATGCCGAGATCGATGCGCCGCACGGCCATGATGCCTTCCTGCTCGAGGATAAGCGCTACCACGCGCTGGTGCGTGCCTGGTTCGACAAGGTGCACGACTCGCTATGAATGCCCAGACTGCATTCTCCAAGCGTCCTGATTTCGAGGCCATCGCCGGCTGCATCCGCCCCGGTGCCAGCGTGCTGGACCTGGGCTGCGGTGATGGACAGTTGCTCAAGTACCTGCAGCAGGAGCGCGAGGTGGGGGGGTACGGCATCGAGATCGCCGACGCCAACGTGCTCGCCTGCGTGCGCACCGGCATCAACGTCATCCAGAGCGACCTGGAGCGCGGGCTGGCCGGCTTCGACGCCGGCTCCTTTGACTACGTGGTGCTGTCCCAGACGCTGCAGGCCATGCGCCACACCGAGGGCATCGTGCTGGAGATGCTGCGCGTGGGCCGCCAGGGCATCGTCACTTTTCCGAATTTCGGCCATTGGGACAACCGCCTGCAGATCCTGCGCGGCCGCATGCCGGTATCGAAAGATCTGCCCTACCAGTGGTATGACACACCCAACATCCACCTGTGCACGGTGAAGGATTTCGAGGCCTTCTGTGCGGGACACCGCATACGCATCCTGGAGCGCATCGTGCTGCACGGCGGCCATCGGGTTGCGCTGCTGCCCAATCTGCTGGGCAGCCTGGCGGTATTCCGCTTCGAGAAGGGCTGAGTCCTCAGCCCCGCCCAGGCTGCGGAGCATTGGCATGCTCCACTGCCGCAATCTGCGTGCGCATGACCCAGACCAGGACCAGCCCCGGCAGAGCGGCGATGAAGGTCAGCAGGAAGAATCCCTCCCAGCCCAGGCCCTGCACCATATTGCCGGCAAGCGGGCCGAACAGGATGCGTCCCAGCGAGGCCAGCGCCGAGAGCAGCGCATATTGCGTTGCGCTATAGGAATGATTGCAAAGCGCCATGGCGAAGGCGACAAAAGCCGCAGTGCCCATGCCGCTGGCCAGGTTCTCGAATCCCACGGTGAACACCAGCAGCGCGTAATTCTTGCCTGCCAGAGCCAGCCAGGCGAAAGACAGGTTGGATACCGCCTGGAGCACACCGAACACCAGGAGCGCGCGCACCAGGCTCATGCGGGCCAGCAACGCGCCGCCGGCGATCGCTCCGAACAGCAGCGCCGCCAATCCCAGGCCCTTGTTGACGGCGCCCACGTCGAAAGGCGAGAAACCGACGCCGCGGATGAGAAAAGCCGTGGTCAGCGTTCCCGCCAGCGCATCACCAAATTTGTACAGCATGACCAGGGCGAGCATGGCCAGGGCGCCGGGGCGCGAGAACAGGTCGCGCAGGGGCTGCACAATGGCATCGCGCAGCGTGCGCGGAAGCATGGCTGGGGATTCCGGCTCCGGCGCTCGCCACGCGGTGGCCATGCCAACCAGCATCAGCGTCGCCATCAGGAAGTAAGTGGTTTGCCAGCCGATCTCCTCGACCAGCATCAGTGCCAGCGCGCCCGAGGCCAGCATCGCAATCCTGTATCCGAACACGCCCACCGCCGCCCCCATGCCACGCTCCTCGCTGCGCAGCACGTCGGTGCGATAGGCGTCTATGACGACATCCTGCGAGGCCGATACAAATGCCACCCACAGCGCGGCGCAGCCCAGCATCCACAGGGAATCGGTGGGAGAGGACATGGCCATTGCGGCGATGCCCAGGGCCAGGGCCACCTGGGTGAGGAACATCCAGCCGCGCCTTCGCCCCAGAAATGGCGGCACATATCGGTCCATCAGCGGCGACCAGATGAACTTCAACGCGTAAGGCAGGCCTATCCACGAGAACCAGGCAATGGTGACGATGTCTATCTGGGACACCGTGAGCCAGGCCTGGAGCGTGCCCCCGGTCAGGGACAGCGGCAATCCGGAGGAAAAACCCAGCAATAACACCGCAGCAATGCGCGGGCTACGGAAAACTTCAAGATAAGGCGAGGCCATGGCCGGATTCTACCGATCGCGGCTTGCGCTCGTTGCGGGCACAATCGAGGTGCGCCAGCGCGCTGTTGTTGATCTGACGCAAGAAAGCCGATACGCTGAAACGCGATAATGCCAATCGGCATGGGGGCACGGTCCCGCTTCTTCCGGAATTGCGATTGTTTATCCATCATTTTCATCATCGATACGAGGTTTTCAATGAACACTGAAGTCACCAAGGACAAGCTCGCCGCTGACCTGAGAGTTGTCATCGCCGACGCTGAGGAATTGCTCAAAGCCACCGCGTCACAGGCGGGCGAAAAAGTCGCCGCTGCGCGCGTCAAGATCCAGGACAGCCTGGACACCGCCAAGGCCAAGCTCGCAAGCCTGGGCGAGGCCGGTGTGGGCAAGGCCAAGGAAGCCGCGGCGGCCACAGACGATTTTGTGCATGAGCATCCGTGGAAAGCGGTAGGCATCGGCGCTGCGATCGGCGTCATCGTTGGCATGCTGATCAGCCGCCGCTAAGGCATGGAACAGGGAGGAGGCCGCGGCCTGCTGGCCTCGCTGCGCCAGCTGACGTCGACTCTCATAGAGATCCTCTACACGCGCCTTGAGCTGTTCGCGGCCGAAATTGACGAAGAACGCGTGCGCATCGCCAGAGCCCTGTGGCTGGTGGCGGTGGGAGTCTTCTGTCTCAGCCTGGGCACGCTCCTGGCAGTGCTGTTCCTGGTGGTCTTGTTCTGGGACACGCACAGGCTGGCGGTGCTGGGCGGGCTCGCGGCCGGCTTTCTCCTCGCCGGGATTACGGCCATGCTCATGCTCAAAGCGCGCCTGTCCCAGCGGGTGCGCATGTTTTCCCAGTCCCTGGAGGAACTCAAGCGCGACCACGACCGCCTTGACCCCTGAGTTGCTCCGGCCCCCATGAAAACACTCGATGAAGTTGCGCTAGGCAAAACCAGGATTTCTCGGCGCATTGCCGCGCAGCGCGACCGCCTGGGCCGGCAGATGGAAGACCTGCAGCCGCTGTTCAACGTGGCGGACAAGGGCATGGCTGTCGCCCGGGTGCTGCGCGCCAATCTGCCCTGGCTGGGCCTGGGGCTGGGACTGGTCCTCATGCTGCGCCCATCCCGTCGCCGCACCTCGGCGGTGAAGACCACCACCATGGCGGCGCTGACGCTGCTGTGGCTGCGACGCGGCCTGACCGCGTGGCGTGCGTGGCGCTGGGCAAGCCACGTGGTCAGTATTTATAAAGAGAGCAAATGACAGGCTTCAGAATATGATCAAGCGGTTTTTCATTCTGATCGACAGGGAAAAGAAGTACCTGGTAACCGAGATGTCGCAGGTCCGCGGCTTGATGCCGCTATTGATGAAACCGCGCAACAAGCAGCCGTGGTCGGAGGAAGACCGCCTGGAACTGCGCCTGCACATGCAACGCCTGCAGCGCGTCAGCCCCTACATCGCCGTGATGGTGCTGCCCGGGGGCCTGGCGATGCTGCCGGTGCTGGCCTGGTGGCTGGACCGGCGCCGCGGTGGTCGCACGTTTAAAGCCGGCTAGGGAGATTGGCGGTGATTATGCGTAACATGCACGGGCTATGCATTCCCAGTCCAGTTCTGGCTCCCAATTGACACCCGGCACCGATTTCCGGGGCGAATTCATCCAGTTCTGCATTGCCCAGGGCGTGCTGAAATTCGGCAGTTTCGTCACCAAGTCCGGCCGCTCCACACCCTATTTCTTCAATGCCGGACTGTTCAACAGCGGAGCAGCGCTGGACCAGCTGGGACAATTCTACGCAAAGGCCATCATCGCCTCGTCGCTGCAGTTCGATATGCTGTTCGGTCCGGCCTACAAGGGCATCATGCTGGCCACCGCAACGACCATGGCCCTGTCGCGAGAACCCGCCGCGAAGGGCGGGCGCGACCTGCCTTTTGCCTTCAATCGCAAGGAGGCCAAGGACCACGGAGAAGGCGGCAGCATCGTCGGCGCGCCCCTGTCCGGCCGCGTGCTCATCGTTGACGATGTCATGACCGCCGGCACGGCCGTGCGCGAGTCAGTGGAGATCATCAGGGCGGCCGGCGCCATTCCCGCCGGCGTGGCCATTTCCCTGGACCGGATGGAGCGGGGCAGCGGTGCGCTTTCAGCGGTGCAGGAGGTCGAGAAGAACTACGCCATGCCAGTGGTATCCATCGCCAACCTGGATCATCTGCTCGCTTACCTGCAGCACACCCCGAAATTACGGCAGAATATCGAGGCAATCAGCGAATACCGGAAACAGTACGGAGCCAGCTATGAAACCTGAGACCCAAGCCACGCGCCTGCCGCTGCCCCTGGCCGGCAGCCTGTTGTTGTGCGTCTTCGCACTTCCAACGCTGCACGCAGCCGAGTCCGCGAACCGCATCTACAAGTGCACCGATGCCAAGGGCAAGGTCTACGTCACCCAGACGCCGCCGCCGGAATGCCTGGGCCGACCCACCGATGTCCTGAACAAACGGGGCACGGTGGTCCAGCGCGACGAAGGCATATTGACTCCGCAGCAGCAGGCGCAGCGTGAAGCGGAGCAGAAGAAAAAACTGGAGATGGAGGCAGCGGCGAAGGAAGATCGCCGCCGGGCCACGGCGCTGCTCAATACCTATTCCAGCGAGAAGGACGTCGAGGACGCGCGCGCCCGGGCCCTCAAGGAAAACGAAAACGCCATTGCACAGACAGACAAGAAGATCGCAGACGTGTTGAGGCGCAAGAAGGTGCTGGAAAGTGAAAAGGAGTTCTACGCCAAGTCCAAGCCGCCGGCCAAGCTGCAGCAGGATATACAGAACAATGAGATCGAATTGAAGAACCAGCAGGAATTGCTGGACGCGATCAAGAAGCAGGTAGCCACCATCAACGCCAAGTACGACGACGACAAGAAGCGCTACATCGAGCTGACCAAGAACCTGCCCAAGCGCTGAGGTTTGCGTTGCGCAGAGGACTCAGCCAGGCAGGGGCTCCGAACTACTGCGACAGCTTGCGCTTGAGGATGTCGTTGACCTGGGCCGGATTGGCCTTGCCCTTGGTGGCCTTCATCACCTGCCCGACCAGCGCATTGAAGGCCTTGTCCTTGCCGGACCTGAACTCTTCCACCGATCTGGCATTGGCAGCCAGCACCTGATCGACGATTTTCTCGATCTCCCCGGAGTCCGACATCTGCTTCAGACCGCGCTTTTCGATGATAACGTCGGCTGCAGCATCACCACCGGCCTCACCAGCCCACAGGGCATCGAACACCTCCTTGGCCATCTTGCCCGACAGGGTGTTGTCGCGAACGCGGCGTATCAGTCCAGCCAGTTGGGCGCTGCTCACCGGGGATTGCGCAATGTTCAGGTTGTTACGGTTCAGCGCCGCGGCCAGTTCCCCCATGACCCAGTTGGCCGCCATCTTGGCAGCTTCCTGACCGAGCACCGAGACCAGTCGCTCGAAATAATCGGCGGTGTCGCGTGACTGGGTCAGCGCCACGGCATCGGCTGCGGGCAGGCCGTAGGTGTTTTCATAGCGCTCGCGCTTGTGCAGGGGCAGCTCCGGCAACTCTCCGCGCACCCGCTCTATCCAGGCCTCGTCCACCACCAGCGGCAGCAGATCGGGATCGGGGAAGTAGCGGTAATCGTGCGCGTCTTCCTTGCTGCGCATCATGCGCGTCTCGCCCGAGTCCGGGTCGAACAGCACCGTGGCCTGCTGGATCTTGCCGCCGTCCTCCAGGGTCTCGATCTGCCAGCGCACCTCGTATTCGATGGCCTGCTGCAGGAAGCGAAAGGAATTGAGGTTCTTGATCTCGCGGCGCGTGCCCAGCGGTGCGCCTGGCCGGCGCACCGACACATTGGCGTCGCAGCGGAACGAGCCCTCCTGCATGTTGCCATCGCAGATGCCTATCCAGGTGACCAGGCCATGCAGCGTCCTGGCGTAGGCTACCGCTTCCTCGGCCGAGCACATGTCCGGCTCGGAGACGATCTCCAAAAGCGGCGTGCCGGCGCGGTTCAGATCGATGCCGCTCATGCCCTGGCCGAGTTCGCCCAGCCCCTCGTGCAGCGACTTGCCCGCGTCCTCCTCCAGGTGAGCCCGCGTCAGCTTGATGCTGATCTCGCCGCGTGTGGGTGAAATGATGGCGATCTCCCCGCCCGTCACCACCGGCGTCTCGTACTGGCTGATCTGGTAGCCCTTGGGCAGATCCGGATAGAAGTAGTTCTTTCGCGCGAACACCGAGCGCCGGCTTATGCTGCCCCCGACGGCAAGACCGAACCGTATCGCACGCTCCACCGCCCCCCGATTCGCAAC
>CAXNIK010000051.1:0-14076 GCA_964202115.1 Burkholderiales bacterium
GCGATCTTCCTGGAAGAAGCCGACGAGGTGCTGGCCAATATCGCCGCGCAACTCGCCCGTCTGCAGGTCGATGATGCCGATCACGAGGCGCTGATCACCATCCGGCGCAGCTTTCACACCCTCAAGGGCAGCGGCCGCATGGTCGGCCTCAATCGCCTGGGGGAGACGGCGTGGACGGTGGAGCAGGCGCTCAACTGGTGGCTGCGCGAGCAGCGGCCGGTGTCGGCGCCGGTGCTGGAATTGATCGACGAGGCGCGGGGCTGGTTTACCCAGGTCGTTGCCGCGCTCAGGACCGGCGGCCAGACCGGAGATGCCGGCCGGCTGACGATGCTGGCGGTTGCGGTGAAGACCGGCAAGTCCGCGGTTCAACCGCCACCGGTTCTCGAAGCGCCTCCTGCGGCCACTGCGGAACCATCGGCGGCCACAGACATGGTGTCAGACATCGCTGCCTCCGCGGCCGAAGCGACCGCGCGTGCGCAACTTGAAGCGTCGCCGGTGGAGCCGGTCGCGGAGCTGCGGGCATCGGAGGTGCCGGCGCCGGAGGCGGAAGAACGCACCGTGCAACTGGGCGCGGCCAGCATCACCACCACGGTGTTCACCCTGTTCAGCGGTGAGGCGCATGCGCTCATGAATACGCTGCGCGACGAGTACGAGACCCTCAAGATTCATGGCATCGTCACCGATGAAATGCTGCGCGCGGTGCACACCCTGGCCGGCATTGCCGGCACGGTGCAGCTGACCAGCCTGAGCATGCTCGGCCGTGCCTTCGAGCGTGCCCTGGAACAGTTTTCCAGAGACTCCGTGGGCGAAGACGAGCAGGAACTGACCGGTGAAGCCATCGACATGCTGGGCGGCATGGTGGAAAGCGCTGTCGAGCTGCGCGAGCCCGAGCACGCCCATGCCTTGGTGGCGCGGCTGGAAACAGCGGCGCTGCCGCGTGTCGAGGACCTGCCCCTGCCCACGGTATTCGAGGCCGATCCCGACGCGCTGCTTCCCGAAGAAGAAGGCGCGCTGATGCGTGCCGAAGATGTGCAACAGCCCGGGACTCCGTCTGCTCCGGACGCGGAGGCTGCTGCCCCAGCTATCGCCGAAGCTGTCAACGAAGCCTTCGCACCCGATACGCCGGCAGCGGTCGCAGCCGAGTCGGCAGAGGCCGCTGCCGCGGAAGGCATGGGGCCGCGCCTGCCGCAGCGGCGCGAGCAACGGCTGCGTGACGAGCTCGATGCGCAATTGCTGCCGGTGTTCCTGGAAGAGGCGGCGGAACTGGTTCCCGCCATTGCCGCCGACCTGCGCGGCTGGAGGCAGGCGTTCACGGATACGGATGCCAATGCATCGGCCACGCTGGCGTGGGCGCTGCAGCGGCGCCTGCACACGCTCAAAGGCAGCGCGCGCATGGCCGGCGCCATGGCCATAGGCGAGCTGACCCACCACATGGAAACCAGGATCGAAGCCTCGCTGAAATCCCGTGCGCAGCCCTCCCTGGACGAACTCGATTCTTCCTTCGACCGGCTGGCCATGCTGCTCGAGGGCCTGAGTCATCCGGATGCGGCAGGGACTGACGATGTCGCGCCGGCCCAGACGGCCGGCGGCGGGCCGGTGGCGGTGGCCGAAGAAGGCGCGGTGCTGGGCGCTGCCATGCTGCGCGTGCGCGCCGATGCCGTGGACCGCATGGTCAACCAGACCGGCGAGGTGTCCATCGCGCGCAGCCGCATCGAAGGCGAGCTGCGCGGACTCAAGACGGCCATGCAGGAGCTCACCGACAATGTGCTGCGCCTGCGCTCGCAGCTGCGCGAAATCGAGATCCAGGCGGAGTCGCAGATGCAGGCCGCTGGTCAAAAGCAGGGACCCGTTCAGGCAAATGAGGCCGGGCAAAAGGAAGGTTTTGATCCGCTGGAGTTCGACCGCTTCACGCGTTTTCAGGAACTCACCCGCATCATGGCCGAGTCGGTAAACGACGTGCAGACAGTGCATCAGAACCTGCTGCGCGCGGTCGAGGGTACGGATGCGGCGCTGGCCGCGCAGGCGCGCCTGAACCGCGAGTTGCAGCAGGACCTGATGCGCGTGCGCATGGTGGCCTTCGGCACGCTCTCCGAGCGTCTCTACCGTGTCGTGCGCCAGACCGCCAAGGAGGCGGGCAAGCGCGCCAACCTGGACATCCGCGGCGGCGCCGTGGAGCTGGACCGCGCCGTGCTCGAGCGCATCACCGCGCCGGTGGAGCATGTGCTGCGCAATTCCGTCACCCACGGCATAGAAGCACCCGAAGTGCGCGCGGCGGCGGGCAAGCCGGACATCGGTGACATCCGCATAGAGGTCTCGCAGGAGGGCAGCGAAATGCGCCTGGCCATCGCCGATAACGGCGCCGGTCTGGACCTGGAACGCATCCGCGCCAAGGCGGCGCAAAGCGGCCTGCTGCGCGAGGGCGTGCAGCCCAGCGACGAAGAATTGGCCGACCTGATTTTTCATCCGGGCTTTTCCACCGCCAGCGAACTCACCCAGTCGGCGGGCCGCGGCGTGGGCATGGATGTGGTGCGCAGCGAAGTGGCCGGGCTGGGCGGACGGGTCGAATTGCACACCGAGCGCGGCAAGGGCCTGGCCGTCACCCTTTATCTGCCGCTCACCCTGGCGGTGACGCAGGTGGTGCTGGTGCGTGTGCACGAGCAACTGTTCGCGCTGCCGGCGGTCATCGTCGAGCAGGTGATGCAATATCGTCCGGAGCCACTCGCCTCGCTGTATGCCGCGGGGCAGGCCGAGTGGCGCGGGCGCCGCTATCCCCTGCATTACCTGCCGCATCTGCTGGGCGAGCCGGCAGCCACGCCCGAACCGCGGCGCCTGGCCGCAGTCATCCTGATGCGCAGCGGCGCCAGCGCCATCGCCCTGCACGTGGACGAGATCGTCGGCGGCAATCAGGAGGTGGTGGTCAAGGCCATCGGCCCGCAACTGCAACGCGTGCCCGGCGTCTCCGGCGCCACGGTGCTGGGTTCGGGGGCCATCGTGCTGATCATCAATCCGGTGCCGCTGGCTGCCCGGAAGATCGGACTTGCGGATGACTCAGCCGCTCAGAAAGCCGCCGCCGTGGCAGTGGCCCCGGCCGCACCCGTGCCGCCCCTGATCATGGTGGTGGACGATTCGCTGACCGTGCGCAAGATCACCGGCCGCCTGCTGGAGCGCCAGGGCTATGGCGTGGTGATCGCGCGCGACGGCCTGGAAGCCCTGGAAAAGCTCACCGAGAGCCCGCCCGATGTCATGCTGGTGGACATCGAAATGCCGCGCATGGACGGCTTCGAGCTCACCCGGCATGTGCGCGCCGATGCCGCGCTGGCCAAACTGCCCATCATCATGATCAGCTCGCGCACCGCCGACAAGCACCGCAATGTCGCGCGCGAGCTCGGGGTGAATGCGTTTCTGGGCAAGCCTTATCAGGAAGACGAGCTGCTAGCCCATATCGCCAGCTTGCTGCCCCAGGTGACGCCAGCCCTCCCACTGGTTTCGGATTGACAATCCCGGCGGAGACGGGCACAGTGCGGCCCGCAATCTCTACGTTCTGGCCTGCCTTCTACAGCTACCCGCTCCTGTCGTCCTGATTCGGGCGGTTCCTACCAAGTCATCCACTACGTTAAAGCCCGTCTGCGCGCATTTATTCGTGTGTGGAAATTGCGTCTGGATGGGTCACGAGTTGTTCGCTACCCGCGCCCGATTTGCGCGCGGAACCAAACCCGCTTTATTGCGGCGGGTGCTTTAGGAGGCCGTTCATGGCTATCGGTACAGTAAAGTGGTTCAACACCACCAAGGGATTTGGTTTCATCGAGCCCGAGGGTGGTGCCAAGGATGTGTTCGTGCATATCAGCGCAGTTCAGAAGGCCGGCATGGACACGCTCAATGAAGGCCAGCGCGTCAGCTTCGACGTGCTGACCGAGCGCGGCAAGCAAGCCGCCGGGAATCTCAAGTCGGTTTGAGTCCGGGGCGCCCTCGGGCGCCTGCTGCAAAGAGCAGTCAAAAGCGGCCCGGTCATCGGGCCGCTTTTTTTCCGCCTGTCGAATTGTTCCTGCTCCTGGCGAACTGAAAGCGCTCCAGCGTGATCCTGCGCGCCACATCGTGATCGACCACCGGCGCTGGATAATCCCGACCGATGAGGCAGCCCGCGGCCTGCTGTTCCTCAGGGGACATGCTCCAGGGCGCATGGATGCGTTTTGCCGGCACCCTGGCCAGCTCGGGCACATAGCGGCGAATGAATTTCCCATCGGCATCGAATTTCTCCGACTGCGTCACCGGATTGAATATGCGGAAGTAGGGCTGGGCGTCGCAGCCGGTGGAGGCGGCCCATTGCCAGCCGCCGTTGTTGGCCGAGAGATCGAAGTCATTCAACTCGTCGGCGAAGTATTGCTCGCCCAGGCGCCAGTCCACGTGCAGGTCCTTCACCAGGAAGGAGGCGGCCACCATGCGCAGGCGATTGTGCATGTAGCCCGTGGCATTGATCTGGCGCATGGCCGCATCCACCAGCGGATAGCCGGTACGGCCTTCTTTCCAGGCGGTGAGCAGCGCCGGGTCGTTGTCCCATTGCACGTTTTCATACTCCGGCCTGAAGGCATGGCCGACCACGCGCGGATGATGGTGCAGGATCTGGAAATAGAAATCGCGCCAGATCAGTTCCGACAGCCAGGTCTCCGCCCCGCGGCCGCCGCGCGAGTGCGCCTCGGCGGCGAGGCGGCGTATGGACACGGTGCCAAAGCGCAGATGCACCGACAGATAGGAAGGGCCCTTGACGGCGGGGAAATCGCGCGCCCGTCCGTAGTCATCCATGCGCTCCAGAAAATCCTCCAGCAGCGCAGCCCCGGCGGCGCTGCCCGGGCGCACCGGGATGGCCAGAAGATTGGTGCTTTCGAAGCCCAAGTCCTGGAGCGACGGCAGCGATGAAGGGGGCGGCGCGGCATCCTCCGTCCGTGCCAGCGCGGCGGCGTATTTCTCCACTGGATAGGGCTGGAGGTAAAACGAGTCCAGTCGCTTCAGCCAGGCATTCTTGTAGGGCGTGAACACCGTGTAAGGCCGGCCCGCGGCGGTGAGTACCTCGTCGCATTCGAATATGGCCTGGTCCTTGTAGAGCTTCAGCTCGCGGCCGGTCTCAGCCAGAGCGCGGCCGACCGCGGCATCGCGCGCGCAGGCCGCGGGCTCGTAATCGCGATTGGCATACACCGCGCCAACCCGCAGCCTGGCGGCCAGCCGGGGAATCTCCTCGACCGCGCGGCCATGCAGGACGATCAGGCCGCCGCCGTGCTCGCGCAGGATGCCCTCCAGCTCGACCACGCTGTGATGGATGAACTCCACCCGGCGATCACGCTTGGAGGGCAGCGCATCCAGGATGTCGGTATCGAACACGAACACGCACCATACGGCGCGCGCCGCCTTGAGGGCGTGGTACAGCGCGGCATGGTCGACAAAGCGCAGGTCGCGGCGGAACCACACCAGGGCACGTTCGGCAGCAGAGGCGGCAGGAGAAGCGTCAGGCGAGGATGGGGGCATCAGCAGGGGGCGAGAAAAATTGTGCGGGGGAGTCCCAGAGATTACAATATGGCCCTAGTGGACAAAGTAAATCTAACCAACCACTTTCTCATTGCCATGCCCGGCATGGCCGATCCGAATTTTTTCCGCACCCTGACCTACATCTGCGAGCACAACGCCGACGGCGCCCTGGGTGTGGTGGTCAACCGGGCCATGGACATGACGCTGTCGACCCTGTTCGACCGGCTCAATCTCAAATTGAAGTCCCGTGGCATGGGCAAGGCGCCGGTGTATTTCGGCGGGCCGGTGCAGACCGATCGCGGTTTTGTGCTGCACAACCCCAAGGGCGGCTGGCAATCGACGCTGGCCATCAAGGAAGAGCTGGGCCTGACCACCTCCAAGGACATCCTCGAGGCCGTGGGCAAGGGCGACGGCCCGGGCAAGTTTCTGGTGACCCTGGGCTACTCAGGCTGGAGCGCCGGCCAGCTGGAGAACGAACTCAAGCACAATGCCTGGCTGACCGTGGAAGCCAGCGACGCCATCCTGTTCGATCTGCCGGTGGAGGCGCGCCTGACGGCGGCCATGGGCCTGCTCGGGGTGAACTATGCCAATCTGTCCGACGAGGCGGGGCATGCATGACGCCGCCACGCGAGGCCTGGTTCGCGGCGGCCACGCCCTGATGATTCCTCCCATCCCGCCTTCATCCTCCGGCATCCCGGACGGCGCCACGGACGGCGCCACTGACGGCACTCCCAGGGCGCCCGGCGTGCTGGCCTTCGATTTCGGCGAGCGCTACATCGGCGTGGCCGTGGGCGACACCGAGACCGGCATGGCGCATGCGCTGGAATTCATCGACGCCGAAGCCAACGCGGAACGCTTTGGCCGCATCGCCGCGCTGATCGCGGAGTGGCAGCCTGGCCGGCTGGTGGTCGGCCTGCCGCTGGGCCTGGAGGGCGAAGAGCACGACATGAGCCGGCGCGCGCGGCGTTTCGCGCGCCAGCTCGAGGGGCGTTTCGGCCTGCCGGTGTTGCTGATCGACGAGCGTCTCTCCTCGGTCGAGGCCGAAGCCAGCCTGCGCGAGCGCGGCCGCGGCGGCCGCGCGCACAAGCACGAGAGTCATGCCCTGGCGGCGCAGATCATTCTCCAGGTCTGGCTGGACGCGAACGCAACTGAAAGGCGCGCATGAGCATCGCACTTCCAACGCTGCCCGAGGCAGAGACCCTGTATGCGGAGCTGCTGCGCCAGTTGCAGCCGCGCATCACCCCCGACACCTGCGTGGTGGGCATCATGACCGGAGGCGCCTGGCTGGCCGAGCGCCTGCATCGCGAGCTCGGTGTGACCCAGCCCATGGGCGTGCTGGACATTTCCTTCTACCGCGACGACTTCGACCAGACCGGCCTGTCGCGCAACGTCAAGCCTTCGCATATTCCCTTCGACGTGCAGGGCAGGCGCCTGCTGCTGGTCGATGATGTGCTCTACACCGGACGCACCGTGCGCGCGGCCATGAATGAGCTGTTCGACTACGGCCGGCCGGCGCGCATAGACCTGGCGGTGCTGGTTGATCGCGGCGGGCGCGAGCTGCCCGTGGCCGCGCAGTACTGCGGCGGCACGCTGGAGGTGCCGCCCGAGCAGGTGCTGGTCCTCGATCGCAAGGAAACCGGCAGCTTCAGCCTGAGCCTGTCCACCAGCCATCGTGTGCGGGGTCAGGCCTCATGAAGCAAGCCCGGAACCAGGACATGAAGAACCCCCAACTCAACGACAACGGCGAACTGCGGCACCTCTTGTCCATAGAAGGGCTGCCGCGCGAGACGCTGATGCACATCCTGGGCACCGCCGACTCCTTCGTCGGCATCACCGAGCGCGAAGTGAAGAAGGTGCCGCTCCTGCGCGGCAAGTCGGTGTTCAATCTGTTCTTCGAGAACTCCACGCGCACCCGCACCACCTTCGAGATCGCCGCCAAGCGCCTGTCGGCCGACGTCATCAATCTCAACATCAACACCTCCTCCGCCTCCAAGGGCGAGTCGCTGCTGGACACCATCGACAACCTGTCGGCCATGCATGCCGACATGTTCATCGTGCGCCATGCCTCCAGCGGCGCGCCCTACCTGATCGCGCGGCATGTGGCCGCGCATCTGCATGTCATCAATGCCGGCGACGGCCGCCACGCCCATCCCACCCAGGGCCTGCTCGATCTCTACGCCATCCGCCATTACAAGAAGGACTTCGCCAATCTCTCGGTGGCCGTGGTGGGCGACGTGCTGCATTCGCGCGTGGCCCGCTCCTTCATCCACGGCCTCACCACCCTGGGCGTGCCCGATGTGCGCGTCATCGGCCCCAAGACACTGATGCCGGCCGGCGTGGAGCAACTGGGCGTGAAGGTGTTTCACGACATGGGGAAGGGGCTCGCCGGCTGCGATGTGGTGGCCATGCTGCGCCTGCAGAACGAGCGCATGAACGGGCCGCTGCTGCCCTCGGCCCAGGAATTCTTCAAGAGCTACGGCCTCACCTCGGAGAAACTCGCCCTGGCCAAGCCCGACGCCATCGTCATGCATCCGGGCCCCATGAATCGCGGCGTGGAGATCGATTCGGCGGTGGCCGACGGCCCGCACTCGGTGATCCTGCCGCAGGTGACCTTCGGCATCGCCGTGCGCATGGCGGTGATGTCCATATTGGCTGGCAACTGACATGAAGATCCATATCAAGAACGGCCGCGTGATCGACCCCAAAACCGGCACGGATGCGCAGCAGGATGTGTATATCGCCGCCGGCCGCATCGTTGCCATGGGTACAGCGGGTACAGCGGGTACAGCAGGCGCGGCGCCCGCCGATTTCAAGGCGCAGCGCAGCATCGACGCTGCCGGCCTGGTGGTGGCACCGGGCCTGGTGGATCTGTCGGCGCGGCTGCGCGAGCCGGGCTTCGAATACAAGGCGACACTGGAAACCGAGCTGCATGCCGCGCTGGCCGGGGGCATCACCAGCCTGGCCTGCCCACCGGACACCGATCCGGTGCTGGACGAACCGGGCCTGGTGGAAATGCTCAAGCACCGCGCGCGCAGCCTGAACCTGGTGCATGTGCATCCGCTGGGCGCCCTGACCGTGCAACTGGCGGGCAAGCGACTGACCGAGATGGTGCTGCTGCGCGAAGCCGGCTGCGTGGCCTTCTCCCAGGCCGATGCGCCCATGGCCGACACCCAGGTGCTGTGGCGCGCGCTGCAATACGCCTCCACTTTCGGTTTCACCGTCTGGCTGCGGCCGCAGGACGCCCATCTCGCGCACGAGGGCGTGGCCCACGACGGCGAGGTGGCCACGCGCCTGGGCCTGCCCGGCATCCCGGCTTCGGCCGAGACCATCGCCATCATGACCATCGTGCAACTGGTGCGCGACACCGGCGCGCGCGTGCACCTGCAGCGCCTGTCCACGGCGCGCGGCGTGGAGCTGGTGCGCGAGGCCAAGCGCGAGGGCCTGCCCATCAGTTGCGACGTGTCGGCGCATCACCTGCATCTTTCGGAGATGGACATCGGCTACTTCGATTCGCATTGCCACCTCATCCCGCCGCTACGCTCGGGCCGCGACCGCGACGCGCTGCGCTCAGGTCTGGCCGATGGCACCGTGGATGCGCTGTGCTCCGATCACGCGCCGGTGGACGAGGACGCCAAGCAGTTGCCCTTCTCCGAATCCGAGGCCGGCGCCACCGGCCTGGAGCTGCTGCTGCCGCTGGCGCTCAAGTGGGGCAGCGAGATGAAGCTGCCGCTGGCGAAAACCCTGGCCGCGGTCAGCGGCAAGCCGGCGGCCATCATGGACATTGCCGGCGGGCACCTGGCCGTGGGCGAGGCCGCCGATCTGTGCATCTTCGATCCCGAGGCCATGGTACGCATCACGGCCGAGGGCTTGAAGAGCCAGGGCAAGAACACGCCCTTCATGGGCTACGAGTTGCCGGGCAAGGTGCGCTACACCCTGGTGGGCGGGCTGGTGGTGTACAACGGTTGATTACAATTGCTTTGGTCAACCACTTGAAACAAGAACTTTCCTGCAATAAAGATAATAAATACCCCGGCCGGCCGGCCTGGCTGCAGTCATTCCCGCAACAGCCGCGCCGGATCAGCGCCCGGGTCGGCGATGCGCAACAATTTCTCGCGCGAAGACTCACCCTTTTCCACCGTGACCAGGCGTTTGGCCACGCCCAGTTGCGCGGCGACGAAGGCGATGAGCGCGGCATTGGCTTTGCCATCCACGGGCGGGGCGGCGATGCGGATCTTCAGCGCCTCGCCATGCATTCCCGCAACATTGCTGGTCTTCGCGCCGGGCTGCGCATGCACCTGCAGCAGCCAGCCGCCCTCGGTGCGCCGGTACCAGACCATCAGGCCAACTAGAACGGCGAAGCCGCGAACTGCTTCACGTTGTCCAGCATGATTAGCGCGATCTGCGCGGCCAGGATCAGGAAGAGGGGCGACAGGTCAAATCCGCCCAGCGTCGGAATGAAGCGGCGAAACGGCGCATAGAAACGCCGGGTCAGCGCGTCCAGCACCGGTGCCAGCACCGAGTAGGGCGCAACGAAGGAAAGGAGGGCCTGCACGATGGCCGCGCCGATCAGCAGCTTGATGGAGAGGGCGAGCAGATCCAGCACAGCCATGACCGCCAGCAATCCGAAGGCGATGCCCGGCGCGCTGGCGAAGTCATAGCCGCGCAGTGCCAGTAGCAGCGCCGTCACCAGCACCTGCGTCAGCCAGGCCAGCAGCAGCGTGGCGACATCCAGGCCCAGCATGCCGGGGATGACGCGCCGCACCGGCAGCACCGCCCAGTTGGTCAGCGCCGCGATGAATTCGCCCACGGGATTGCGAAAGGGCGCGCGCAACCACTGCATGTGAAAGCGTAAGAGCAGCGTGTACACCAGCAACATGCCCAGCGTGTCTATCAGCAGCGATCCGATCTGGCCGAACATCAGTGGTTGTCCCCGTCCTTGCCCATCTGCTCACCCAGCTCCAGCGCGCGCGCATTGGCCTTGTGCACGGCGCGCACGAAGGCTTCCTTGAGTTTGTCTTCCTGCATGACCGCCAGCGCTGCCTCGGTGGTGCCGCCCTTTGATGTCACTTTGGCGCGCAGCGTGGCCGGATCGTCGGCCGAGCCCGCGGCGAGTTTGGCCGCGCCGAGGAAGGTCTCCAGCGCCAGGGTGCGCGCGGCATCGGCTTCCAGCCCCAGCTCCCTTGCCGCCTGTTCCAGCGCCTCGATGAAATAAAACACATAGGCCGGACCGCTGCCCGACACCGCCGTCACCGGATCGAGCAGCGCCTCGGATTTCACCCAGATCAGCTTGCCCATGGTCTGGAGCACGCGCGCGGCCTGCGCGGTTTCTTCCGCCGTCACCGCCGGCGTGGCATAGGCCGCGGTGACTCCCGCGCCTATCAGTGCCGGCGTGTTGGGCATGCAGCGAATCAATCGCGCGTGTCCGCCCAGCCAGCGCGCCAGGTCCGCCAGGCGGATGCCCGCGGCGATGGTCAGCACGACTTGGTTCGGCTGCAATTTGGGTCGCAGTGCGGTGGCGGCTTCTCGCATTTGCTGCGGCTTCACCGCCATGACGATGAGATCGCCCAGCGCGGTGAGCGCTTCCGCACTGGCCTGTGCCTTTACGCCGAAGTCCTGCGCCAGCTTCGCGCGTGCTTCGGCCGCCGGCTCAACCACGCCGATGTCGGCGCCGGCAAAACCGCCGCGCGCAAGGCCGCCCATGATGGCCTGGGCCATATTGCCGCCGCCGATGAATGTGATTTTCATAACGATCTTTCAGTATTGCTTTTATACAACCTCGCGTTTTCTGCGCGGATGCTGTTTATCCGTGCAGAAAACGTGAGGAGCGCGCGCAGCGCGCAGGGTTTAAATCAGTCTGCTCACTTGCGCTCCCCAAAAATCGCCGTCCCCACGCGCACCATCGTCGCCCCTTCGGCAATCGCCGCCTCCAGGTCCGCGGACATGCCCATGGACAGGGTATCAAGGGCCAGGCCCTCGCGCACCAGCGTGTCCTTCAGTTCGCGCAGCAGCGCAAAACGCCGTCGCTGCAGGGCCGTGTCCTCGGTCGGCTCCGGTATGGCCATGAGGCCGCGCAGCTTCAGGCGCGGCAGGATGTTGATGGTATGCGCCAGGGCGGCCACTTCCTGTGGCGCCACGCCGCTCTTGGTGGCCTCGCCGCTGACATTGACCTCGATGCAGATATTCAGCGGCGCCAGGTTCGCCGGCCGCTGCTCCGACAGACGGCGGGCGATCTTCTCGCGCTCCACGGTGTGCACCCAGTCGAAGTGCTCGGCGATGGGGCGTGTCTTGTTGCTCTGGATCGGGCCGATGAAATGCCATATGAGACCCCGGCCGGATAGTTGCTCCACCTTGGGCAGTGATTCCTGGAGGTAATTCTCGCCAAAATGACATTGCCCGGCGGCCGCGGCGTCGCCGATGGCGGAGGCCGGAAAGGTCTTGGAAACCGCCACCAGTTGCACCGAATCAGGCGTCCTTGCGGCCTGCGAGCAGGCCCTGCCAATTCGTTCGTGAACGGCCGTAAGCCTTGCTTGCAAGCTCGTCGGGATTGCGGCCATAATCAAGAAGCAACAAAGTGTTACGGGTTTTACTGCTGACAGGCCTGGGTTCAGGCGTCCGGCGCCGCCGGTGTGATGTACTTCGGCGGCGTTCTACCTTCTGGAAAGCACGAGCGATTATATATGGATATCTCCGAACTCCTCGCCTTCGTCGTCAAGAACAAAGCCTCCGACCTGCACCTGTCCGCAGGCGTGCCGCCCATGATCCGGGTGCATGGCAACATGAAGCGCATCAATCTCCCGGCCATGGACCACAAGGATGTGCACGGGATGATCTACGACATTATGAACGACGGGCAGCGCAAGTTCTACGAGGAGAACCTGGAGTGCGACTTCTCCTTCGCCATCCCGCAGCTCGCCCGTTTTCGCGTCAATGCCTTCGTGCAGCAGCGCGGCGCCGCCGCTGTGCTGCGGACCATCCCCTCCAAGATCCTGTCGCTGGAGGACCTGAAGGCGCCCAAGATCTTCAAGGAAATCTCCGACCAGCCGCGCGGCGTGGTGCTGGTGACCGGCCCCACCGGCTCGGGGAAGTCCACCACGCTGGCGGCCATGGTGAACCACAAGAACGAAGAGGAAGAAGGCCACATCCTCACCATCGAGGACCCGATCGAGTTCGTGCACGAGTCCAAGAAATGCCTGATCAACCAGCGCGAGGTTGGCCCGCACACGTTGTCCTTCAACAATGCCTTGCGCAGCGCGCTGCGCGAGGACCCGGACGTGATCCTGGTGGGTGAAATGCGCGACCTGGAAACCATCCGCCTGGCGCTCTCCGGCGCCGAGACCGGCCACCTGGTGTTCGGCACGCTGCACACCTCTTCTGCCGCCAAGACCATCGACCGTCTGGTTGACGTGTTTCCGGCGGCGGAGAAGGACATGATCCGCGCCATGATCTCCACGTCGTTGAAGGCCATCATTGCCCAGACGCTGCTGCGTACCAAGGACGGCAACGGCCGGGTGGCCGCGCACGAGATCATGATCGGCACCCCCGCCATCAACAACCTTATCCGCGAGAACAAGATCGCGCAGATGTATTCGGCCATCCAGACCGGTCAGCAGTTCGGCATGCAGACCCTGGACCAGAACCTGCAGCAACTGGTGGCGCGCAACGTGGTCTCCATGGAGGAGGCGCGCAGCAAGGCCGCCAACAAGGACAACTTCAAGTAATAACAGTAACCGCTTCTTAGCCCGCGAGGAACAGACCATGGAACGCGAACAGGCAACACAATTCATGTACGAGCTGCTGCGGCTGCTCATTGCGAAAAAGGGTTCCGACCTTTTTATCACGGTGGGTTTTCCGCCGGCCATGAAGGTAGACGGCAAGATGACCCCGGTGTCGCAGCAGCCGCTCACGGCGCAGCACACCTCGGACCTGGCGCGCTCCATCATGAACGACAAGCAGTCGGCGGCCTTCGAGGCCACCAAGGAGTGCAACTTCGCCATCGCCCCCGGCGGCATAGGGCGCTTCCGGGTCAATGCCTTCGTGCAGCAGCAGTACGTCGGCCTGGTGCTGCGGGTAATCACCACCAGCATCCCCAAGTTCGACGATTTGAGAATCCCGCCGGTGCTGAAAGACGTGATCATGACCAAGCGCGGCCTGGTCATCATGGTGGGCGGCACGGGCTCGGGCAAATCGACCACGCTGGCGGCCATGATCGGCTACCGCAACGAAAACCACTACGGCCACATCATCACCATCGAAGACCCGATCGAGTACACCCACCCGCACATCAAGAGCCTGATCACCCAGCGCGAAGTGGGCGTGGACACCGACTCCTGGGAAGCCGCCCTGCACAATACCCTGCGCCAGGCGCCCGATGTCATCCTCATCGGTGAAATCCGGGCCAGGGAAACCATGGAGCACGCCGTGGCCTTCGCCGAAACCGGTCACCTGGCGCTGGGCACGTTGCACGCCAACAGCGCCAACCAGGCGCTGGACCGGATCATCAACTTCTTCCCGGAAGAGCGCCGCCAGCAGTTGCTCATGGACTTGTCGCTCAACCTGCGCGCG
>CAXNIK010000052.1:0-13973 GCA_964202115.1 Burkholderiales bacterium
GAAGCACCCGCATTGACGTAACACCGCCAGCAGCAAGACTTGGATCGAGCACTGTTTCAAGATAGAGAACTGCAGAGAAAACTGCGCGGGAAACTATTTGCTTGATTTTTAGGGAAGCCCTTGTAGTTTAATCATTTGCCGAAAAACCATTCATCACGACCGCCGCTTCTGGCCAGTTCGTGAAAATGGACCTGTAATCATCAACATGACAATCCCCGAACAAGAAAGCTCGTCGTGATAGGTTGCAGCAAAAACCTTAACCCCTTGAAACAACAGTCCGTGAAACCTTGCACGGCAGTAAATCATTCTCATCCATGCGCAGTGAAGTGACAATCTCGCTTGAAAAGTGATACGGGTCCGGCAGAGGATGGGTGTGACTTATTATTATCTAATTAAAGATTGAGGCATTGGTGGAAGTTTATGAATGAGAATATTGTGATCATAACTATAACCCATTTATTTAGAACCCCGACGGTTCAAGTCGCTGGATTCCCGCTTTCGCGGGAATGACGAGGTGGGGTGATGACAACCTACCGCTCCCCCTGGATCCCCACTTCCTTCACCAGCTTGGTCCACTTCCTGATCTCGCGATCGATGTAGGCGGCCATCTGCTCCGGGGTCTGGGGATCGACATCCAGGCCGGCCTTGATCATGCGGTCGCGTATGTCGGGTGAGTTGAGGCCCTTGTTGAGTGCAGAGTTGAGGCGGGTAATGATCGGCTTGGGCGTGGCCACAGGCGCCTCCATGCCGTTCCACAGTTGCACTTCGTAGCCGGGCAGGGTCTCGGCAATGGCGGGGACTTCCGGCATCTGCGGCGAGCGCTTCAGGCTGCCTATGCCCAGGGCCTTCAGCTTGCCGCTTTTCACCAGCGACACGATGGAGGCCGCGGCGGGCAGGGAGAGCTGCACCACGCCGGTCACGCTGTCCTGGTTGGCCTGGGCGGTGGCCTTGTAGGGCACGTGCAAGAGATCGATGCCGGCCATGCTTTTCAGCAGTTCGCCGCCTAGGTGGGCGGGGGAGCCGATGCCGGCCGAGGCATAGTTGATGGTGCCGGGCCTGGCTTTGGCCAGCGCGATCAGCTCCTTCATGGAGTTGGCGAGCAGGCCGGGATGGGCCACCACCAGCAGCGGCGTCGAGCCGAACACACCCACAGGCGCGAAATCCTTCACCGGATCGTAGGGGAGATCGTTGTAGAGCACGGCATTGGCGGTGAAGGACAGTCCTACGGCGATGAGCGTGTAGCCGTCGGGATTGGCCTTGGCGACCAGGTTGGTGCCCGGGATCTGCCGTCCGCCGGCCTGGTTGTCGATGTAGACCTGCTGGCCCAGGTCCCGGGACATGCCTTCGCCGGCGATGCGCGCCATGATGTCGGCATTGCCGCCGGCGGCGGCCGGGACGACGAAGCGCACCGGCTTGTTGGGAAAATTCTGTGCCGCCACGGATGTTGCCGTCGCAAGCATGACGGCAGTCAGGATCGCTGCCGCGCCTTGCCGCTGACCAGCATGGAAAATTGATTTCATCGCTCTCTCCCTATGGTATTGCGGTCTGGCGGATCAATCGTCCTCGACCTTGATCCCGGCTTCCTTGATCACCCGCGCCCACTTCTTGATCTCCGCCTCGAGGAAGGCGCCCATTTCCTCGGGCGTGCCGGTCTCCACGTCCTGGCCGGCGGTGTTGAGCTTGGCCTTGACCTCGGGCGAGTTGGCCGCCTTCACCACCTCGGCGTTGAGCCTGGCGATGATGGGCCGCGGCGTGGCGGCCGGGGCGAGCACGCTGTTCCAAAGCGTCGCCTCATAGCCGGGGAGGGTCTCGGCCACCGTGGCCACGTCCGGCACCAGCGCCGAGCGCCGCTTGCTGGAGATGCCCAGGGCCTTGAGCTTGCCCGACTTCACATGCGGCAGCAGCGAGGACACGCCGGGGAAGGCGAGCTGCACCACGCCGGCGATGGTGTCGGTGTTGCCCTGCGCGGTGAGTTTGTAGGGGACGTGCACCAGCTTGATCCCCGCCATGGTGTTGAGCAGCTCGGCACCCAGGTGCGCGGGCGAGCCGATGCCCACGGAGGCGTAGTTCAGCGTGCCGGGCCTGGCCTTGGCCAGCGCGATCAGCTCCTTGATGTTGTTGGCGGGCACGGAAGAATGCGCCACCAGCAGGAGGGAGGTCGAGCACACCAGGCTCACCGGTGCGAAGTCCTTGAGGGGATCGAAGGGCAGCTTGGGCATCAGGCTGGCGTTGACCGCATGGGTGGAACTGGCCATGAGGATGGTGTGGCCGTCGGGCGCGGCCCTGGCGACCTGGTTGGTGCCGGGCAGTCCGCGCCCGCCCACCTGGTTGTCCACGATCACCGCCTGGCCCATGCCCCGGGACAGGCCCTCGGCGGTGATGCGCGCGATGATATCGGCGTTGCCTCCGGCCCCGGAGGGCACCACCATGCGGATCGGTTTTGCCGGGTAGGTCTGGGCGATGACGGGCGTGCCCGCCGTGATCAGTGCCGCGAAGATGATCGCGGCTGCGTGGGGTCGCGAAACCAGGCCGGGCGATTCAGCGCTGCGTGAAATTGGGTTCATTGCTCCTCCTCGGGAAGACACGGGGGTAAGCCCTCTTTTGATTCATTCTAAACCCTATGAGGATCGTACATCACGCCCGGTCCATTACCCTTAAGCGGTTCTTAACTATATCTATACAAATATATAAACTCGGTCTTGTCCATGGGCAACAATCGCTGCCGGGGCAATGCGCATTCTGTCCCGGGCGAGGACGGTTGCTCTCTGTCTTGATTGAAGGAAATGAAGAAAGATTCCTCGCAACGCATGGCACCAGTATTCAGGTACCTGAGACAGCCCGAAGAAGGACGAATAGAATTCCGCTGCGATCGGGTCTTGAACTGGAATAATCACTGACTTGGTTCCGCGGACGTTAAAACGGGATTTGGAGCAGGTCATGACAAGGGGTGCATTGTGAAAGAGTCGGACGGCAGGGAGTTTGATGTGGTGGTGGTTGGGACCGGAATCGCGGGTTGCGCGGCCATGGCGGCAGCCGTGCAAAAGGGCCTGTCGGTGGCGGTGGTGGAAAGGGCTACCCGGGATGAGTACGGCGGGAACACGCGCTACACCGACGGCAACATGTATATGAAAAGCGAGAACGAGGTCAATGATGATTTCGAGGAATCCTTCAGCGTCAACGCCGGATATAACCTCGACCCCAATCTGCTGACGGCCATTGCCTCCCCCTACCGGGACTGGCCTTCCATGGTGAAGGCGCATCCCCTTCCGGATCCGGAACTGATTTCGACATTTGCAGCCGGCGCCGGACCGACCATCCAGTGGCTGAAGGAATTCGGCATCAAATTCGACGGCACCCGTCCGGCGCATTACATGCAGGCCGCGACGCCGCCCAGGATAAGGCCCATCGGTGGCGGCCTGGCAATGATCGAATCGCTGTCGGCGTATGCGAAAAAGCAGGGGGCGGAGTTTTTTTACGAGCACACCGCCAACAAGCTCTTGCTGGACGATGCCGGCAACATCGCCGGCGTCATTGCACGAAACCGCACCGGCTTGGGCGCACGCATCAGGGGCAAGGCGGTGGTTCTCGCGTGCGGGGGATTCGAAGGCAATTCCGAAATGCTGACCCATTACCTTGGCCGAAGAGCCGAGTTCATACGGCCCGTTGCGCCTGGAGGGTATTACAACAAGGGAGAGGGAATTCGCATGGCCCTTGAGATCGGCGCGGCGCCGGCAGGCGACTTCGGCTCCTACCATGGTGAGTTGCTCGACCCGCGCTCCAAGCAGTACACCTGCGTCATGTGCTATCCCTTTGGGGTCATGGTGAATGCCCTGGGTGACCGATTCACCGATGAAGGACCGCCTGGCAACATCAACACCAACTACGACCAGACTGCCCGGGACATTGCCGAGCAACCCAGGGGCATTGCCTACATCATCTACGACAGCCGGATCGACGATGTCAAAAACTGGAAAATGACCGTGCGAAGCGATCACCCGGCGATCGAGTCGGCAACCCTGGAGGGGCTGGCAGAGAAGCTGGAGATTCCGGCCGAATCGCTGCAGAGGACCGTGGCTGCCTATAACGCCGCCTGCGTGCAGGGCACCTTCAATCCCCATGAGGAAGACCATCTGGCGACCAGGGAGCTGCGGCCGCCGAAATCAAACTGGGCGCGCCCGCTCGATCGCGCGCCCTTCGGGGCCTATCCGGTGTTCTCGGGAAATTGCTTTACTTTCGGCGGCCTGAAAATCGACAGCCGGGCCCAGGTCATCGACAACGACGGCCGGCCTATCGCGGGGCTGTATGCGGCGGGAGAAACCTCCGGCCTGTATCACCAGATCTACCCGAGTGCGACTTCCGTATTGCGAGGTGCCGTGTTTGGACGCATCGCAGGCCTGGCCATTGCGGAGAACGCGGCCGAGCGCCGCTCCGCCGCGTAACGTTCGACCCCGGGGATAAGGGGTCAGTCCGAAGCCGTCGCGCCCGATATCTTCACGACCTTGGCCCATTTGGGCACCTCGTCGCGGATCAACCGCGCGAACTGATCCGGCGTGTACTCCAAGGGCTCAAGGCCCTGCGCCAGCAGTTTTTCCCGTGTCTCGGCGTTGTTCAGCCCTTTGACCAGGGCCGCATTCAGAATGGTCACGATGTTTCGCGGGGTTCCCGCGGGCGCCACAATGCCGAACCAGCTATCCGCGTCATAACCGGCTACTCCGGCTTCAGCCATGGTCGACAGGTCCGGCATGATGGCCGTGCGCCGGGCCCCGGTGACCGCCAGCCCGCGCAGTTTCCCGGATTGCACGAGCGGTAGCTGCGTCGCAACGCTGCTCATCATCATCTGTGTCTTGCCACTCAAGAGATCAGCCATGGCGGCCCCGCCCGTGCCCGTGTATGGAACATGCTGGATGTCGACGCCGGCCATGCTCTTGAATAATTCCATGGCGAGATGGGTGAAAGATCCGTTGCCTGCAGATCCGTAGTTGAGCTGGCCGGGCTTGGCTTTCGCCAGCGCAATGAGCTCCTTCACGGATTTCACCGGGAGCCCCGGGTACGCCACCAGAATGAACGAGGCATTGGCGGCCATGCCAATGGGGGCGAAGTCCTTGACCGGGTCATAGCCCAGCTTGGGATACAGGGCCGGCGAGATCCCCAGTATCGACGCACTGCCCATCATCAGCATGTAGCCGTCGTTGGGCGATTTTGCGACATATTCGGCAGCAATGGTCCCCGCCGCGCCAGGACGGTTTTCCACGATGAATGGGCGGCCCAGTGAATCGGTCAGCTTCTGGGCACTGATTCGACTGAGCAGGTCCAATGTCCCGCCGGGGGACGTGCCCGCGATGATGCGCACGGTCTTGTCGGGGTAGTTCTGTGCGCCGGCGCCGCCGGAACATGCGGCGAATGCCAGCACTGCAGCGGTAAAAGAGGATTGAAGGCGTATTTTTGGCACGAACATCATGGCGATTCCTCTGGACGGAATATGTCTGGTGTCACTGCAGGCGGGAAGCAGCGCGAAAAATATCGAGTAATTCAGATACGTCGGTGATCGGGTTATCCCAGGAATTCGTCCACGATGGCCAGGAAATCCTCCGGCTTCTCATCGCACGGATAATGCCCTAACCCCGGCATCGTCACGATCTCCACTTGCGGCAGGGCTACCTTCAATTCCTCCTGCGTCTCGGGCGGCACGATGTTGCTGGCCCCGCCCAGGATGTAAATGATGGGCGCCTCGATCTCGCGCACGAAGCGCCAGATATCAGTGGGGATGAATCCCTTGGTGATGTTGCGGTCCACTTTCCATATCCATCTGCCGTCGCTGCGCTGTTTCGTTCCGGTCTGCACGAAGTGGCGCAGCAGTGAGTCTGGGGTAAGCGGGTACTTGGGCCGGATGGAGGTCAGCACTTCGTCCTGCGTGGCCCAGCCGTCCTCTTCGTCGCTCATGCGCCTGGCGCGCTTGTCGGCGATGGCCTTGGGACGCTCGGGCCCCACATCCTCGACGATGGCGGCGGCGACGCGGCCGGGCTGCTTGCCGGCGATGACCTGCACCACGCGCCCGCCGGTGGACTGCCCCATCAGCACCATGTTGGTCAGGCCCAGCTCGGCGATCAATGCTTCGATGTCTTTTACGTAGTCTTCAACGAGGTAGGCGCCGTCAGGATGCCAGTCGGAGTCGCCGTGGCCGCGCAGGTCGGCGGCGATGACGCGGTAATGCGGCGCGAAGTGTGGGACGAGATGGTCGTAGTTGTGTGCGGTGCGGCCTATGCCATGCAGCATCAGCAGGGGCTGCTTGTCCTCTCCATCGGGCTCGGCCCAGTCGAGGTAGTGGATGCGCAGGCCGTCGGTGGTGATGTATTTGTCTTCTGCTTGCATTTCGGTTGCTCCCTGTAATGCCCCCACCCCGGCCCTCCCCCGCTTCGCAGGGGAGGGGGAAGACTAAGCTGATTTCGCCGGTGCCTGCCGCCGCAGCACATTCAGCTTGTCATCGAACACCACGCCGTAATCGCGCTCGGCCGCCTCGCGTGACACGTAGCCGCGGCTCACGTCCTGTTTGATGCGCTCCATGGAGCGTTTCTCAGGCGCGCCGTAGCCGCCGCCGCCGCCGGTCCAGATGGTGACGCGGTCGCCCGCTCCCATGAGGCTCACTTCCTTGAGGATCTCGCCGGTGCTGCCGTCGACCTTGGTGATGGTGGCGCCGCCGCCGGTCGCGTTGCCGCCGCCGTTGATGCCCCATGGCGGGCAGGCGGTGCGGTCCACCGAGACATGGAATTCGCAAGAGGCAAGCACCTTGTACTTCTTGGTCATGCCCAGGCCGCCGCGAAATTCGCCGGGGCCGCCCGAGTCGGCCCGCAGGGCCATGCTCTCGAACATGATGGGGAACTCGGCTTCCTGCGCCTCGATGGGGATGAGGCGGGTGTCGCCGTGGCACATGGTGCGAAAGGGTCCGGGGCCGTCGCCGTCGGACAGCGCGCCCCAGCCGCCGAAGCCGCTCTCGGCGCACTGGAAGGCGTTTTTTGTTCCCGGCTTGGTGCCGCGGAAACGCACCGAGGAGAAGGTGGCGTAATGGCCGCCGGCGACGCGATCAGGTATGGCCGGCGCCAGCGACTTGATCACCAGGTCGATCAGCGTGGGCAGGGCCAGGTTGTAATAGCTGCGCGCCGCGGTGGGCCCGCAGTTCATGATGTTGCCCTCGGGCAGAACCAGCTTGAGCGGCCGGAACGTGCCTTCATTGGCATGGCCTTCAGGCAGCACGGCGTAGCGGAAACCCAGGCGCGCCACGGACTGGCCGCCGCCGCTCGCCCCGGCGTTGATGGCGCTCTTGGTCTCCCCGGGCAGCTCGGAGAGGTCCACGGTCATTTCCTCGCCCTTGATGATGACCTTCACCTTGAGCGGGATGTGCTTGCCGCGATTGAGGCCGTCATCGTCCATGAAGGCGTCGGCCGAGTAGATGCCGTCGGGTATGGCGGCGATGGCCTTGCGCGCGGCGCGCTCGGCCTGGTCCCACATGGCTTCCACGGACTGGCGGAACACCGGCAGGCCGTACTTTCTGAGGATGTCGGCCACCTCGTCGCGGCCCATGTAGCAGGCGCCGATCTGCGCGTCGATGTCGCCCATCAGCTCCTCGGGCAGGCGCGAGTTGGTGCGGATGATGCGCTGCACCTCGGCATTCAGCCTGCCGGCGGAGTACAGCTTCACGGTATTGATGAGCAGGCCTTCCTGCCAGATGTCGGTGGCGAAGCGGCTGGTCGAACCGAGGTTGCGCCCGCCGATGTCCACCCAGTGCATGACCACCACGACGAAGGCCACGGGACGCTTTTGTGCATGGCTGCCGGCATCGAACACCGGTGTGTACATGGCGACGTTGTTCAGGTGCTGGCCGATGTCATTGCTGATGACCACATCGCCTTCCTCGAAGCCGTCCGCGCCGTAGATCCTGATGCCGTCGCGCACCGCCGCGCCGAGCACGTCCGCGATGAAGAGAGGCATGCCCGCGGTGGACTGGCACAGCAGCGCGCCCTCGCCGTCGACGATGCCTACGGCGTAGTCCTTGTACTCCGACACCAGCAGGCTGAAGGCGGTGCGGGTGATGTTGAGGTCCATGTGATCGGCGATGGCCACCAGGCGGCGCTTGATCACCTCCACCGTCACCGGGTCGATGCGCGGGTCGGACTTGGTCGGCACGTCCACCGGCACGCGTGCGGCTGAGAGATTAGTTTCGGCAGTCAATTCGGATCTCCTTGAACTCGCCTATGCTGAATGTGTCGTTGGGGCCGACCAGGGTGGTGGCACCGTATTCCTCGATCACCGCCGGGCCGGCCGCTGTAAAGCCCACCGCCAGATCATAGCGGTTGTACACCGGGGTGGGGACATAGCGCCCGGCGTCCAGGAAGTACACCTGGCGCGTCTTCGGCCGGCCCTCGTGCGAGCGGGACTGCTGGCTCATCAGGCTGTCGGTGCGCGGACGGCGCATTTCCAGCGTGGCCGCCACGTGCACCGCGACGAATTCCACCGGCGCCCCGGGCATGGAATGGCCGTAGCGCTGGTGATAGGCGCTGTGGAACACCTTGTCCAGCGCCGCCAGGCTCATGTTGTCGGGGAGCGCCACCTTGAGCGAGTGCTTCTGGCCGACGTAGCGCAGCTCGGCCTGGTTGCGAAAGGCCACGCCGGCCTGGTTGGCCGAGCTCTCCGAGCCGAAGTCCGCTTCCATGGCGCTGCGCGAGCCCTGCTGCAGCTCGGCGATGACGGCCACGAGCTGTTGCATGGATTGCGCGGACAGCTCGGCCACGAAGGTGCGCGCCGAATCCAGGCGCGCTTCGGCCAGCAGCATGCCGGTGGCCGAGAAGTTGCCGGGTTCGGGCGGGATGATGACGAAGGGGATGTGCAGCTCGCGCGCCAGTTCGGCCGAGTGCAGCGGGCCGCCGCCGCCGTAGCTCACCAGCGCGAAATCGCGCGGGTCCTTGCCGCGCGAAATGGAAATGCGCTTGATGGCGTCGGCCATGGTGAAGCCGGCGATGGTGAGGATGCCGCTGGCGGCACGGGCCAGGCCGTCTGTGCCCTGGTACTGCAGCGGCTCGGCGATTTTTTTCGTGATGGCTGCTTTCGCCGCGGCGGCGTCCAGCTTCATCTCCCCGCCGAGGAAGTAGTCTGCGTCGAGACGTCCGAGCACCAGGTTGGCGTCGGTCACGGTGGGCTCGGTGCCGCCGCGCGAATAGCACACCGGGCCCGGCGTGGAGCCGGCACTGCGCGGTCCCACCGACATGGCGCCCTGCTCGTCCACCCAGGCGATGGAGCCGCCGCCCGCGCCCACTTCGACGATGTCGATGACATTGCCGCGTATGGGAAAGCCGGTCTCCTCGCCGCCGATGTGATAAGTCGATTCCACCGCGTACTCGCCGTTCTCGATGAGTATGCACTTGGCGGTGGTGCCGCCCATGTCGAAGGCGATGATGTTGGGCAAGCCCAGCGACGCGCCATAGCGCGCCGCGCCGATGCAGCCGCCCACGGGACCGGATTCCACCAGCGAAATGGGCTCGCGCATGGTGCGCGCGGCGGACACCACGCCGCCGTGGGATCCCATGAACAGCAGCGACCCCGAAAAGCCCACCTTGCGCAGGCTGGCATCGAAATTTTCCACGTAACGGCTCACCTGCGGTCCGACATAGGCATTGGAGGCGGCGGTGGCGGTGCGCTCGAACTCATGCCACTCGCGCGTCACTTCCGTGCCGGCGGTGATGAACACGCCGGGAAGCAGTTCGCGCAATACCAGTGCGGCGCGCTCCTCGTGCGTGGGGTTGGCATAGGCGTTGAGGAAGGAGATCGCCACCGCCTCAACCTTGAGCGTTTTCAGTCGACTGGCAAGATCCTTCAGCTCGGCCTCGTCCAGGGGCGTCTCCACTTCACCGCTGGCGCGCATTCTTTCCGTGACCTCGAAGCGCAGCTCGTGCGGGATGAGCGGTGCGTCGCGGCGAAAGCGCAGGTCGAAGGGCCGCATGCGGTTGCCGCGCGCGATCTCCAGCACGTCGACAAAGCCGCGCGTGGTGACCAGCGCCGTGACGGCGCCCGCGCGCTGCAACAGGGCATTGATGACCAGGGTGGTGCCATGCTTCACGAAAATGGCGTCCTGGGCGTTGACTGCAGCACGCTTGATGCAGTCGAACACGCCGCGCCCCAGGTCGTCGTAGGTGGTAGGGCTCTTGGAGAAGGTGAGGGCGCCGCTGTCCAGGTCGCAGGCGACCAGATCGGTGAAGGTGCCGCCGATGTCTACGCTGAAAATGAAAGGCACTGAATTGCTTTCTTTGGATTAGCTGTTGCTGGGGACTGTTTCAAGGCTATTTATACTCATTTTTGTACTTATATCTTGTACAGATGAAATTCAACAGGATGATTGTTATCAGTAGTATCCCGTGATTCAGCTCAGTCTATCTTGATATTCGCGGCCTTGACCAGCGCCGTCCACTTGGCAATGTAGCGCACCATGGTGTCGCGCACCGCCTCGGGCTCGCTGGACATGGCGTCCACGCCCTGGCGCTCCAGCTGGGACCTGACCGTGGGCGAGAGCGTGACCTTCTTCACCAGCGCATTGAGCCTGTCGATGATTGGCCTGGGCACCCCGGTTTTGGTGAACATGGCATAGGCGCTCAGCACCTCGAAGTCATTCAGCCCGGGAGTCTCGGCGATGGTCGGCACGCCGGACAGATGCGGCGAGCGCGTGGTACCGCTGGTGCCCAGCGCCCTGATCTTGCCGGCACTGATCATGGCTATCACCGCCGGGATCGGCGTGATCCAGGCGTCCACGCGGCCGGCGGCGAGGTCGGGCAGGATCTGCGAGGTCTGCTTGTAGTGCACCGGCACCATGTCGATTTTCGCCGCCTGCTTGAACAGCTCCATGTTGAGATGACCGACGCTGCCCACGCTGGTTGCGGCATAGTTGAGCGCGCCTGGTTTGGATCTGGCCAGTTGCACCAGCTCGGCGACGTTCTTCGCCGGCAGCGTGGGGGATACCACCAGCGCGGAATCGGCATTGCCGACGAAGGATATGGGCGCCAGGTCCTTGACCGTGTCGAAAGGCAGATCCTTGATGAACACGGCATTGGTGGCCAGGCTGCTGGTGGCCGCCGCGATCAGCGTGGTGTAGCCGTCCGCCGGCGCCTGCAGCAGCGAACGCACGCCGATGGTGTTGGTGGCGCCGGCCTGATTCATGACCACAAAGGTCTGTTTGGTTTCGTTTTCCAGCTCCCTGGCGATGATGCGCGCCACGATGTCCGCCGCGCCGCCCGCGCCCGAGGGCACGATTATCGTCACTGGGCGGGTGGGATAGGATTGTGCCGCCACGCCGCCGGCGAATCCGGTCGTCGCGGTCAGCAGTGCGGCAATCAATACGTTCTTCATCACTACCTCCTTTTCTGCCGTGGCAGCCTGGACTGCTCTTTCAGCCGCGGGCACGATGCAGCCCGTGGCTCGGGGACTAGCGCTCCATCTCCACCTTGATATTGCTTTCCCTGATGACGCGCGCCCACTTCGCGATCTCGGCACTGATAAAGGCGCCGAACTCCTCTGGAGTGCTGGGGTCTATCTCCACCCCCATGCCGGTGAGCTTGGTGCTGACTTCCGGAGAGTTGAGCGCCTTCACCAGTTCGGCATTGAGTCTGGCGATGATGGGCCGCGGGGTGCCGGCGGTCGTGAGTACGCCGTTCCAGATGCTGGCCTGGTAGCCGGGCAGGGTCTCGGCGACAGTGGGTATGTCCGGGGTGAGCGGCGAGCGCCTGGGGCTGGTGATGCCCAGGGCGCGCAGCTTGCCCGACTTGATGTGGGCGAACACCGAGGACTGCGCCGGGTAGGCCATCTGCACCTGGCCGGAAATGTTGTCGTTCATTGCCTGGGCGGTGGTCTTGTAGGGTATGTGCACGGTCTTGATGCCGCCAAGTGAGTCGAGCAGGGCGCCTGCCAGGTGAGCCGGGGAACCATTGCCGGAGGAGGCGTAGTTGATGTTGCCGGGCTTGGTCCTGGCCAGTGCGATCAGTTCCTTGATGCTGCTCAACCCCAGGCCCGGGTGCACCACCACCAGGATGGGCGTGGCGCCAGTCATGCCGACCGGGGCGAAGTCTTTCACTGTGTCGTAGGGCAGTTCTTTGCCGAACAGACTGGGATTGACCGAGTGCGAGGAGGAAATGAGGAGCAGGGTGTAACCGTCGGCCGCGGCCCTGGCGACGATGTTCGTGCCTATGCTGCCGCCGCCGCCGGGTTTGTTGTCCACGATCATGGGCTGGCCCAGGCTCCTGGACATGCCCTCGCCGATGACGCGCGTGAGGATGTCGGCATTGCCGCCCTGGCCGTAGGGGGTGACGAAGCGTATCGGCTTGGCGGGGTAGCTCTGCGCCAGCGCGGTCGAGGCGACGGTCAGGGCCGCGAGCGCGACCGCAATTGGGAAAGCCTTGTTGCGAAATCCTGCTGCCATGAACTCCTCCATGCCGGGTGTCGTGTTACTGGTCAACTTCAATTTTCGCGGCAACCACCACTTTTCGCCAGCGCTCGTACTCGCTGCGCATCATTCTGGCCAGGTTTTCGGGCGTGCCACCGGCGGGTTCTGCACCCTGGGCGATGAAGGTCTTTACGACGTCTGGTTGCTTGAGAGCATCGTTCAAGATGCCGTTCAGCTTCATGGTGATGTCGCGCGGGAGATTGGCCGGGGCAAACATGCCGTACCAGGTATAGACCTCGTATTCGGGGTAGCCCTGCTCGATAACGGTGGGAACGTCTGGCGCGCTGGGTGAGCGTCTGGCCGAACCCACGCCTATGGGGATGATCTTTCCCGAGTTAACGTGGGGCAGTATCGGGACCATACTGTTGATGGTCAGCTGGGTGCGCCCTGCCACCAGATCGACCACCACTTGCGCGCCACCCTTGTAGGGCACGTGGAGCATATCGAAGCCCCCCAGATATTTGAGCAGTTCCACCCCCAGGAAGTTGGGCGTTCCGATGCCGGCAGAGCCGTAGGAGTACTTGCCCGGATTGGCCTTCATCAGTTTCACGAAATCGGGGACGTTCTTCACTCCGAGCGATGGGTGCACCAACAGCATCTGGGTGCTCAATACCAACAGCGTGACGGGCGTGAGTTCCCTGAAGGGATCGAAGGGCAGCTTGTCGGTAAGCAGAGCCTTGGATACCGAGGTGTGGCCGGAAGTGGAGAACAGCAGCGTGTAGCCGTCGGGCTTGGAGCGGATTGCATCTTGGGTGCCCACCACGCCGTTGGCGCTGGGCTTGTTTTCCACGGTAACGGTCTGGCCGGTGGCCTCGCCCAGTTTCTGGGCCATGATGCGGGCCACGAAATCGGTGGTGGCGCCCGGTGTGTAGTTGGTGATGATGCGCACCGGTTTGGTGGGATAGGGCTGGGCCACGACAGGCGACAAGCAGGCCGATGCTGCCAGCGACAGCACTAGAGTTGCGCAGAGACGTGACCTACCGTGGTTGTCTGCCGACATGGGTTTCCTCTCTTCGAATCAGCGCGCAAACGGTGCCGTTGCGCGATTGCCTGCCTCTTACTCCACCTCGATCTTCGCCACCGCCACCACCTTGCGCCAGCGCTCGTATTCGTTGCGCATGGCGCGGGCGAGGTCTTCGGGCGAGCCGCCTGCCGGCTCCATGCCCGATGCTGCGAAGCTTTTGATGATCTCGGGCTGCCTGAGTCCTTCGTTGTACACGGCGTTCAGCCTGATGACGATATCGCGCGGCAGCCCGGCTGGGCCGAACATGCCGTACCAGGTGTACACCTCGAAATCCGGATAGCCCTGTTCCATCACCGTGGGCACGTCGGGCACGGCCGGCGAGCGCCTGGCCGTTCCCACTCCGAGCATGACCAGCTTGCCCGATTTCACATGTGGCATGGACGACACCATGCTGGACAGCGTGAGCTGGACGCGGCCGGCGATCAGGTCCACCGTCACCTGCTGGCCGCCCTTGTAAGGCACGTGCAGCAGGTC
>CAXNIK010000053.1:0-13927 GCA_964202115.1 Burkholderiales bacterium
TTTCGTTTTATTGTGCAGCTCTTGTTCCAGTAACCAGCGTTTCACACCCACATGAAAGCCGCCAGCGCTTTTTGCATCATGGTGGGCGAAGCCGCCCAGGCCGCCGGCCGCGACCACGCGATGACAGGGAATCACCAGCGGGAAGAAGTTCGAGCCGCAGGCCTGTCCCACGGCGCGGGGCGCCGAGCCCAGCTCGCGCGCGATGTCGCCGTAGCCGCGCGTCCGGCCTCGGGGAATGGCGGAGATGGCATTCCATACACGGCGCTGGAATTCGGTGCCGCGCTGGGCCAGCGGCAGATCGAACACGAAGTCCGGATCGGCGACGAAAGCGGCGATCTGTTTGCAGGCATCCGTGGCAAGCGTATTGGCCAGGCGAGTGTACGGCCTGATCACTTCTCGGGTCGCCGGAAGGAATACCAGCTCAGCCAGGGCTTCTTCTTCGATGCGCACGCCCATGGCGCCGAAGGGCGTGGTCTGCATGGCCGCGAAGGGCGCTTCAAGATTGCCGGCGCGCGCCCTGGCCATGCTCGTCATTTACTTCGCGAACAGCCTGCTCAAGTCGCTGAAGGCCTTGAACTCCAGGGCATTGCCGCAGGGGTCCATGAAGAACATCGTGGCCTGCTCGCCCACTTCGCCCTTGAAGCGGATATGCGGCTCGATGACGAACTTCACGCCGGCCCGGGTCAGGCGTTCGGACAGCGCCTGCCATTCGTCCATGGGCAGCACCACGCCGAAGTGGCGCACCGGCACCTGATCCCCGTCCACGGCACTGGTTGCGGCACGACCGGCCTCCTGCGGAGCCAGATGCGCGACGATCTGGTGGCCGTACAGGTCGAAGTCCACCCACTCGTCGCTGGAGCGCCCCTCGGGGCAGCCCAGCAGCTGGCCGTAGAAGACGCGCGCCTTGGCCAGGCTGGTGACGGGAAAGGCAAGGTGAAAGGGTCTGGGAGTATTCATGTCATGCGCCCGATTGGTGTGCGCACATTCTACGTGCCCCGGGGATTAGGCGACCAATCAGGCGACCATCAGGCCCTGGCCGGTGGGCAGCGAGACAATGGGCACGTTCTTGCCTGCCGCGAACCTGTCCATCGCCAGCTTCTGCTGGCGAAAGCCGGTGGAGGCATAGTCGTCCAGCAACACCATGGCGCCGGGTGTCAGCCTTGGCCAGAAGTGCTCGGCAGCGGCCCCCTCAGGTTCAGCGCAATTCAGGTCCAGGTGAAGAAAGGCGACCTTGTCAGCCAGAACCCGCGGCAGCGTGCCGGGTATCGCACCTTCAATGATGGAAACATTCTTCCATTCGGAAAAATTCTTACGGGCCCGTTCCACGCCTTTGACATAGAAGGAGGTCTCCAGGTGCTTGCGGTTCTGCTCCAGCGCGCCTTCGTGTCGTTCGGCATCGGACAACTGGCTTTCCTCGATGCCCTGGAATGTGTCCAGCAGGTAAAAAGTCTTGTCCAGGCTGTTCCAGTCGAGCAGCTGCATGATGGCCGAACTGAGGAACCCATAGTTGACACCGCACTCGACGAAATCTCCCGGCAGGCGCGCCGAGCATTGGGCAGCCCACAGGCCTATGTGTACCCGCCAGTGCCATTCATAATCGGCGCCCACTGCCGCCAGGCCACGGTCATATGCGCCCCTGAAACGCGCATCCTGCATGAATTCGTGGTTGTGAAAACTCGCGAAACCGTCGGCGGCGTAGATGGACTCGCCGATGCCGCGCGGATTGGGGTTGATCATGCTGAATGTGCCGCCGACAGGCGCATCCGCTTTTTTTCGATGAGCCAGTTGTTGGAAGATGCGCCGCAACATTCCTTGATCCGTTTCCCGTCAAATTGAGGGTGATGCAATGATGTCCGGCTAACTTACTCAAAAAGGGCGCGAATGTATATCGCATGTTACATGGGGTAGCGAGCGGGAATTCCGGATCAAGGAGCGATTAACAAGCCTTGCCCGGTAGGAAGCGAGAGGATGTCAATGTTCTTCTCCCTTGCAAATGCATCCATGGCTTTCTTCTGGTGAATGAACCCTTCGAAGGCATAATCATCCAGCAGCACCAGGGCTCCCGGAACCAGCTTGTCCCAGAAGTAGTTGGCTGCAGCGACTTCCGGTTCCGCGCAGTTCATGTCCAGATGAAGGAATGCGACTTTGCCGGTTTGTACCTGCGACAAGGTGTCCGGCACGACACCTTCGATGATGCAAACATTCTTCCACTCGGAAAAGTTGTCCCTGACGATATCCGATCCCCTTACGTAGAAACCCTCTTCCAGATCCCGTCGGTTCTTCTTCAAGGCGCCGTCCTGGCGTTCGGCGTTTGAAACAAGCTGTTCGTCCAGGCCATTGAAGGTGTCCAGCAGGAAAAAGGTCTTGTCGAGGCTGTCCCAATTCAGCATATGCATGATGGAAGAGCTCAAGAAACCACGGTTCACACCGCATTCAACGAAGTCTCCCGGCAAACGTGCCGCAGATCGGGCTGCCCACAGGCCCACATGCACCCGCCAATACCAGAAGTAGTCCTTTCCTGCGGCCATCACTCCCCGCCTGTAGGCATCGAGGAATTCCGGGTCTGTCATGAAGTCATGGTTGTGCCGGGTTGCCAGTCCATCGTGGTTGTATGTGGTGCCCTTGCCCCTCTTTGGCAAGACAAATGACGGCCTGTCCCCTTTCCTGGTGAACTGCTGAAACAAGCGTCGAAGCATTTCTAAAATCCTGGCTCAAAATGGCGGGGTCGTCTGCATTTGATATCAATACGCGGCCACGGTTTCGTGGTGTTCGTTCACCTTGCGATGGGCGAGACGGACAAAGCCGCGATTCGAGAATCACTCTACAATGAAATCCATCGCGAGACATAAAACCATATCAATCTCGCTTCCTGAAGATACCGAATTGAGCGTGCACGACCCTTATGCCCCGTTCCGGCTGCCGGATTTCCGCCGTTTACTGGGTGCGTGGGCGATGTCCGGCTTCGCCAGCAAGATGCAGACCCTGGCGGTGGGCTGGTATGTCTACGAGCGCACGGGCTCGGCGCTGGCCATAGGTTGGGTGGGCCTGGCGCAGTTCGCGCCGGCGCTGTTGCTGTTCCTGCCGGCGGGGCAACTGGTTGATCGCTATGAGCGCCGCTCGCTGATGATCGCCAGTTTCGGCGTGGCCGCGTGTGCGTCGCTGCTGATGCTGTACACCGCCTACGCCCATGCCTCGCTGGGCTGGCTGTACCTTGCCTGTGCCATCAATGGCTCGGCCCAGGCGCTGCAGCGGCCGGCGCGCGCCGCGCTCATGCCGGGGATCGTGCCGCTGAGTATCCTGCCCGGCGCGCTCGCCTGGGCGATGAGCGTTTTCCAGGCGGCAACCTTCTGCGGCCCGGTGCTGTCCGGACTGATCATCGCCTTCTCGGGCAGTGCGATTATCAATTTCGCGGCCAATGCGATGTTGTTCATCTGCGCGCTGCTCTTTGCCATGCGCATAGGCACGCGTGAGCGGCCGCAGCAGGCCAGCGCGGGCGGTCTGCATGAACTGCTGGCCGGTGTGCGTCACGTCTTCAGCACACCGATCATATTGGGCAGCCTGCTGCTCGATCTGGCCTCGGCCCTCTTTGGCGGGGCCACGGCGCTCCTGCCCATCTATGCCAAGGACATCCTGCAGGTGGGGCCCGAGGGGTTGGGCTGGCTGACCGCTGCGCCGGCGATAGGCTCGCTGTGCATGGGCATCACGCTGGGGCACCTCAGGCCTTCGCAGCAGGGCGGCCGGCGTTTTCTCTTTGCCATGGTGGCCTATGGATTGGCCACCATCGTATTCGGCCTGTCGGTATGGTTTCCTCTTTCGCTGGCGGCGCTGTTCGTCATTGGCGCGATGAACAACATCAACATGGTGACGCGCCAGACGCTGATGCAGTCTTACACGCCTGATCATCTGCGCGGACGCGCCTCCTCGGTCAATACCGTTTTCGCCAGCTCCTCCAACGAGCTGGGCGCTTTCGAATGCGGCACGGTCGCCGCCTTCGCCGGTCCGGTGTTCGCAGTGGCCTCGGGCGGTGTGATCACGGTGCTGGCGGTGCTGGGGGTGGGCTGGAAGTTCCCGCAGCTGCGTGAGTTGAAGTCGCTGTCACCTGCCGCATCACCGGATAGAGCCAGAGGAGGATGAGCTTGTCCTACGACAATGTGCGGGGCGACGATCCCCGCGGTCATGACCCGCGCAGCCATGACCCCTATGGTGCCTTTCGCATTGCCGATTATCGCAATCTCATGGGCGCATGGCTGCTGATTGGCATGACCAATCGCATGCAACTGGTGGCCCTGGGCTGGGACATGTACGAACGCACCGGATCGGCCATGGCCATAGCCTGGATAGGCGTGTCGCAGTTTGTGCCGAGCCTGCTGCTGGCCCTGCCGGCCGGACAGATGGCCGACCGCTACGACAGGCGCAAGCTGATGATGGCCAGCACCCTGGTGGCGGCGCTTGCCGCCCTTGTCCTGCTGGTGGCCGCGGCCACGGAGGCCAGGAGCGAATGGCTGTACCTGGGCAGTTTCATCGGTGCTGCCGCGCAGTCCCTCAACCGTCCGGCGCGTGCGGCGCTGATGACCGGCATCGTGCCTTCGGCGCTGCTGCCCAATGCGGTGGCCTGGAGCGCAGGGGTGAACCAGTGCGCCGCCATGGCCGGGCCTGCCATCGCCGGGTTGGCCATCGCGCTCAGCAGCGGCGCGCTGGCCGCCTACGCTGTGGTCGCGGCGGGCAGTGTGGCGGCGCTGGCACTGGTGCTGCGCATAAGACCGAATCGCGCGACGGTGCCCATCGCGGCGAGTGGGCGGGAGGCCTCGGGCCTGCAGCATCTGTTCGCCGGCATGGTGCACATCGTGCGCACGCCGGTGATCCTGGGTTCCAGCCTGCTCGACATGCTGGTGGTGATGTTTGGCGCCGCCATGGGCCTGCTGCCCATCTACGCCAAGGACATCCTGCAGGTGGGGCCATCCGGGCTGGGCTGGCTTGCCTCGGCACCGGCTGTGGGCGCGATCGTCACAGTATTCGTATTGAACCACTTGCGCCCATCACCGCGACCGGGACAGCGCTTTCTCTGGGCTGTTGCCGCATATGGCTGCGCCACCCTGGTGTTTGCCTTGTCCACGCATTTTGTGCTGTCGCTGGCGGCGCTGGCGATAGTGGGCTCGATGAACAGCATCAGCGTCGTCACCCGCCATTCCCTGCTGCAGGCCTATACTCCCGACGAACTGCGCGGCCGCGTGTCCTCGGCCAATGGATTGTTCAGCGGCGCGTCCAGCGAACTGGGCCAGTTCGAAGCAGGCGCATTGGCGGCGCTTACCACGCCGGTGACCGCAGTCGTGCTGGGCGGCTGCTTCACCCTGGCCATGACGGCCATCATCGCGCAGCGCTATCCGCAGCTGCGTGAATTACACTCCCTCACCCTGTCCAAAAGCACCCCATGAGCCAAGATAACAATAAGCACGACCCCTACGCCGTATTGCGCCTGGCCGATTACCGTTATGTGCTGGGAGGGTTGTTCCTCATTGGCATGACGCACCGGTCCCAGCAGGTGGCCGTGGGCTGGGATATTTACGAGCGCACCGGTTCGGCCATGGCTCTGGGCTGGGTCGGCGTGGCCATGTTCATTCCGGTGTTCCTGCTGTTCCTGCCGGCCGGACAGTGGGCCGACCGCTACAGCCGGCGCAGCCTGATGATGATCAGTTTCGCCACGGCCTCGGTGGCCTCGCTGGCACTGGCCTTTGCGTCCTGGGCGCATGCTTCCGAATTCTGGATTTACCTGGCGGTGGCCGCCAATGGCGCGGCGCAAACCATCAGCCGGCCGGCGCGCTTTGCCATCATTCCCAGCGTGGTGCCGCCTCCCTTGCTGAGCAGCGCCGTGGCCTGGAGCACGATCGCAGGCAACATCGCCTTCATCGGCGGTCCGGCGCTGGCGGGCCTGATCATCTCGGAGAGCGGTGCAGTCACCGTCTATGCCCTGGTATTCATCATGAATGTGCTGGGCTTTCTGTGCGTGGCGCGCATCAGGCATCGCGCGCGCGCCGACACCAGCGGAGCGCCGGCCAATCTCAAGCATCTGCTGGCCGGCCTGGTGCACGTGTGGAAGACGCGCGTGATCTTCGCCGCCATCCTGCTCGACCTGGTGGCGGTGCTGTTCGGGGGCGCGGTAGCCCTGTTGCCCATCTATGCCAAGGACATCCTGCACGTGGGTGCCACCGGACTGGGCTGGCTGGCGGCAGGGCCTGCCATAGGCGCCTGCATCTGCGCCTTCATCATGGGCCATCTGCCCTCTCCCAAAAAGGCCGGGGCGACGCTGCTGTGGTCGGTGGCCGGTTTTGGCGTGGCCACCATCGTATTCGGTTGGTCCACCAACTTCTGGCTGTCACTGGTCGCGCTCATCGCCGTGGGGGCGCTGGACAACATCAGCGTGGTGATACGCCTGACCATGGTGCAGTTGAGTACGCCCGATGCATTGCGCGGCCGGGTGTCGGCGGTCAACAGCGTATTCATCAGTTCCTCCAACGAGCTGGGGGCCTTCCGCGCCGGCGCCATGGGCCACTGGCTGGGAGCGGTGCCCGCGGTGGTGCTGGGAGGCTTCGCCATTCTTGCGCTGGTGGCCTTGCAGGCCAAGGCCTTTCCGGAGTTGCGCCGGCTCAAATCCATGGAGGTGCCGGCGGCGGCGGCCAAGGGGTAGCGGGGTGGCGGCATTTACAATGCGGGTTACGCGCCTCGTCTAGCGCGGAGCTCTCACCATGCGCATCCTGCTGCCTTTCAACAAGGGCGCGACCTACGCGTCCTTCTACACCGACTTCCACTCGGGCATAGAACGGGCGGTGCGCGAACTCGGGCACGAGCTGGTCATCTTCGGCCATGAGGACATCGAGCGGTCCAGCCCGGCGGAGCAGCAGGCGCTGTACCGGGCGCTGGCGCAACAGCCCTGCGATGCGGTGTTCGATCTGTGCTGCTGGGCGCATTGTCTGTCGCTGTCCAAGGTGTGGGATGGCTCCAGCACCGGCGAGCCGATATTCGATTCGCTGGAAATGGACTATGTCGGCCTGCTGTTCGACCATCCCTGGTTCCAGCCGCTGCCGGCGGTGCATTCCTCGAGGCTGCACGCCAGCATTCCGGACCGCAGCAATGCCGTGCAACTCTCGCTGGTCTATCCTCAGGTGAAGCTGCGCGGCACGGCCTTCGCACCGCCCGCCATCGATGATCGCAATGACCGCTCGGGTGAGGGTGCTGAACGGGACATCGAGCTGCTCTACATCGGCAACCTGCACCACGATGCCCTGGCGCGCCTGTGGCGGGACGCGCCCAATGCCGCGTTGTATGACGAGACGGCCGATCTTGCGCTGGCCGAACCGGAACTGCCCTTGCATGCGGTGCTGGAGCGTGTTCTGGCCGCGCGCGGGCAGCTGCTGGATGCGGCCATTGCGTTGGAGATACTGCGGCCGGTGGAATACTTCCGGCGCACGCGCTTTCGGCTCGATGCCGTGCGTGCCGCCGCGGCTTCAGGCGCGCCCATGCTGGTGATCGGCAATGGCTGGGAGCAGGCGGGCCTGCCGGCGAATGTCACCCTGGGTCCTTTCGTCGATTACCGCGCCTTGCTGGGATACGCCGCGAGGGCGCGCATCTGCCTGGATGCATCAACCTATCCGCAGGGCGCCAATGACCGGGTGTTCAACTACATGCTCAATGGCGCGGTGTGTTTCAGCAATGCGCGCGGCTATCTGGGCGAAGTCTATGGGGCGGGCGACGGCCTGCATTTCTATTCGATGCGGGAGCCGCAGGCGCTGGCGGCGGCCATACGCGAACTGCTGGCCGCGCCGGGACGCCTGCAGGATGATGCTGCCCGGGCGCGCGAACTGACCCTGGCCACGCAGACCTGGCGGCATCGCGTGGAAGCGATCCTCGCCATGCTGCGGACGGAAACCTAGCCGGCCCGCCGGCGCTCCACGCACACGCCCACGCGCTTCGCCTGGCGCAGCACGCCCAGCTTGGTCATGCAGACTTTTACCTGCGGTGCGTGGAACTCATCGATGATGAGATTGGCGATGCGATCGACCAGCACTTCCACCAGGCCGAAGTGCTCTTCGGTCAGCACCGCGCGCAGGCGCTCGACCACATCGGCATAGTTGATGGTGTCGGCCACCTTGTGCGACTGGAACACGGTGTTGCCGGGCAGCGCGATCTCTATGTCCAGTTCCACGATCTGCGGGGAGGTTTTTTCGTACTTGTACAGACCGACCCAGGCTTCCAGGCGCAGTTCGCGTAAGAATATGTAGTCCATGAGCAATTGTTCGTTGATGAAAGGACGCGGGAAAGCGCTGCGTGCTGCTTTACAATTCTCGCCCAAACGCCGCGCCGGTGCCGACCATGCTCATAATTTTTATCATCGCTGCCTATCTCATCGGTTCCCTGTCCTTTGCCGTCATTGTCAGCCGCGCATTCGGACTGCCCGATCCGCATTCCTATGGCTCGGGCAATCCGGGCGCCACCAATGTGCTGCGCACCGGGCGCAAGGCCGCGGCGCTGCTGACCTTGCTGGGTGACGGTGGCAAGGGCTGGCTGGCGGTATTTCTGGCCACCCGGTTTGCTCCCGAACATGGATTGGGCGCAGAAGCCATTGCAGCCACGGTGCTGGCCGTGTTCCTGGGCCATCTCTTTCCGGTGTTCTTCGGCTTTCGCGGCGGCAAGGGCGTGGCCACGGCTCTGGGGGTGTTGCTGGCGCTGCAGCTCTGGCTGGGCCTGGCGGCGCTGGCGACCTGGCTGGCGATGTTTGTCCTGTTCCGCATTTCATCGCTGGCGGCCATTACCGCGTCGCTGCTGGCGCCGGTGTTTCAATGGCTGCTGATGGGGCCGGGCGTAACCACGATTGCAGTTGCAGCCATGTCGTTTCTGCTGCTGCTGAGTCATCGCGACAATATCAAGCGGCTGCTCTCCGGCGAAGAGGGGCGCGTGGGCAGCAAGGCCAAGCCTTGAGCAACCCTGATCAGAATGCTCAGGCTGGAGCCTGCTGACCTGCCAGATCCCAGCGCGGGTGGATGGTGAATCCCTGCAGCGGGGCATCGGGTTTGCTGCCGCGCATCCGCAGTGCTCCGGCAAAAGCAATCATGGCGCCGTTGTCGGTGCATAAAGCCAGTTCCGGATAATGCACGCTGTAGCCGCGCGATGCGGCCGCGGCATCCAGTGCAGCTCGCAGGGCGCGGTTGGCGCCCACGCCGCCTGCCACCACCAGCGTGCGCAGGCCGCAGGCCTTGATTGCGGCCATGGTTTTTGCCACCAGCACATCCACCACCGCTTGCTGGAATTCCGCGGCGATATCGGCTTTGGTGGCTTTGGTGTTGGTGCGCTCATCCATGGCGGGGAATTGCTTGTATGCGAGCGACACGGCGGTTTTCAGGCCGCTGAAGCTGAAGTCCAGATTGCCCTCCCGCTCCAGCTGCGTCAGCATGGGCCGCGGAAAGCTGAACGGGCCGCCCTGTCGGGCGGTACGGCCACTGTCGGCGAGTTCGGCCAGTACCGGACCGCCGGGATAGGGCAGGCCCAGTAGCTTGGCCGTCTTGTCAAAGGCCTCTCCAGCCGCGTCATCCATGGTTTCACCAAGAAGTTGGTAATCACCAACTTTTTCCACTCGCATCAATTGCGTATGCCCGCCCGATACCAGCAGGGCGACGAAGGGAAATGCGGGCGGGTTGGTCGAGAGCAGGGGGGAGAGCAAATGCCCCTCGAGATGATGAATGCCCAGCGCGGGGATGCCCAGGCCGTGGGCCAGGGCGGTGGCAACGCTGGCGCCCACCAGCAGCGCGCCGGCCAGGCCGGGCCCCCGGGTGTAGGCAACCGCATCCAGGTCGGCGCGGCCGATACCGGCGCAGGACAGGGTCTCCTCGATCAGTGGCAGCAGGCGCCGTATGTGATCGCGGGAGGCCAGCTCCGGCACCACGCCGCCATACTCGTCGTGCATCTGCACCTGGGAATGCAGGGTGTGGGCGAGCAGGCCGGCGGCGGTATCGTAGACGGCAACGCCGGTCTCATCGCAGGAAGTCTCGATCCCCAGTACTTTCATGAGCTTGATGAGTGAGGTGAGTAGGGGCGGCAATCGGCCCGGCTTGCGGCCCCTTCGTCGAGAAGTGTCAGGGAGATTTACCCTGGGCCGGAAAGTGGCTATACTACGCGGCTTTCCAAGTCAGGGACATTCGCTTCATGCCGACAGTACGCGTCAAGGAAAATGAGCCGTTCGAGGTGGCATTGCGCCGCTTCAAGCGCACCGTGGAAAAAACCGGCCTCTTGACCGAGCTTCGGGCCCGCGAGTTTTACGAAAAACCCACTGCCGAGCGCAAGCGCAAGCTGGCCGCCGCGGTGAAGCGCCACTACAAGCGCCTGCGCAGCCAGACGCTGCCGCCAAAGCTTTATTAATGCCGGACAGCCCCTGACGGGGCTGCCGGATTAATTCGGCGCGATCAAGAAGGCGCTTTGCGCTTCTTATCGCGCCGTTTTCAATTGTGGAATTGAACATGTTACTCAAAGCGCGCATAACCGATGATATGAAAACGGCCATGAAGGCGAAGGATGCCGTGCGCCTGTCCGCGATCCGGCTGCTGCTCTCGGCCGTGAAGCAGCGCGAAGTGGATGAGCGCAAGGAAATGGCCGATGCCGATATCCTTGCCGTCATCGAGAAAATGCTCAAGCAGCGGCGCGACTCCATCACACAGTACGAAAGCGCCGGCCGCCAGGATCTGGCCGATGCGGAAAAATTCGAAGTGGGTGTGCTCTCCGGCTACATGCCGCAGCAGCTGTCCGAAGAGGACATCGCCGCGGAAGTGCAGGGCGCGATTGCCCAGTCCGGCGCCAAGGGCGCGGCCGACATGGGCAAGGTGATGGGTGTGCTCAAGGGCAAGCTGGCGGGTCGTGCCGACATGGGCAGGGTTTCTGCTTTGGTCAAGGCCAGGCTTAGCGCGTAAGCCGTGTGCAAGGCCTTAGCAAGTATCACTCCTTGCGTTATGGCCGGCTGCTGCTAACTTATAGAAGGCTCCGGCAAATATCGGGGCTCGCCTGAACAGAATGCGTAAGTTGCGTCCGGGAACGTGTTCCGCCGGATGCTTCGGGTGCATCATTCACATATTGTTTCGGTCCCGCGGCTGAGAGTGCATTGATACCCGATTCCTTCAAGCAGGATCTGCTCAACCGCGTTGACATCGTCGATGTCATAGAGCGTTACGTACCTTTGAAAAAGGCCGGCGCGAACATGAGCGCCTGCTGCCCTTTTCACAGCGAAAAAACACCGTCGTTTTCAGTGAGCCCCAGCAAGCAGTTCTATCACTGCTTCGGTTGCGGCGCGCATGGCAATGCCATTGGCTTCCTCATGGAATACCAGGGCATGGGCTATGTTGAGGCGGTGAAGGATCTGGCCGAAGACGTGGGCATGAAGTTGCCGGACTTCGAGCCGCAAAAGCGCAAGCCCGACGCGGACCCGGACCTGTACGAGATCCTCGAGCGCGCCGGCCAGTACTACCGCGAGCAGCTGAAGTCCTCGCCCAAGGCGATCGACTATCTCAAGAACCGTGGCCTGACCGGGAAAATCGCCGCGCGCTTCGGCATAGGTTATGCGCCGGACGGCTGGCAAAGCCTGCAGGGGCTGTTCTCCAACTATGCCGACAAGGCGTTGAAAGACGCGGGGCTGGTCATCGATAACGATGAGGGCCGGCGCTATGACCGTTTTCGCGACCGCATCATGTTTCCCATACTCAACCAGCGCGGCGCGGTCATCGGTTTCGGCGGCCGCGTGCTTGGCGATGGCGAGCCGAAGTACCTGAACTCGCCGGAGACGCCGCTGTTTGAAAAAGGGCGTGAGTTGTACGGGCTGTCCCAGGCGCGGCTGGCGATTCGGGAATCTGGCCGCGTGATCGTGGTTGAGGGCTATATGGATGTCGTCGCGCTGGCCCAGCATGGGGTGGAGTACGCGGTGGCCACCCTGGGCACGGCGACCACGCCCACGCATGTGGGCAAGCTGCTGCGCCAGACCGATGAGCTGGTGTTCTGCTTCGACGGCGATGCTGCCGGGCGCCGCGCCGCCTGGCACGCGCTGGAGGTCAGCCTGCCGCTACTGGCCGACCACAAGGTCATCCGCTTCCTGTTCCTGCCGGCCGAGGATGATCCGGACAGCTATGTTCGGGCGCACGGCCGGGAGGGCTTCGAGGCCAAGCTGTCCGAGGCGCGTCCGCTGTCAGCCTTCCTGCTGTCCGAGCTGAAGTCCCGCGTGGACATGGACAGCATCGAGGGGCGGGCGCGCCTGGTGCACGAAGCTCGCCCGCTGCTGCAGAAGGTCGCCGCGCCGGCCATGCAGTTGCAGTTGATTAAGCAGATGGCGGAACTCTCCGGCATTACGACCGATGAAGCCATGCATCTTTGCGGCATACGCCCCGGATCGGAGCTGCGGCCGGCCTCCGGGGCCAATCCCATCATGCTGAGCGGGGCGGAGAATTTTCAGCCGCGACAGCGTGAGGCTTTGCCCCGCGGTGCCCATCAGGATAAATCTTCTCTGCTGATGGAGCGCAAGCGATTCAGGAAGCTGCTGCAGTGCCTGATTGCCAAACCGGTACTGGCCGAAGACCTGCCATTGGATCATCTGAGCGGGCAGCCGGAAGCGCGATCCCTGACGGCGCTGGCGGAATTTCTGCGCGAGCGGCCCGAAGCCTCAACTGCCCTGATCATCGAGCAGTTCCAGAACAGCGATCACTGGACGGTTCTTCAGGAGGCCGTGCTGGAACTGGACGCGATGGGCTTTGACGCCAGCCACATGGAGGCTGAATTCCGCTCCATCCTGTCCGGTTTTGAGGCAGAACAGGTCAGAATCCGCATAATCCAGCTGGAACAGGCCGAATCCGACCGGGGTATGTCCCGGGAGGAAAAGGACGAGTATTCGCGGCTGTTGCAGGAACTTAATGCATTGAAAAAGCAGCCAAGTAGTGCACCGCCTGTGGCATAATCACGGGTTCCGCTAACCTCCCCTAGTTTCTTCTAGCCACCTGTCATACATTCAGGAAAAGTCATGGCAAAACAGAAACATAAGAAGTCTCCAGTCAAATCCGCCACGAAGTCCTCCGTGCGCAAGGCCTCGTCTCGGCCGGCCTCCAGGCCTGTCGCCCGTGCAGCGCTGAGGAAGGTTGCCACCCGCAAGGTGGTGACCTCATCCCGCAGCGCCGCAAAAAACGCCGCGGCCAAGGCGGCATTGAAGTCCGCGGCAGCCAAGGCGGCATTGAAGTCCGCGGCAGCCAAGGCTGCACAGGCGATCCGCGAGCGCGTTGCGCGCGAGCGTGAGCGCGCCCAGGAAAAGGCCGCTCGAGAAAAAGAACGTTTGCGCGCCATGAAGGAACGCGATCGCGAACGTGCTGCCAAGGAAAAGGACAGGGAGCGCCTGGCGCGCCTGAAGCATAAAGAAAAGGAACGGATCATTAAGGAAAAAGAAGTGGCCAAGGCGAAGGCCCTGAAAGAAAAGGAACTCGCCAAAGCCAAAGCACTGGCCGAGAAAGAAGCGGCCAAACAGGCCAAAGTCGCGGCCAAGCAGGCTGCCAAGGAAGCAGCGCTGCAGGCCAAGCAACTGACGGCCAAGGAGCAGGCGCTGGTCCTGCTGAAATTGCGCGGCGGTCGTGCCAGCCGTTCCGCGCTGCGCGCAGCCGAGCGTGAACTCCTGCGCCGCGCCGAAGCGCGTCCCGAAGATGCCGAAGCCCGCCGCACGCGCCTGAAGAACCTGATCAAGCTGGGCAAGGAGAGAAGCTACCTTACCTACGCCGAAATCAACGACCACCTGCCCGACGACATGGGGGATGCCGAGCAGATTGAGGCCATCATCACCACGTTCAACGACATGGGCATCCAGGTCTACGATGAGGCTCCCGATGCCGAGACCCTGCTGATTTCGGAGAACGCCCCGGCAGTGGTG
>CAXNIK010000054.1:0-13921 GCA_964202115.1 Burkholderiales bacterium
GGCAACAAGACCACCATCATCGTCGACAGCGGATTCCGGCGCGGCAGCGACGTGGTGAAGGCGCTGGCCCTGGGCGCGGACACGGTGCTGGTGGGCCGCAGCACGCTGTACGGCACCGCCGCCGCGGGCGGTCCCGGTGCTGCGCGCGCCATCCAGATCTACAAGGAGGAAATCGGCCGCGTCATGGCACTGTGCGGTGTCACCTCCATAGACCAGCTGACGCCGGCCTTGCTGGAGCGGGCGCAGTGACGGCGGTGATATACCGATATCAAGAAATGATGGGGAGCATTGTCAGCCATCCAATGTGGAGGTGGATCGTCGTCGCCGTGGCCTGTGTTGCGACCGGTGCCCAGGCGCAAAAGCCCGCCAATCTGCCGAATAACTACCCGAGCAAGTTGATCCGCGTCACCATCGCTTCCGCTCCGGGCGGGTCGCTGGACATCTCCGGACGGGCGATCCTGGCCAAGCTCAACGAACGATGGGGCAACGTCATCTCCGAAAATCGCCCCGGCAATACCATTGCGTTCGTCTACATGAGCAAGGCCGCGGCGGACGGCTACAACCTCATGGTGAGTGCGCTCAGTCTGTTCGTCGGGGCGGAACAGGTCATCAAGGTGCCATACGACATTCGAGCCAAGTTTCCCCTGATTGCGCAATTCATTACCACACCCTACATCGTGGTCATCAACAACGATTTACCGGTTGGGAACGTCAACGAACTCATAGCCTACGCAAGGGCCAACCCAGGCAAGCTTAATTACGGCTTTTCCTCCCTGGGCGGTGCTCCACACCTGTTCGGCGAATTACTCAAGGCCGAACATGGTGCCGACATGCAGGGCATTCCGTTCAAGGGCCTTGCAAACGCTTACGTCGAGCAGATAGCCGGACGAATTAATCTAACCCTGGGAACGGCGACTTCCGCAGGTCCGCTGATCAAGGCTGGCAAGATCAAGGCCATCGCCGTCACCAGCGGCATGCGCACCAGGGAAATGCCGGATCTGCCCACCGCCCAGGAAAGCCTGCCCGGGTTCGATCCCATGGCTGCCTGGGTGGGATTGTTCGGCGTGGAGGGAATGAGTCCGGCAATCATCAACGCGCTCAACAGGGAGGTCAATGACATCCTGCAACTGCCTGACGTTCAGCGCACGCTGGCCGCTGATGGCTCAGAAGTGGCTCCGGGTACGCCGGAGCAGTTCCGCAAGGTCATTGCCACTTCGTTGAGTTCCACCGCGCGCATCATCAAGCTTGCCGGAATCAAGATGGAGTGAAGACAATTCACGGCCAGACATCGTGTGCCTGTTGCGCAGGTTCGCGTGAGCTGGGGGGGAGGACTGAGGTCGTTGCTAGGTCTTGTCCTCGCCCGTGAACGCAAGCACGCTCAGGCTGATCTCGCGCATCACCAGTTCCTCCAGCAGGTAGCGCGGGAACTCCAGCGGCGGGGAGACCGTCTCTCCCTCCGGAATGTCGGTGCCCACGTGCAGTTCCATATTGGCGCCCATGCCGATCAGTTCATGGAACATCTCGGACTTGTCCTCCATGAACTCCTGCAGGTAGACCAGGGCGTCCTGCCAGGCGTCATGATTGGGCATGGTGAGGTTGAAACCGGCGTCAGTGTAATGCTCCCCGTTCGGAGACATGTCCCCTTCCTGCCATATCAGCGAGGGTTCCAGCGCCCAGTTGCTCAATAGGGGGGCGGGCAGATGGTCGAGGCCGGCGATCTTGAGCAGCATGAATATCATGATGTCACTCCTTCAGGATTCGGTTGCACATGCCGTCACGATAACAAACAAGCGCGAAACCGGCTTGACGGGATGAGCGGCGTGATGTTCGGAGGGGCGCTAAACTCGGTTCCGAAGCAGGCCGGCATGGCCCGCAAGGCGTAGCCGGCAATCCAACACACAAAGGCGACAATGGAAATCTATCTGGACAGGATCAAGGTGGAGGAGCGTTACAAGGTATTCATGGGCCTGGTGGTGCCCAGGCCCATCGCCTTTGTCTCCACCCGCGGTGCTGATGGCAATTTCAACGCCGCGCCGTTCAGCTTTTTCAATATCATGTGCGGCAATCCGCCCACCATCGTGATCGGCATCAACCACCGTGAGAACGGGCGCAAGGACACCTTCACTAACGTCGAGGAGACCGGAGAATTCGTCGTCAACGTGGTCTCCGGCGTCCTCGCCCAGGCCATGAACCAGTGCTCGCTGGAATCGCCCTCGGACATCGACGAGTTCGACCTGTCCGGCCTCACGCCCGTGCCTTCGGTGCTGGTCAAGGCGCCGCGTGTGAAGGAGGCGCCGGCGCACCTGGAATGCAAGTTGAGCCAATTGGTGAGCATCAGCCCGGTGCACAAGCTCATCATCGCCAACATCGTGCACGTGCAGGCCGATGACGCCATCGTCGGGCCGACCTATCGCATCGACCAGGAGAAACTGGACGCGGTGGGCCGCATGGGTGGCAATTCCTACACCCACACCAACAAGGGCATCTTCGTCATGGAGCGGCCCGACACCGATGCTGCGCTGGTCGAATATCGCAAGCGCAAGGCCTGAGAAGCACCGTCCATGCAGTCATAAAGGGGAGATCATCATGGCAAGCCGCATCAATGCAAGTAATGGGCAGACACGCATCTACGCAGGCGCGGCCTACACCAGGCTTCCGACCGGGCGCCGGGCCCTGGGCGGGCTGTATCGTTTCCACGCGGGCAGCAGCGAATACGAATCGCTCACCACCGGCTTGCCGGAGAACGTAGAAGTGCGCAGCATCCTCATCCACCCCGACAATACCGACCTGATCTATGTCGGCACCCAGGACGGTCCCTATCGCAGCATAGATGGCGGCGATACCTGGGAGCGGCCGGACTTTCCGGACCGCAATGTGGAGATCTGGTCGCTGGCGCGCCATCCCACGCGCCCCAATGTGATGTACGCCGGCGCGGCGCCGGTGGCGCTGTATCGCAGCGAGGATGGCGGCGAGACCTGGGCGAAGCTGCCGCAGGCGAAATCCCCCGAGCACTGCGGGCCGGACTTTCTCTCCAGGCTGGTGCGCATCGGCATAGGTGCCAGCCGGCCGGACGAGATCTACCTGGGACTGGAGGTGAGCGGCGTGATTTTCAGCCGGGATGACGGCGAGACCTGGCAGGACGTGTCCTCGCCGCTGCTCAAGCTAGCCGAGCAGCCGCAGTTGAAAAGCAATCTCGCCGGGCGCGGCGACCATGAGGGCATGATGGACTCCCATGCCATCGCCATGAGCGATGCGGCGCCGGACACCGCCTTCCTCGCGGTGCGCACGGGCATTTTCCGCACCGATGATCGCGGCGCCTCCTGGCAGAACATGGACATAGGTCGCTATGCCCCCATCACCTATTGCCGCGACCTGCGCGTGTCCTCGCACGATGCGCGCGTCATGTACGCCTGCATGTCGCCGGCGGCGCGCAGCAAGGACGGGTCGCTGTACCGGAGCGACGATGTAGGCAATAGCTGGCGGCGCATCGACCATGGCGTGAAGGCCAGCGCCACCATGATGTGCGTGTCCGAGCATCCTGCCGATCCCGCCACGGTGTGCTGCATCTCGCGCATGGGCGAGGTCTTCGGCACACAGGATGCCGGTGCCACCTGGCAGACCTATCGCATGCCGGTGGAAGTGCTGGATTCCTATTCTGTCGCCTGCGGCTGAGACATCAACGCAGACGAAAAAAAGACAGGCAAGCCTGTCTTTTTTCAACCTGTTCAGGGACCATGACGGAACTGCTCATTGCCGTCATGGTCCCTGATGCAGGGTAGCGGCGAGGGGGTGAACTCCCTCGTACTGCCGAAACGCTGTTACTTCTTCGCAGGGGCCTTGTCGTCAGCCTTCGCGGGAGCTTTGGCAGGAGCCTTGTCGTCAGCCTTGGCTTTCGCGGTGTCGGACTTCTTCTCGTCTCCCTTGCCCTTGTTGTCGGACTTGGCGGCGGGCTTTGCAGCGGCTTTGGTTTCAGCCTTTGCAGGAGCCTTGGCTTCAGTCTTCATGTCGGTCTTCGCAGCAGGCGCAGCAGCGGTGGCCGGAGTTGCAGGCGTGGCCGGAGTCGCGGGCTTCGCGGTTTGTGCGGAAACAGCAGCGGAGAACAGACCAGCAACCAGTACGGCGATGACTTTGTTCATTGTTGACCTTTCAAATATGTTTGCAGGGGTTAGGTTTTTCGGTCTGTTGCTTCAGACCTGTATCGATTAACGCCGGGATGATCCGGGAGTTGACAGAAAAAATGAATATAAGTTGTCGTTTATTAACGACTTTTTCGGTTTTGGCTGTCGTCTGGAAGCGACACTTCCAGGCAACGGATGACGGTCTTAAAGGATGAAGAGAACCATGACGATGCTGAATACTGGAGTTCGCAAACTGGCCGCGCTTTGCATGGGCGCGTCGGCGATGACCGGCGCCGTGGCGCAGGAAACCGGCTATCCCAGCCGGCCCATCACCGTGGTCAACGGCTATGCACCCGGCGGCCCGGTGGACACCGAGACGCGGCTGTATCTGCAGAAGCTGAGTGAAATGTACGGCTGGCATTTCGTCAGCGACTACAAGGCCGGGGCCGGCACCACCATCGCCACCGCCTTCGTGGCCAGGGCCGCGCCCAACGGCTACACGCTGCAGGCGGTGAATGCCACCTTCACCATCGTGCCCAATGCCTACAAGAATCTGACCTTTGATGTGGTGAAGGATTTTGCGCCCATCGCGCTGATGAGCAAGAAGCCCTACATGGTGGTGATCAATCCCGGCCTGCCCGTGACCAACATGAAGGAGCTGATTGCCCATGCCCGCGCCAATCCCGGCAAGATCAATTACGCCAGCCCGGGCAGCGGCGGCATCATCCACCTGGCCGGGGAGTGGCTGCACTCCTCCACCGATACCCAGGTGACTTTCGTTCATTACAAGGCCGCCGCCCAGGTCTATCCCGACCTGCTTTCCGGGACGGTTCACGAATACATCGCCAGTCCGCAGGGCGTGGCCGGATTCGTCAAGTCCGGAAAACTCAGGCTGCTGGCGGTGACCACGGCGGAGCGCACCAGGCTGTTTCCGGATACGCCCACCGTCGCCGAAACCTTGTTGCCCGAATACGATGTCTCCACCTGGCTGGGCGTGGTCGCGCCGGCGGCCACGCACCCCACAGTGATTGCCAAACTCAACGAGGGCTTCGCCAGGGTGGCGAGGTTGCCTGATGTCGCCCAGCGCTTTGCCAGCGAGGGCAGCATCTCCGTGGGCAGCACCCCGGAGCAGTTCCGCAAGTTCATCGTCGGCGAGACCAGTCGCTGGCGCAAGGTGGTGCAGAGCGCGAACATCAAGTTCGACGATTAGCGCTCCAGTTCTCATTGTCACGAAGCCGGTACACGGCTAGGCTTGGGCCTGATTCCAATTACAGAATCTCAAAGGAGAAGAACATGAACGACCAGACCGCAATCAACGAAACCGAGCTGCGACGCGAAGGCGGCATCGCCATTTTGACCATCAACAACCAGGCGCGGCGCAATGCACTGTCGCCCACGGTGCGCGAAACGCTGAACCGCTACCTGAACGAGCTCATGTCCGACAAGAGCTGCCGGGCCATTGTGCTGACCGGCGCGGGCGGCACCTTCTGCGCCGGTGCAGACGTGGCCGGCATGAAGGCGAGGGAAGGCACGGTGACTTTCCAGAGCCGGCGCGCCAGCGTGTCCGAGGGCACCAGCAAGACCATCAAGATCCTGGTCGGCCCCAAGCCGGTGGTGATGGCGGTGGAAGGCTCGGCCTTTGGCGCGGGCTTCTCCCTGGCCATCGGCGGCGATTACACCGTGGCCGCGGACAATGCCCGCATGTGCGGGGCGCAGATCCTGCGCGGACTGTGTCCTGACGGCGGGCTGTACTACCTGCTGGCCGCGCGCTGCGGTCCGGGACGCGCCCGCGAGATGCTGCTCTCGGGCCGGATCGTGAATGGCGTCGAGGCCGAGAAGTACGGCGTCGTGCATGAGGTGGTCGCGCCGGGCAAGACACTGGAGGCCGCCATGGTCGCGGCCGAGCGCTTCGCCGCCGTGCCGCCGCTGGCCTTCGCGCTCACCAAGTCGGCGATGATCAACAGCTATCACACCCTCGAAGCCTGCTTTCGCGCCGAGCAGGATTACCAGCCCATCGTCGGCCTGTCGAAAGACCACAAGGAGTCGGTGGCGGCCTTCCTGGAGAAGAGAAAGGCGAATTACGTCGGCGAGTAGAAGGGAGAAGGTTGGAGTGACATTGTTATCAAATTCAATGTCATCTCATTCTCAGGTGAACGTAAGCGGTCTGATTGATATCAGTCCGCATCGGCTGATCAGCCAATCCCCTGGCTGGTGAGGTACTCGTCGTAGGTGCCGTGGAAGTCCACCACGATGGCCGGGCCGCCTTTTTCATCGGGCTTCAGCTCGATGATGCGCGTGGCCAGCGATGACACGAACTCGCGATCATGCGAGACGAAGATCAGCGTGCCCTTGTACTTTTCAAGGGCGGTGTTCAGCGACTCGATGCACTCCATGTCCAGGTGGTTGGTGGGCTCGTCCAGCATCAGCACGTTGTGTCTCTTCAGCATGAGCTTGCCGAAGGCCATGCGCTGCTCCTCGCCGCCGGAGATGACCTTCACCGACTTCTTGGCGTCGTCGCCCGAGAAGAGCAGCCGGCCCAGGGTGGAGCGCACCACCTGGTCGTCGTCGCCGGGGCGGCGGACATCGGTCATCCATTCCATCAGCGTCGCCTCCTCGTCGAACTCGCCGGCATGGTCCTGGGCGCCGTAGCCGATGTAGGCCTTGTCGGCCCACTTGGCCACGCCGGTGTCCGGAGCAAGGCCGCCTGCGTCGACCGGCATGAGCGCGCGCAGCAGCGTGGTCTTGCCCACGCCATTGGGGCCGATGATGGCGACCTTCTCGCCGGCGGCGATGGCCAGGTTCACCGGCTTGAATAAAGGTTTGCCATAGCCCTTGGTGAGCTTCTGCACCTCCACGGCGTTGCGATAGAGCTTGTCCCGGTCGTCGTAGTCGAAGCGGATATAGGGGTACTGGCGGCTGGAGACCTTCACGTCCTCGATCTTGATCTTCTCGATCTGGCGCGCACGCGAGGTGGCCTGCTTGGCCTTGGAAGCGTTGGCCGAGAAGCGCCGCACGAATTCCTGCAGCTCGGCGACTTTTTCCTTGGCCTTGACGTTGTCCTTGAGTTTCTGCTCCTGCACCAGGGTGGAGGCGAGCATGTAGTCGTCGTAGTTGCCCGGATACACGCGCAGACCGCCGTAGTCGAGATCCGCGATGTGGGTGCACACGCTGTTCAGGAAGTGGCGGTCGTGGGAGATGATGACGATGGTGCTCTGGCGGGCGTTGAGGATGTCCTCCAGCCAGCGGATGCTGTTGATGTCCAGGTTGTTGGTGGGCTCGTCCAGCAGCAGGATGTCCGGATCGCCAAACAGCGCCTGCGCCAGCAGCACGCGCAGCTTCCAGCCCGGGGCCACCTCGCTCATCGGGCCGTTGTGCTGCCCGATGGGGATGCCCAGGCCCAGCAGCAGCTCGCCGGCACGCGCCTCGGCGGTGTAGCCGCCGTACTCGGCGAAATGCGTCTCCAGGTCCGCCGCCTTCATGTAGTCGTCCTCGGTGGCGTCGTGCTTGGCATAGAGCGAGTCGCGCTCGTGCATGGCGTCCCACATCTCCTGGTGGCCCTGCAGCACCACGTCCAGCACGCGCTCGTCCTCGTAGGCGAACTGGTCCTGGCGGAGTTTGCCCAGGCGCTCGTTGCCGTCGATGGCCAGGGAGCCTGCACTGGACTCCAGTTCCCCGCCCAGTATTTTCATGAAAGTGGACTTGCCGCTGCCGTTGGCGCCGATCAGGCCGTAGCGGTTGCCGCCGCCGAATTTGACAGAGACGTTTTCGAACAGCGGCTTGCCGCTGAACTGTATGGAAATGCCGGAGGTGACGATCAAGGGGAATACCGGAAAAAATTAAGCGGCCAGGGACTGCAGGCCGCGGTTTTGGGGCGCGAGGCCCCGGGGAAGGCGCGCATTATACCAAGTGCGGTTCCCAGTCGGCGATATAGGTGCGAGCCTATATCCTGGGCCGCACCACCTGAGGCATCGGCGCCAGCGGCAGAGGCTTGCCGCCGGGCACAGGCGTTCGCACCACGTTCATGATCAGGGCGAGCCCGCCGTAGTAGTTGATGATGGCCAGCAGGTCGAGCACGCCGGCCTCGCCGAACTGGCGCGCGGCGCGCTCGTAGGTGACATCGCAGACGCTCTTGTTGGTCAGGGCCTCGGTGGTGAAGTCGTAGGCCACTTCCTCATCCCCGGCCATGCCGGTGGGCCGGCGGCCGTCGCCGATGGCTTCGATGATGTCGGCGCGCAGGCCCGCCTGCAGCGCCAGGACGGTGTTGCCGGACCACTCGAACTGGTTGCTGTAGTGACGCGTGGTCACGAGGCTGGCGACGCGGTTCACGCGCAGATCCAGCGAGGCCTCGAAGCGCACATAGGCGCCCATCTTCTGCATGCGGTCCATCAGTTTGGGGGCGCGCACCAGCGCGACGAAGGAGCCGCGCACGCTGCCCCGGGAGGCGGCCAGTTCGGCCAGCACGGCGCGCTGTTCGTCGGATAGCTGTTCCTCGGGGATCTGCGGCATGCGCTCGGGAAGAATGTCGTAGACCATGCTGGTGGCGGGAGCTTTTTCGGTTGTCATGAGAGTCCTCTCCTTAATCCGGCTTGATGCCCAGGCGCCGAACCACCGCGCCCCACTTGGTGATTTCGTGACGGTGATAGGCGCCCAGTTCATCCGGCGTCATCAGCGACACTTCCGCGCCCTGGTTGAGGAAGAACTTGCGCGTTTCCGGCGTGGACACGGCCTTGTTCACTTCCTCGTTGACACGCCGGATGATGGCCGGCGGCAGCTTGGCCGGGCCGAACACGCCCAGCCAGGAGCCGACCTCGAAATCGGGCACGCCCTGCTCGATCACCGTGGGCACGTCGGGCATCAGCTCCGAACGCTTGAGCGTGGCCGAGCCGATGGCGCGTATCTTGCCGCTTTTCACCTGTGAGATGACCGCGGTGATGCCGCCGCAGAAGAGCTGCACCTGCCCGCCCACCAGGTCGATCATGGCCTGCGCGCCGCCCTTGTAGGGGATGTGAGTCATTTGCACACCCTGGCTGGAGTTGAGCAGTTCCGGGCACAGGTGGGTGGTGGAGCCGGTGCCGCTGCCCGAGGCAAAGTTGAAGTTCGGATTGGCCCTGACGTAGGCGATCAGCTCCTTGACGTTTTTTACCGGCAGCGAGGCGGGCACCACCAGCACATAGGGGAACTTGGCCACCATGGCGATGGGTGAAAGGTCTTTCACCGAGTCATAGGGCAGGTTGGGGAACACGCTGGGGTTGATGGCCATGGTGGAATTGGCCCCGGCCACCAGGGTGTAGCCATCGGGTGTGGCCTTGGCGACGATGTCCACGCCGATGTTGCCGCCAGCGCCGGGCTTGTTGTCCACCACCACGGTCTGACCCATGCTGGCGGCCATCACCGGGGCGATGGCGCGGATGGCGATGTCGTTGCTGCTGGAACCGGTGGGGTAGGGCAGCACCATGCGGATGGGCTTGTTTGGATAAGTTTGCGCGAGCGCCGCGGGAGTGGCGAAGAGCGCCGCAAGCACCGCTGCAATGGCGGTTTTATTCATGTTTTCTCTCCTCCGTAAGGTGGGGCATTGTAGCCGGGTGGCCGGGGGCGCTGCGGCATGGGCGTTTGCAGGGGGAAGCGGATTATTAACCAAATGGAAATACTCATTCGCTGGAATGAGGCTGTTTCCACCTTCGTGCCTCTCCTAGAATCCGGGCTGTTGTGGAACAAGCAGCGCCACAGGCAAATGCACCAGCGAAAGAGGAGGCAGACATGAAATTCGGACTGTTCGGTGGCGGCAGGGTCGGCAAGCTCGATCCCCTGGGCGACAGCTACGGCTATCGCGATTTCATCCAGTACATTCAGGACGCCGACCAGATGGGCTTCGAGAACGCCTTCGTGGTCGAGCACCATTTCACCGGGCAGGGGCAGCTATCGGCATCGCTCAACCTGCTGTCCTTCCTCGCCGCGCGCACCAGCCGCATCCGCCTGGGCACGGCGGTGGTGGTGCTGCCCTGGCACAACCCGGTGCTGCTGGCCGAGCAGGTGACCACGCTGGATGTGCTCTCCGAAGGACGCGTCAACCTTGGCGTGGGGCGCGGCTACCGCAAGGCCGAGTTCGATCAGTTCTGCATCCCCATGGCGGAGGAGGCGCAGGAGCGCTACACCGAGTGCCTGGCGCTGATGCTCAAGGCCTTCACCAGTCGCGAGCGCTTCTCCTGGCACAGCAAGCACTGGAACTTCGAGGACATCGTGGTGGAGCCGGCGCCGGTGCAACTGCCGCATCCGCCCATCTGGATGGCGGCGGGCCGCGCCGAGGGCATTGCCTTCGTCGGCCAGAGCAACTACAACCTGCTGCTCGATCACATCGCCAATATCGAGGAGACCACCGAGCGGGTGAGGATCTACAAGGACGCCCAGGCGGCCAGCGGCATCGCCCCCGACGCGAGCCGCGTCGGCGTCGCCCGGCAGCTCAACTTCGTCTACACGCCCGAGGAGCGGCGCGCCGCCTACAAGAAGCGCCGGGAAAGCCTGGTGAACATCCGCGAGCTGGCGAAAAAGCCCGTGGGTTACGATCCGACCAAATTCGACGATGACGATATCGCCGCAGACAATGCCGCCCTGATCGGCACGCCAGAGGAAATCGTCGAGCGGCTGCAGCGCCTGGCCGAGGGCGGCGTGGAGCACGTGTTGCTGACGCCGGCCAATGTCTCGCGCAAGACCCTGGACACCTTTGCCAACAAGGTCATGCCCCACATCAAGCAGCCTTCGACCCCGCGCGCCGCCTCGCTGAGCGCGGCGGCCTGAGCGGCTCGCCTTGCTCCAGCCTCTGGACAAGTCGGCCCTGGCGCCGGTGCTGGACGCAGCGCAGCCCGCGCGCCCGCATCACGCGCTGCGCTCCGCCCTGGGGCGTTTCGCCACCGGCGTGACCGTGGTCGCGGCCGAAGGGCAGGATGGCCAGGTGCATTGCATCACGGTGAATTCCTTCAGTTCGCTGTCGCTCGATCCCGCTCTGGTGATGTGGGCGCTGCGCACCGGCTCCACGCGCTTTGACACGTTCACCCGCTGCGAGACTTTCTCCGTCAATGTGCTGGCCGATACCCAGGTGGCACTGGCGCGCCGCCATGCCAAGTCGCCCCCGGTGCTGGTGCCGGTGCACGACTGGATGGACCGGGTGGAGGGCTGCCCGGTGATTCCGGGCGCGGCCTCGCAGTTCGTGTGCCGGCTCACCACGCAGGTGCCCCAGGGTGACCATGTGCTGCTGGTGGGGGAGATACTGCACTTTGCCCAAAGCGAGGCGCACCCGTTGCTGTTCATGTCCGGCGGCTTTCATTCGGGCAAAGGGCTGAAGAAGCTCTGAGCGTGACATGGGCTCGCACGGCAAGAGTCTTCTGGCCGGCTGTTTGACTCGTCAGGGCAGGCGCGGCACCATGCAGCGGCGCATCGCATGTGTTCTCATCGGGACGGTCAGGGATGAACAAGCTGCTGGGCATGCAGGCCTTTGCCAAAGTCGTGGAGAACGGCGGGTTTACCGGCGCCGCCAAGCGCATGGGCGTTTCGGTGTCCGCGGTCACCAAGCACATCGCGCGGCTGGAGGCGGACCTGGGTGCGCAGTTGCTCACCCGCACCACGCGGCGCATCAACATGACCGAGTTCGGCCGCGACTACTACGCCAGTTGCCGCCGCATCTTCAGCGAACTGGACGATGCCGAGAACGCGCTGCAGCAGTCCCAGGAGCAGTTGCGCGGCAAGGTGTCGCTGCTGTGTCCGGCATTTTTCGCGCGCGTCGGATTGCTGCCGCATATGCACAGGTTTCACGAGCGCTATCCGGACATCGAGATCGACATCACCCTGGGGGAGCGTTACGCCGACCTCATTGCCTCGGGCATCAACCTGGCGGTGGTGGTGGGCGAGATGAAGGACTCGCGCTTTGCCAGCCGCCTGCTCACCAAGGGGCCGCGGGTGTGCTGCGCCACCCCGGAATACCTGAAAAAGCACGGCACGCCGCAGCGCGTGGACGATGTGATGTCGCACAACTGCCTGGTGTCGCGCACCGCGTTGTGGCAGTTCAAGGAGGAAGGCCGGCGCGTGGAGGTGGCGGTCAAGGGCAACCTGGTGGTGCACAGCGGCGACGCGCTGCGCGAGGCCACGCTGCTGGGGCTGGGCCTGGCCCAGTCCAACTCGTGGCTGTTCCATCACGACCTCTCCAGCGGCAGGCTGGTGGAGGTGCTGCGCAGGAATCGCGCCCCTGGACTGTCCATGTACGTGGTCTACCCGCCGACCAGGTTCATTCCAGTGAAAATGCGGGCCATGATCGATTTTCTGGTGGAAATTACCCGGGTGTGACAGGCTAAAGAGATGCCAGGTCTGACCTGGTCGAAAACGCGGTCGGCAACAGCAGGCATAATTCAAAGGAGGAGTGGCGATGACACTGCAGACAGCGCAGCACCGCGCAGGCGCGGGCTTCGTATTCAAGACAGCATTGGGCGCAGGTCTGGCCATGGCTCTGGCATTGGCCACGTCACAGGGGATGGCCCAGACCACCTATCCTACCAAACCCATACGCATGATTGTTCCCAATGCGCCCGGCGGGCCCAGCGATCTGCTCACGCGCATGATCGGGCCCAGGTTCACCGAGGCCTGGGGACAGCCGGTCATCGCCGAGAACCGCGCCGGCGCCACCGGCCTGATCGCCGCGGAAATGGTGTACAAGGCCCCGGCCGACGGCCACACCATGATCCTGATGGCGCTGACGCAATTGATCGGCACACTCATGCACCAGAAGTACATGCTGCTCAGCGACTTCGCGCCGGTGAGCATGGTGGGCAGCACGCCCTTCGCCATCGCCGTCAATCCCACGGTGCCGGTGAAGAACCTGGCCGAATGGATCGCCTACGCCAAGGCCCGTCCGGGCGAACTCAACTATGCCTCCTCGGGCAACTGGGGCGCGGCACACCTGTGCATGGAGTCCTTCAACGAACTGGCCGGCATCAAGCTGCTGCATGTGCCCCATCCCAGCACACCGGCTGCCACCACTGCGCTGATGGGTTCGCAGGTCCACGCCTTCTGTCCGGCCGGTGCCTCGGTGGCCACGCTGGCCAAGACCGGCAAGATGCGCGTGCTGGGCGTGACTTACCTCAAGCCCACCAAGCTCATGCCCGACACGGTTCCCATCGCCGACACGCTGCCAGGCTATGAAATGCTGGGATGGTTCGGCCTGGAGACCACCAAGGGCACGCCGCCCGAAGTGGTGAACAAGATCAATGCGGAACTCACCCGGATACTCAGGACGCCGGAGATCGCCGAGCGCATGATCGGGACCGGAGTCGAGCCGGCCACATCGACACCGGCCGAATTCGCCAGCTTTCTGCAGAAGGAGTCCGCCCGCTGGGGGAAATTCCTCAAGGATCGCAACGCAAAAGCGGAGGAGTGAAGATGAGCACTTCAGTGCAGGTGAAGGTGAAGTGGCGGGCGGCTGCTTGTGCCGGACTGATGCTTGCCGCCACCGGGGCGGTTGCGCAGGCGCAGGCTCAGTTCCCGTCCAAGCCGGTGCGCGTGGTCATTCCCAACGCGCCGGGCTCACCCGGCGACATCGTGACCCGCCTGCTGGGGCCCAAGCTCACCGAGGTCTGGAGCCAGCCGGTGATCGTGGAGAATCGCGCCGGCGCCACCGGACTGATAGGTGTCGAGGCCGCGGCCAAGGCGGCTCCCGATGGCCACACGCTCACCACCCTGACCATGACGCAACTCATCAGCACGCTGATGTACCAGCGCTATCAGCTTGCCACCGAGTTCGCTTCTGTGAGCATGCTGGGAAC
>CAXNIK010000055.1:0-13802 GCA_964202115.1 Burkholderiales bacterium
CTGGAGGCGCGCTCCGGCGAAGGCGTGTCGGGGGTATTGCTGTTGTCACTCCCGGCCATGTCGATTTTCCGCGCTCACATACTTGTTCCAAGATCCGATGGCTCATTCTAGTGCATGAACAGTATTGAACCTGTCAGGAGTTCTATACAAAATGAACGCGGACCACGCCTGATGGCGTATTTCTACGTGTCGCCATAACGAGCGATATGGGGGTCTAAAATCCGCCGTGAACAAGCAACGTCCATAAGAACAGTCCCGCCGCAGCCAAGGAGAGAACTCGCATGACCACCCCATTCGATCCGAACAGCCAGCTCTTTGCCGGCGTCAAAGTACTCGCCGTGGCCCGCGTCGTGGCCGCGCCCTTTTGCGCCATGCACCTGGCGGTGAATGGCGCCGATGTCATCACCATCGAGAACCCCGAGGAGGGCGATTCGCAGCGCACCTCCGAATTCCGCAAGGAATGGCTGGGCATGGGGCGTGGCTTTCTCACCTTCAACATGAACAAGCGCTCCCTCACCCTGGCCATCAACACGCCTGAAGGGCAGGAGATATTCAGGAAGCTCGCCCGCGACGCCGATGTCGTCATAGAGAACCTGCGCAGCGGCACCATGGCACGTTACGGCCTGGGCTATGAGGACCTGAAGAAGATCAACCCGGGCATCATCTTCTGTTCCATCACCGGCTACGGCCAGACCGGCCCCAAGGCGCGCGACCCCGGCATCGACGACGCCATCCAGGCCGGCAGCGGCCTGATGAGCATCACCGGCACGCCCGAGACCGGGCCGCTCAAGACCGGCTCGACCATGGTGGATTTCACTTCGGGCTATGTCGCCGCCTTCACCATCGCCGGCGCGCTCCTCCAGCGCACGCGCACCGGCCTGGGCCAGGCCATCGACCTGTCCATGATGGAGGTGGCCATGACCCTGATGGGGGGCGAAGTGACGCGCGCTGCCACCGACGGCGACATCCCCCCGCTGGTGGGCAACGGCAACGGCCGCGGGCGCTACATCCGCAACGCCTTTCGCTGCAGGGAAGGCCATGTGGTGGTCGCCGCCAGCAACCCCAACCTGCGCAAGCGCTTCTATGAAGCCATAGGACGGGCGGACCTCGCCACCGATCCGCGCTTCGCCACCGAGGAACTGGGACGCCAGAACCTCGACCAGCTCAATGCCGAAGTGGAGAAAACCATGATGACTCGGCCCGCCGCCGAGTGGGAGATCTATCTCAATGAGAAGAGCGTGCCCGCCATGCAGGTGCTGTCCCTGCCCGAGGCAATCAACCAGCCACAGGTGAAGGCACGCAACTTCATGCACACCTTCGAAGCCGCCGACGGCGTGGCGAAATTCACCGTCCCCACCGAGCCCTACCGCCTCTCCGGCAGTGCAGCCCCGGCGAGAAAGCGCGCACCCAAGCTGGGGGAACACACCGACGAGATTCTCGCCGGCCTGGGCATGAACGCGGAGGAGATCGCCAGGCTGCGGAAGAAGCAGATCGTGTGAGCGTCTAACCTCGTATTGCAGATAATAATCTGCTCACTCAACCAATACATACCAGTACTTCACTTTATAACTGATCACAACAACAATCTAACCCGCCCCCGGCATTTCCACCCCGCAGGCATGACAGAACCTCGCATCCGCCACATGCACCGCCTGCCCGCATGAGGCACAGGTCCGCGGCGCGTCGCTGCGGCCCGCCTGCCCGATGCGCCGAGCGGTCAGCTCGGCGGTGACGATGCCGGTGGGCACGGCCAGGGTGCCCCAGCCCAGCAGCATCATGAAGCTGGCGATCGTCCGCCCCAGGTCGGTCTTGGGCGTGATGTCGCCAAAACCCACCGTGGTCATGGTGGTGATCGCCCAGTAGATGGAAAGCGGAATGCTGGTGAAGCCGTTCTCCGCACCCTCCACCACGTACATCAGCGTGCCCATCAGCACCACGATCATGAACACCGTGCCGATGAACACCACGATGCGCCGCCGGCTGGCCCACAGCGCACCGCCAAGCAGGCTGTACTCGGTGATATAGGCGGTGACCTTGAGGATGCGGAACACCCGCAGCATGCGCAGCAGCCGGATGTCGATCAAGGCGTGCAGATCGGGAAAGAAGAACGCCAGGTAGGTGGGCGCCACCGACAGCAGATCGACGATGCCGAAGAAGCTGCGCGCATATCGTAGCGGCCGCTCCACGCAGGCCAGGCGTGCCAGGTACTCCGCGGTAAACAGCAGCGTGAAGCCCCACTCCAGCACCGAAATCACCTGACCGTGACGCGAGGCGATGGAACTCACGCTGTCCAGCATCACCACCACCACCACCACGCTCACCAGGATGGCGACGAGCAGCGCGATGTCGAAGGCCTTGCCCGCCGGCGTGTCCGACTCGAAGATGATATTAAAGGCGCGGCGCCGCCAGCCGGAGCGCGGAATGCCGAAGTGGTGTGCTTCTCGGTCTGGGTAGGCTGGCGCAGCAGAATCCGGCTTGGTGTTCATCTCGTCCTCACGACATCGTTATCTGCAACGCGATGGTGTTCCAGCATTCTGGCAACAGTTTATGCCAGCCCACCCCTCAGGCCATGCGGTAGTCCAGCGAGAACGCCGCCTCGCCATCCTGCCCCAGCATCTTCACCAGCCAGGGCATGGCCTCCTTGAGCATCGCCGGCAGCGTCCAGGGCGGATTGATGATGAACACCCCGCTGCCATGCAGCCCCAGGCCGCCGGCCGCCGGCTCCTTCACCGTCAGCGTGGCATGCAGCCAGTCGGTGCGCTGCAGGTTCATGAGCGTGTCGGGCAGCATCGCCGCGTCGCGCCGCTGCACCTGCGGATACCAAACCATGAAGGTGCCCGTGGCGAAGCGCTTGACCCCCTCGCGCAGCGCCGTGGCCACGCGCTTGTAATCCTGCTTGTCCTCATACGACGGATCGATCAGCACCAGCCCGCGCCGCGAGGGCGGCGGCAGCACCGACAGGAGGCCTGAGAAACCGTCTCCCTTGTGCACCTCCACCCGCGCGCGGTTCTTCACATCACTGCCGCGAAAATGCTTCTCCAGCAGATCGCCCTCGGTGCTGTGCAGCTCGAAAAGTTGCAGCGCGTCCTTCCTGCGCATGAGCTGCACCGCCAGTTGCGGCGAGCCCGGGTAGTAGCGCAGTTCAGGGGTGTGATTGAAGGCGCGCACCAGATCCACGTAATCGGCGAGCAGCGGCGGCAGCACCTTCATCCCCCACAGCCGGCTGATGCCGCTCTCGAACTCCGCGTTCTTCAGCGCCCAGTCCCCCACCAGCGAGTACTGCGCCGCGCCGGCATGCGTGTCGATGCACCAGAACGCCTTGTCCTTCTTCAGCAGGTGGCGCAGCAGCGCCACGAACACCGCATGCTTGAACAGATCCGCATGATTGCCGGCGTGGAAGGCATGGCGGTAACTGAGCATCGGATCACATGCCTGGGGAAAGGGAGCGCGGATTATAAGGGGGATCAGTCCCCTCTCCGGCGAGCGCAGGAGGGCCAGGGAAGGGGCGCTTCAGCCTCCGATCAAACGCGCAGCCTGACTTCACCCCAACTTATCGTACTTCTCCGACTTCCCCCGCGCCTTCCCCACCGGATACCGCTGCCGATTGATCTCCAGCTTCCTCAACACGGCCGCATCCAGATCCACCCCCAGGTCGTGCACCAGCAGGCTCAGGTACATGGCAATGTCGGCGATCTCGTCGGCGACTTCGTTTCTGACTTGGCCATCCGGAGTCCTGATCGCCGCTTCGACTTCGCCATCCTTCGCCCACTGCACATGCTCCAGCAACTCGCCCGCCTCCAGGCTGAGCGAGATGGCCAGGCTCCTGAAATTGTGGAACTGCTCCCAGTCGCGTTCGCGGCGGAATTCAAGCAGGGCATCGAGGGTGGATTGAGTCAGCATGGTTCGAATTCCCGATTAAGTCCCCTCCCCTGCGAAGCGGGGGAGGGATAGGGTGGGGGCTACTTCTTGGGCGACCACCCATAAGCTTTGGCGCAAGCCCCACCCATCAGCATGGCCCGCTCGCTATCGCTCAACCGGTCGGTCAGCTTGAAGGGCTGCACACCCTGCTCGTAGTTCACCAGCTCCAAGGTGCGCGTCCAGTCGGTGCCCCACAGGCAGCGATCGAAACCCCAGGCTTCGAACACGCGCGCCAGCGGGTCCCAGATGTCCGGGTAGGGATAGGGCTCGCGCGACATGGTGCAGGCACCGCTCACCTTGATCACGGCATTCGGCCGTTTGGCGAGGTCCACGATCTTGGGCAGACCGCTCCAGACATCGGCCGGCACCGGCCGGCTGCGCGGTTGAAACGTGGCCAGGTGGTCGAGGACGAAGCGCGTCTCCGGATGAGCGTCGATCAGGGCCGCACCCACGTCGTACTTGCCGCCACACTGCAGGTTGACCGGCATGCCGTGACGGGCAGCCGCTTTGAGGATGCGCGGGATGCCCGGGGCCTTGGGGTCGTTGCCGCTGGAGTCGGAGATCATGACGCGCACGGCCACGGCGCCTGGCACCTTCTTCCACTCGGCAATGATCTCCTCCGATGACGGATCATTCGGGTCCATGGGCTTGACGATGGCCATGCGCCCCGGGTGTGCGCGCTGTACTTCCTTCGCGTAGCTGTCGTCAAAGCCGTACAGGCCGAAGGGCGAGACGAAAATCGCGCCGTCCACACCCACCTTGTCCATGGCCGCCACCATCTCCTCGCCGGTGCAGCTCGGAGGCCAGCCGTGCGGCTGCGTGCGCCAGGGGCGCCTGGGCGAGTTGGCTTCGTAGGCGTGAACCTGGGAATCGATGATCATGGTCGTGCTGCTCCTTTTGAGGGTGTTGTCACAGGGCAGTGGGTCGTCTGGCCACTTGGGCCTCCAGGGTCCACTATCTTTTGCAGATCGGTGTTTATTTCGGCAAGATTATGGGGCAGGTGCCCCCGCCCGCGTTTGACCTTTTTCGGGGTGGATTCCCGTCACCTGCCGCCTGCAACGCTCCCCAGCTCGTCGCAAAGCACCTCGATCAATCGCCTCGCCCGTTCCAGCTCCAGGCCGGACTGGCCGGCCAGCAGCAATGGACCGGCTTCATCGGCCTCGGGTACCAACAAACCTGCTACGCGTTGCACGCCTGCTGCGTCCAGTCTCTCGTTCATGTCGCGCGCCAGCAGCCGGACAGCGGTTTCTTCATGGTCGAAAGGCTCGACTTCGAACAAGTCCGCATGCTGCTCAAGAGCACGATCCATGTTGTCCGTCAGATCGAGGTAGTGTCTCAACAAGAGAAACAGATCGCCGGCATCGCGCCCCGGATGAGTGTGCTTGCGGTCATTCCATGCCGCCATTTTCAAAACGGCCTGGGTGGGCACCGATGCTACGCGCACGGATACACCACCAGGCAATGCCACGGAAACGCTGTCGGCAAGCGCCTCTTTCATACCGAAACAATCGAAAACCTCGCTGTTTTCCGGAGGCCAGAGCAGTGTCCGGTCCGGCCGCTCCACGCCACCGAAGGGCACAATGTCCAGCGGCAAGCCGCTTCGGTGGCGCATCCGATGAGTCGGCGGTCCCGGACGCTCCTTGAAATCACCGCTGCCGATGAGTGCCCTGCGCAGGCCATCGAAGGCCTGCCAGTCGGCCACCATGACGCCGAAATCCACGTCGGCGGTCGCGCGTGGCACGTTGACGCCACTTGCGTGCACGAGCAGCAGGTCCCGCGCCGCCGCACCCATGAGAAAGAAATTCATCCCCAGGCGCCCGGCAATAGGTTCGAGCGACTGAACGACCTGCGCCAGGCCGGTCAGTTCAGTCCTGCGCGACAAGTCGATGGACGTGGGTGTCATAGACCATCCTGGCCGTATCCATGCAGCGCGCTTCGCCGGTGGCCAGCAGATCGGCATACACCAGCAGAGGGGGCGTCACATCGGTGCGCACATCGGGCACGGTGAACTGCCAGAACCTGCGGCGAACCTCCACTCGCAAGGTATGGCCAGGTTCAGGATTCGCCAAGAATTTATTCCGCGCGGCCAGCACCGCAGGCACTTTATCGGCGTACAGCGTAAGCTCGCCCGGACGGAGGTAGTCGGTCAGCAAAGCCCCCGCAGCCTCGCCGCCCCACAGCGCACCGTGCTGCCGGATCGGCCAATCTCTCCAGGTTGCATCGTTGGTCACATAGTAGGCCCCCAGCAGCATGCGCGGGCGCAGCAGTCGTGCGTAGGCATCGGTCCACTGCGCGGCAAGCCGGTCCCGCTTGAAAAGGCGCCGCATGCCGCGCCCGCCTTCCAGGCCGGCAATGAAGCCCTCCCGCTGCAGTTCGGGCATCACCCATCCCACGGTGCCGTGCGCGACGCCCGCCATGGCACCGAGCTCGCGGTAGGGTTGGTTGACAGCAGCAGGATTGCACAGCAGCGCAAACACCACCTGCAGCCCGGTGGGCTGGAAGGCACGGCCCAGGGCCGGCGGCACCGCCGGGGCAGCAGGTCTGTTGCCCACCACCCACACGAAGATGCCAGGCTGCTCCAGATAAGCATTGCCGGCCGCGTCCAGAAAAGGCACCCCGTGCTCGCGCAGACGCCCCGCCATGGGCGGGGTGATGTAGTCGGCGACCAGCAGGCCGGGCTGGCCGAAGCGCTCAATCTGGTGGAGGGCTGTGCCCAGAGTGGCTGGGCGCAGTCCGCGCTTGACTTCGACGGCGTACTCCTTCTGCTGCGTGCCCCGTCCTATGCGGATGAGCGCAGCCGCCCGACCTCCATTCGCTTTGGGCTCTTTGCGGACAGCCTTCGCCGTCAGCCCTGTGTTCCTGGCTGTTTGCAGGGCAGCTTCCAGAAGCCCGGTTATGTCAGGAGTTGGCTGCATTGGACGATTGTCCATGTTACATGGACAAGTGTCAATATTGGACAATGCTTGAACAATTCGGCCTGATGTCAACTCAATGAGCGAACGGCACCCGGGGCAACGAATGCCCGCCCTGCGAGGGCGGTAAAGGGCGCCACTCGCCCCTTTAACGCCCCCTACTTCTTCGGCGTCCAGCCGTAAGTTTTGGCCGTCGCCCCGCCCATCAGCATCGCCCGCTCGCTGTCGCTCAACCGGTCAGTCAGCCGGAACGGCTCGACCGCATCCTTGTAATTCACCACCGCAAACGCGCGCGTCCAGTCCGTGCCCCACAGGCAGCGCTCGAAGCCCCAGGCATCGAATATCTTCGCCAGCGGATCCCAGATGTCGTTGAAGGGATAGGGCTCGTGCGACATGGTGCAGGCGCCGCTGATCTTGATCACCACGTTGGGCCGCTTGGCCAGCGCCAGCACCTTGGGCAGGTCGGCCCACACATCGGGCGGCGCCGGCTTCTTGCGCGGCTGCATGATGCCCAGGTGGTCGAGCACGAAGCGCGTGTTCGGATGGCGATCGATCACCTGCGTGCCGACGTCGATGTTGCCCCAGCAGAGGAAATTCATCGGCAGATCGACGCTGGCCGCCGCGCGCAGCATGCGGTCGATGCCCGGATTGTCCGGGGCCAGTTTCTGTTCGGCGGGCATCCCCAGGCGCAGGGCCACGGTACCGGGCGCCTTCTTCCACTCGGCCACCTTCTCGGCCACATCGGGCTTCTCGAAATCCACCCGCGAGACGATGCCGAAGCGCCCCGGGTGGGCGCGCTGCACCTGCGTCACGTAACTGTTGTCGAAGCCATACAGATTGAAGGGCGAGACGTAAATCGCGCCGTCCACGCCCACCGCGTCCATGGCCACCACCATCTCGTCGCCCGTGGCGCTGGGCGGCCAGCCGTGTGGCTCGGTGGCCCAGGGGCGGGCCGGCGTGTTCGCCTCGTAGGCGTGGATCTGGGAATCGATGATCATCATGTAAGCCTCCTTTGTTTAACTTTGCTCTTATTATCCCCTCCCCTGCGAAGCGGGGGAGGGTCAGGGTGGGGGCCAGTTCCCCCCCCCTGCAAAGCGGGGGAGGGTTAGGGTGGGGGCGTTTCAGCACTACCCCTTCTTCGGCGCCCACCCATAGGCCTTGCTGCACGCTCCACCCATCAGCATCGCCCGCTCACTCTCGCTCAACCGATTGGTCAGCCGGAACGGCTCCACCGCATCCTTGAAATTCAGCACTGCATAGGCGCGCGTCCAGTCGGTTCCCCACAGGCAGCGCTCGAAGCCCCAGGCATCGAACACCTTGGCCAGCGGATCCCAGATGTCATTGAAGGGATAGGGCTCATGCGACATGGTGCAGGCCCCGCTCACCTTGATCACCGCGTTGGGGCGCCGGGCCAGCTCCACCACCTTGGGCAGGTCGGCCCAGACATTCGGTGGCGCGGGCTTCCTGTGCGGCTGCATCATGGCCAGGTGGTCGATGACAAAACGCGTCTGCGGGTGGCGGTCCACCACCTGGGTGCCCGCATCGATATTGCCCCAGCACAGGAAATTCACCGGCATGTCGTGCTTCGCAGCAGCACGCAGCATGCGCTCAACGCCCGGATCGTCGGGCGCGATGCCGGTATCGGGGGCCATCCCCAGGCGTATGCCCACGGCGCCGGGCACCTGCTTCCACTCGGCGATCACCTCGTCCACCGCCGGGTCCTCGTGATTGACGCGCTTCACGATGCCAAAGCGCCCCGGATGCTTGCGCTGCACCTCGCGAGCGTAGCTATCGTCGTAGCGATACAGGTTGAAGGACGAGACGAAGATCGCACCGTCCACACCCAGCTCGTCCATGGCTGCCACCATCTCGTCGCCGCTGGCGCTTGCGGGCCAGCTCTTGGGAATCTGCGCCCAGGGGCGATCCGGCGTGTTGGCGGCGTAGGCGTGGACCTGGGAATCAATGACCATCATTGAGGACTCCTCCTTGTTTTATTGGCTTTGACGACATTGAAACAGGTCGGCAGGGGCGAGTCCAGCAGGGGGGCTAAGTCAATCCAGATCTTTGGAATAATAATATCAATTTCACGATCTACTGATTTCTACATAAAGCTGATCAGACTAAATGTAATCAGCACGTTTACGGTACCGCTCAGACGCATGACGATGCCGGCGAATTCGTCGGCGCTATTTCAAAGCCAACGCAGCTTCCAGACGCTCGATCGCCCGCTGGCGGGCAGCTGGCTGCATTTGCGCCAGATTGTGGAGTTTCCATTTCACGGCAGGCAGGTTCTCGACGCCGCTCAGTCCGAGCAGATCCCAGCGCGGTTCTCCCCGCTTCAAGGACAGCAGCAACGCCTTTTCCGGTTCGCCAATGCGGCTGTGCAATTCGCTGATCAGACGTTCACGCGTATCGAGCAATTGCTCAAGACTGACCTCGCGCGTTGTCATCGTGATGAATTGTCCACGGTACAAAGCCTGGATGTCCTTCCGGTTCGGGGCGAGTGCATCGGCCATGGAACCTTTATGGCCGATCAGGTAGACAAGCCAGGTCCTGAAGAGCCGGTCGGACACGCCCTCGTGTTCCAGCAACAACATCGTGTCGAACAGGTCCCTGGGATGCTGGCGATCCAGGGCCGCCATCAACTTGCCGGCATAGACATCCTCGAAGGATAGCGTCGTGATCTGCGCAAAGCCGAAAGCATCCTCCACCGATGGACGCAGTTTCATCAGCACCGGTTCATTGACCGCGCCCCTGAGCACCGGGTTGACTTCGACTTTCACGCTCTGCCGGCCGTCGCTGATGTTCAGCGTATCGATCAGGCCGGCTCCATCGTTGGCACCCAGGGTCACCTCATACGCGGGCGATCCGCCAGCCAGGCTTTCACCGATGCGCCTCAGTGCCGCATCGATGGCCAGGCGCGAGCTGTCGTAATCGGTGATGGGCAGGTAGGCAAGATCGATGTCCACCGACAGCCGTGGCAGATCGCGGAAAAACAGATTGATGGCTGTTCCGCCTGCGCCCTTCAATGCAAAACATGTCTCCGCAGCAACAAAAGGCAGCACCCGGACCAGCAACTGCACCTGCTGGTAGTAGCGGTTATCGGGCGTGGTCATCCAGATCCGCAGGCAGGCTGATCTGATACTTCGGGTCGAGCTTCCCGCCGGGGAACAAGGCCCGGTTGCCCTTGCCCAGGTCCACGCCGCTCAAGTCGAGATGCTCGAACCAGGCATGACGATGCCGCGCGGCCAGTGCCAGGAACAGGCGCTTGGCCTTGACGCTGGCGCAGTGGCGCAGCAGCACATTCAGGCGCACAGGCCGCAGGTTCACCAGGCCTTGCAGCAGAACATGGGCCTCGTGGATGGATTCCGCACCCGGCACGTCGCGCAGCATTTCCAGGATGGCCCGCTCTTCGGTCGCATAAACCAGCGGCCAGTCAGATTCACCCCAGCGCTCAAGGCGCAAACCGCCTTCGGCGAGCTCGGTTTCGGAGACGGGTTTTCCGGCAGCATCCCTTAGCTGGATGTCGCCATTGCGCGTCACCCACACGCGAGGCAGCGGCAGCGACCCAAACATCGCATCCGGCCGGACGGTGAACTTCTCCGGCATGCTGAGTGCCCGCACCCAACCAGGCAGCCCGCCCGGACTGTAAAGACGGATGGTTTCCGCTTCACGCATGCGCGCGTAGTGCCCAAAGCCTGCATGTTCCAGCGCACTCGCGCCACCGATATGCAGCGGCAAGCCTTCGGTCAGCAGGAGGGAGGCCACCACATGCTGCCATTTCAGCGGGTAGCCGGGCCGGCGATAAACCCCCCGGGCGGGGGACTCCAGCCAGCCGCTCGCAACATAGTGACCCACGAGCTGGCGGTAGTAGCCGTGCTCATCCAGCCAGGACGAAGGTGCAAGCAGACCCGTCGGCAAATCGCTCTGGAGGCGATTGACCTTGGAAGTGTTGGTAACCTTGTTTTGTCCAGACATGTTGGACATATTACCAACTAATTAAATAAAAATCTTTGTGTAGGCCGACCAATGTAAAAATTGGCTGGACAAATTCAATATTATGTAAATTCTGGTGGTGTTAGCTGGCCAGCCGTGGGCAGAGCGGCCCAAGGGCGATCCGGCTGGTCACGGCGTAGGCATAGGCCTGGGAATCGATGACCATCACTTGCGATTCTCCAGGTGTGATCCTGCCTTACTCCACCGTGGCGCCTGACTCCTTCACCACCTTGGTCCACTTCTCCAGCTCGCGGCGGTTGAAGGCGGTGAATTCGGCCGGGGTGCTGCTCTGGGCTGTGAGTGCCGATGCGGTGAAGAGCTTGCGCACATCGGACATGACGATGACCCGGGCGATGTCCGCCGAGAGCCTGCCGACGATGTCGGCGGAGGTCTTGGCCGGCGCATACATGCCGAACCAGGAGGTGGCCTCGTAGCCGGGCACGCCCGCCTCGCTCACCGTGGGCACATCGGGCAGCGACGCATCACGCTTCGCGCTGGTGATGGCGAGCAGCCGCAACTTGCCCGATTTCACCAGCGGCAGCGCCGCCGCGGCGTTGGAGAAATACACATCGATACGCCCGGCCACCAGGTCCACCAGGATCTGCGGGCTGCCCTTGTAGGGCACGGCCAGCATGTCGATGCCGGCCATGGACTTGAACAGTTCTCCCGCCAGGTGCGGCGAGGAGCCGCTGCCGGCGGTACCGTAATTGAGCTGCTGCTTCTTCGCCAGCGCCAGCAGTTCGGCCACGGTGCTGGCCTTCACCTCGGTGTTCACCACCAGCAGCACATAGCTGTTGGCGATCAGCGTCACCGGCGCAAAATCGCGCACCGCGTCGTAGGGCAGGGTCTTGTACAGCGCGGGGTTGATGGCATGCGTGGCATTGGTGCCCAGGAGCAGCGTGTAGCCATCGGGTGCCGCCCGGGCCACCACCTCGGTGCCCGGAATGCCGGCCGCGCCCGAGCGGTTGTCCACCAGCACCGCCTGGCCCCAGGCCTCGCCAAGCTTGGCGGCGATCGGCCGGGCGAGGATGTCGGTCACGCTGGCCGGCGGAAATGGCGTCACAATGCGCACCGGCTTTTCGGGATAACCCGCGGCAAGGCTGGGCAAGCTGGCCAGCGCCGCCGTGGTGGTGAGGGTCGCCAGGGCGCACGAACGCAGCAGGGAACAGGGCATGCGCAGCATCGATATCCTCCTTTGTACTTATCAGCCAAGCTTACCACCCGCGGCGCAGCAGCCCGACGCCCCGTAGATCACAACCAACACTCAAAATCACGAACAAGGAACCCGCATGGCAAAGCTCACCCTCGAACAGGCCAACACCATCATCGCCCACGCCATCGCCTACGCGCGCGAGCAGAAATTCGAACCCCTGGGCGTCGCCGTGCTCGATGAGGGCGGCAACATGATCTCCGGCCAGCGCGACAACGGCGCCAGCATGTTCCGCATCGACGTCGGCGCGGGCAAGGCCTGGGCGGCCGTGGCCATCGGCATGAGCAGCCGGCTCGTGCACGAGAAGGCCGTCAACAACCCGACGTTTTTTGTGTCCCTCGCCTCGACCGCGCATGGCAAGTTCATCCCCCAGACGGGGGCGGTGCTGATCAAGGATGCGGAAGGGAATGTATTAGGGGCTTGCGGGTCGAGCGGGGCGCATGCGGATCAGGATGAGGCTTCGTGTATCGAGGGGGTGCAGAGGGCGGGGTTCAGGATTGGGTAGTCATGAAGCTCAAGCAAAGCAACCCGCATCTCAAATCCGGAAGGCACAGCCGCGAGAGTCTTTGGCTGTCGGCGAAGTCATCCTCCGCCATCGAAGGCATCCGCAAGCCATTTGCCGGCGGGCCGGATGCCTGGAAGCCTGCCTCAGTGCAGGAGCTTATCGACTACTGGAAGCAGCGCGCTTCAAAGTCCGGTCGATAATTTTTCCGAACAAGCCCGACAGAATTCCGTAGTCCCTTCCCATTGCGGCATGTATGCCCGCGATGTATGCCGCATTAACCTCACTGCGACTAGTTAGCCCACTCATCCGACAGCCGCTCTGCCTGCTCCAACACCAAGCGGATTGCTTCTTCCTGCTGGTCCGGTGGATATTTGTAGCGACGCAGGGTGATCCTTACCAAATTGCGTAATCGTGCACGGACGCTGTCCCGTTTCTGCCAATCCACCGTAGTGCTGTTACGCAGTTTGTCGGTCAATTCATGGGCAATCTTCTTCAGAATGTCGTCGCCCAACTCGCGCACTGCGCTCTCGTTGTCGGCTAGCGCATCGTAGAAGGCCAATTCGGATTCATTGAGGCCGAGATTTTCACCGCGTTTGGCAGCCTCCCGGAACTCCTTGGCCATTTGAATCAGTTCTTCGATAACCTGCGCGCTTTCGATTGCCCGGCTGCGATAGCGGTTCAGCGCGGCCATCAGCCGGTCGCTGAATTTCTTCTCAAGAATCACATTGGTGCGGCTACGGGATTTGATCTCGTCATTGAGCAGCTTTTGCAGTAACTCGACCGCGAAGTTTCGCTGCGGCAAGTTGCGCACCTCTTCCAGGAATGCATCGGAGAGGATGCCTATGTCGGGACGGCTGAGGCCTGCGAGTTTGAATATATCTTCAACGCCTTCTGCGACAACGGCGTTGTCGAGAATTTGCTTGAGAATGGCGTTCTTCTTGTCTTCTGAGAGCTTCTTGTCCGTCTCGGTCGCCTTGGCTATGACGCTCTTGATCGCTTGGAAAAACGCGATTTCCTCGCGCAATTTGATGGCTTCGTCCAGTGTCCCGCACAGCGAGAAGGCTTTGGTGACGCCCAGCACCACATCGAACCAGCGCTTCTTACCGTTCTCAAGCCCCAACACGTGGTTGGCGGCCGGCAACAGCAATGCCACTGCCTTGGTGCGGTAGGCTTCATAGCTGAAGCCGTGCAGGACATTCCTGGCTACCTCCATCAATTCCATCAGCTTGGACCAGTCTTCAACTTCTCGTCGCACTCACGG
>CAXNIK010000056.1:0-13732 GCA_964202115.1 Burkholderiales bacterium
CCGTAGTCGCCGGAGTAGCGCATGCTGTCCGGCTCCTTGGGATTCTCGATGGTGAGCACGTCCGCGCCGTGCATGGCCAGATGGTAGGTGGCGAATGGCGCGGCGATCACCCTGACCGCCGCCAGCACCTTGATGCCGGCGAACAATGAGCTCTGGTCCTGCATGATGGATCTCCTTGTGGGCGGCCGGACATCGTGGGTCCGGCTTGTTATATTGGAACCTGTACCAGGAACTTCTGATACTTCCCGAATCTTAGCCCAGCCGCGGGGATTTTCCGCCGGCGTTGAGACAACCAGAGAAACATGGAGGAACCATGAACAAGACACCCGTCACCGAGCTGTCGCCGGCTGACTACATCGAGATCAACCAGCTCTATTCGAAGTATTCCTTCGCCCTGGACCTGGGCGACGGGGAGGGACGCGCGGCGACCTTCACCCTGGATGGCACCTTCAAGGCCTCGCTCACCAACCACAAGCTGGACAGCGTCGACAATCTCAGGGAGCGCACCAACCGCCTGGGCAACCAGGGCCGGCGCCACCTGATGATGAACGTCGTCATCACGCCCACGCCCGAAGGCGCCGCCGGCCGCGCCTATGCCGTGATCCTGGGCCCGGCCGGCAACGAAGCCGATGACCGCTCCCTGGAAGGCAAGTCCGGCTTCTACATCGACACCCTGGTGAAAACGCCAGATGGCTGGCGCTTCAAGACCCGCGAATTCTGGCGCGACAATGAGGCCGATTCGCCGTTTCGGCGCGGGTTGCCATCCCCGCCCATGCCGTGGCGCTAGGACCTCGGCACTCTGCGCGCCACCAGCGCCTTTCTGTTCCCTTCGCGAGCGGACTTCAGTCCATGGTGACTCAGTCCATCGTGATATTGGCCGAGCGTATGACCATCTCCCAGCGCGCGGTCTGCTCCTTGATCTGGGCGGCAAACTCCTCGGGTGTGTTGCCAAAGAGCTCCACGCCCTGCGCCAGCAGCTTGTCCCTGATCTCGGGTGTGTTGATGATTTTCACCGTGCTGGTGTGCAGCCTTGAGATGATCGGCCGGGGCGTGCCCGTCGGCGCCACCAGGCCGATGCCGGCGCTGCCCTCGACCCCGGGCGCACCCGCTTCGGCCATGGTGGGTATATCGGGCAATGAGCGGTAGCGCGTGGGCGCCGCCACGGTCAGCACCTTGACCCGGCCAGACTTGATCATGGGAAGCGCGGGCGGCACGCTGGTGATCATGATCTCCACCTCTCCGGCCATGACCGCGGCCGTGGCCGGCGCATTGCCCTTGTAGGGCACATGGGTCAGATCCACTTTCGCGATGTTCTTGAGCAGTTCCCCGGCCAGATGATTGATGCTGCCACTGCCCGCCGAGGCGTACCGGATCGAACCGGGCTTGGCCCTGGCGATGGCCAGCAACTCCTTGAGGGAATTCGCCTGGACCGACGGGTGCAGCACCAGCGCGGTCGGCGTATTCGCGATCAGGGTGATGGGCGCAAAATCCCTCATCACATTGAATGGCATGTCGGCATAGAGGCTGGGATTGATGGTCAACTGGCTGACCGATGCGATGAGGATGGTGTAGCCATCCGGCGCCGCCTTGGCCACCGCCGCCCCGCCCAGATTGCCATTTGCGCCGGCCCGGTTCTCGTAGACGATCTGCTGCCCGAGCATCTCGGTCAACGCCGCCGCGACGGGCCGGCCGGTGAGGTCGATCGATCCGCCCGCGGCATAGGCGCAGATCATGCGTATGGGCTTGGCGGGCCAGGCCTGTGAATAGGCTGCCTGGCTGCAGGCAATCAAAGCTATGGTTGAAAGTCCGAGCACGCCCAGGCGTGAATTGCATTTGACATTCATGTTCCCCTCCTCCTTGGTTGCACTACATCAACACAGTCGATATCAGTATCCAGGAACTACTCTTATTGAATTCGCACATTGAATGAGCACTTCGCAGTTCACATTCGGGAACAGCGAGCTCCCATGCCGCGCCCATACTACTGCGCTTTGCCGAGGAGTGATCAGCCCTCATCCGGCGAACGGGCCTGCGCTTCCGCCAGCCAGATGGCATCCAGATCGAAGGACAATTGACGGTGGTGCCGTATCGATAACAGATACACCGATTCCGCGGTCACGGCATAGAGCACAAGGTAATGGGCAAGGACATACTGGCGGATGTCCGCGTCGCCGGCCTTTTTGCGCAGGGCTTCCTGGGCGGTCACGGATTCAATGGCGCGGGCTTGTCGTTCCAGCAACCGGGCGCCCATCCCAGGAAAGCGTTCCAGATTGGGGATGAGCTTGTCCAGCAATTCTTCGAGGAGGCTGTCGTAGGCAGTGGGCGCCTCCACCTGGATCAGAAACTTCTCGATGCTCTCCAGGTTCCGTTCGAAATTGGCCGTAAGCCTGACCACCCGCTTGCCGGCGCGCGTCGCAGCCATATCGACTACCCGTCAGGCGCGGCGGCGTCTGGCTGCCTGAAGCGCGCTGCGAGCGTCCTTGGTCCGGCCGGCGGCGACATCATCAAGGCCGCGCATGGCGTCCTCAATCAGCAGCAGGTGGATGCGCTCGCGTTCCAGGCGATGGTAGTAATCAAGGCGCTGGGCGTCGATGATCGCCACATAGCTTTCGCCATTCTTGGTGATGATCTTTTCCGCGCCGGCCTTGGCCTGATCGGCCAGATCGGACAGGTTTGCACGGGCCTGCGACAGCGAGATGACATCGCGGACTGAAAATGCCATGGCGGCCTCCAGATTGAATTACGTACAGAATTCTGCACATGATACACGCACTCCAAGCCCGGCACCGCAGGCGGCGGAGTGGTCAACATCCGGGGGCTCTGGGGGCAGATCCGGGAGGCGCTTGGCGCCGCCTCATTCCTTATTATGATCACTTTAATGTCTAAGATCTCTAAAGATGGACTTCAAAATGATTATTAATATCAGATTGAACCTGCCTGCACATCATTCGATCTTGAGACCGATGTCCTTCACCACCTTTTCATAGGTCTGATACTCCGCCTGGTAGTAACGCGCGCCCTCCTCTGGGCTGCTGGCGATGATGACATAGCCGTTGGCGGTGACTTTCTCCTCCAGGTCCGTCGAGCGCAGGGCCTTCACGATGGCGGCATTGATCTGGTTCACCAGCGGCATGGGCGTGCCGGCGGGCAGCAGATAGTAGTTCCGCGTCGAGGCGCCGCTCATGCCTATGGACTCCTGCAGGGTCGGCACATCGGGCAGGGCTGGCCAGCGCTTGCCGGAGGTAACTGCCAGTGCTCGTATCTTTCCGGCCTTCATCAGCGCCCTGATGGTGTTGTCCACGAAAGCAAAGTCGATCTGTCCGCCCAGCAGGGCAGCGCCTGCTTCCGCCGTCCCCTTGTAAGGAACATGCACGCCCTTGGCCTGCGCCGCGAGCAGCACCATTTCCGCATTCAGGTGCTGTGTGCCACCCAGGCCGGTGGAGCCGTAGCTGAGCAGCGTCGGCGCCTTCCTTGCCAGTTCCATCAGATCCTTCACGCTGCGCGCATTCGAACTGGCCGGCACGGCGAGGATACTGGGCACCTCGGTGAGCCAGGACACCACGATCATGCTCCTCAGCACATCGAAAGGCAGATCCTTCATGGTCGCCGCCGCGGTCAGCATGGAGGAGTAACCGCTGAGGATGGTGTAGCCATCGGGGGCCGCCTTGGCGACATAGGCGCCGGCGATGGTGGTGCCCCCACCCGGCCTGTTCTCGATGATGACGGGCTGGCCCCAGATCTCGGCGATCTTGGCGGTCACAAGGCGCGTCTGAAGTTCCGCCCCGCCGCCAGGCGCGTAGGGGATGACGACTCTGACAGCCTTGGTCGGGTAAGCCTGTCCCCACGCCGGTCCGAGAGACAAAGCCAGACCAAGCATCAACATCAATCCCATGAAGCGCTGCATATACCCCTCCTTGTTGATGCTATTGCTATTCCCTTTTTCGGTTCCCTTGTATGTTCGGGTCCTTGATTGGGTACGGCACCGTCATCTTGACAGAAAACTGAGCTTACAATGATTGCGCTTCAAGACTGGCGCGGCCCATACAACAATCAGAACGCCGCCCCTGACAGGGAAACCAAAGGAGAGACATGAAACGCATCCATTTGCTCGCCGCCGCCACGTTGGCCATGGTGGCTATGGCGGCCATGCCCATGCTGACATGGTCACAGAGTGCCGCCAACTATCCGAGCAAGGCCGTCAGGGTGGTGGTGGGCAGCGGCGCCGGTGGGTCCGTGGACATCGTGGCGCGCATGGTATCGGCCAAACTGGGCGAATCGCTGAAGCAAAAATTCGTCGTCGAGAACCGGCCCGGGGCGGGCGGCACGCTGGGCCTGCGGGATGCCTTCAATGCCCCACCCGATGCGCACACGCTTGCTCCGGTGCCCGCGACTTTCCTGTGGGCGAAAACCGTGCAGCCCGACCTCCCCTTCGACCCGGTCACCGATCTGGATCCGGTGTCCCAGGTCACCAAAGCGCCGCTGGTCATGATCATCCACCCGTCGGTGCCGGCGAAATCGGTGAAGGAATTGATCGACTACGCCAGGGCCAACCCGGGCAAGTTGAACGTCGGCGTGAGCAATGGCACCGCCACCCACCTGGCCGCGGCCTATTTCGCCAGCCTGGCCGGGCTCAAGGTGCAGATCGTTCCCTACAAGGGCACCCCTGAAGTGCTCGCCGACCTGATGGCCGGCCGCATCGACATGCACATCGGCGGCCTGCTTTCCAATCTCGCCCGCATCAAGGCCGGCAAGGTGCGCGGCCTGGGGGTCACCACCACTGAGCGCAGCCAGGTGCTGCCGGACCTGCCGGCCATCGGCGAGGCCCTGCCCGGTTACGAGGTGAACAATTTCCACGGCTGGCTGACCACCAGGGGATCGCCACCCGCCTATGTCGGGAAGCTGGCCGCGGCCATCGCCGAAGTGGTGAACGCCAAGGAGGTAAGCGATGCCATCACCGCCGATGGTTCGGTCCCCTATGGCAGCACGCCGCAGGCGTTTCGCGACGCGATCAACCGCAACGCGCCGGCGTTCCAGAAGATCGCGCGCGAATCCAATATGAGTCTGTAACCGCCGGGGGCGGCGACCAGCTATCAGGCGGGACAACGGCAGTCGCTATACGGCATTCACGTCGCCGGCCAGTCCGGTCATCCATCGGCCAGCCCATGCAGCTTCAGGCCGGTGCGGCCGATGGCGGCACGCATTTCGGGATCAGGTATCCAGTCTTCAAACCAGGCGATTGTTTCACCGTAGGTGATGCCTTGGTATCCGACCCAAGGCCAGTCGCTGCCCCACAACATGCGTTCGGTACCAGCAGCAGCGAGATACTCGCGAGCGAGCCGTCGCACATCGGCCCCGCCTGTCCGATTGGGCGCGGAGAGCTTAATCCAGGTATTTCCGCCTTCGATCGCCTTCCAGGCGGCCCGCAGCCCGGAATTGCCTTCGCCGCTTCCCGCCGTGGTGCCAAAATGGTCCAACACCAGCCTGACTCCGGATGCGAGCAAAGCCGGCAGGAGACGTTCGATTCTCGAACTCTCGACAAATAGATGCACATACAATCCGAGCGCCCCGATCCGATCCAGCAGGCGGCGGTAGGAAAGCGATGACAGATCCGGCAAGTCCGGATAGCGGTTCAGCGAGAAGCGAATGCCGGAGACACCTTCACGAGCCATGGCCTGCAAGGTCGCGTCTTCGCATTCTGGGGCGACGATAGCGGTTCCGCGCAGGCGTGGATGCGCCCGCAGGGCAGCGAGCAAATAGGAGTTATCCGTTCCCAGGAAACTCGGCGCGGTCAATACCCCGTATGTAACACCTGCCCGATCAAGTACGGACAGGTATTCTTGCGGAACATGGTCTTCGGTCGGATCGTGGGTGGCATTGGGCGCAAGCGGCAAGCCGCGAACATAGACGTGCGCATGGCAATCGATGACAGGCGCAGCTGTCACCTTGCCCTGCCCCTCTGACTGACGACTGGTTGTCATGGCACCGTCTCGCGTTCAAATGAAGTGAATGGGGGCTTGTCAGCCGGACCGACCTGCACAGGCCAGAGAATGAATCTGCATTGGATGGATGCCTCTCATCAGGCCGTATGTACCCGCGTCAGTCTATCGATGACTTCCTGAAGCACCTTCTCTGACATCACTTCCAGGGCCTCCCGCGAGATGTACTCTGGATTTCCCTTGACCATGATCGCGATGGACGCCGGAACATTCTGAGATTTCATGATGACCCTCGAAAGTTTCTCGAATTGCTCGGTGACCACCACCACCGCGGGCTTGCCTTTTTTTACCAATTCGGCTGTATCGTGGACACTCCACGATGTGCACGACCCTCAATTCGCCATCCCTACTATGGCCGCGTCACATTCCTCGGCCACTTTTGCAAGCAATCCTGGCGCCGGCGCGCAGGAAGTGGGAATCGCATAGGTTCGCATCTCGCGAATATTGAACCTGCTCTTCAGTGCTTGCGCTATGTGTTCGCCTATATCGTTGTAGCTCGTCCACCCGTTGGTGAGAAAGCCGATGGTTTTCCCATCCAATTTCCCCACCGCTGGAACGAACATTTTCTTGTCCCTGTTCGGACTGACGGGGTCAAGATATTCAATCTCACCAGATCTGGCTTGCATGGCCGACTCCTATTGAATTTTTTCGATGCTAAACAAGGTCGTGCCAAAGTTCGGCACATACGTCACATGGTATGGCTCCGGGCCTCCGGCCACAACAATAAGGATCGAGTCCTCATCAGGACACAAGAGGCATAACCTGCTGTCGTCGAAATCAAGATAGATCGGCTTGGAAAGCTGCACTGCGCGCGGGATCCGCCCCCTTGGAATCTTTGTCCTTTCAAACAATTCCGCCCTGATCCGTTTCTTGGTCCAACCGGCATCGGCAAAAATCCTTGCGTGACCAGGGGTGAATATGACCAGCGGATTGCCTTCCGCCCTCAGGTACCCGTTGTTCCCGTATACCGCCATGGCGTCAGCTACCATCGTGATGATCGCAACCGGATCATGGAACGCGGCATAGATATTCTGAGTCCCCTGCCCAGCCACGGCGGTCACCGTGCTTTCATCGCGCGCAAACCCGTTCTCGACGTGAAAGGGCTCCCAAGGGCTTTCCTCTTCCGCCTCGCCAAAGCAGAAGGAGAACTTGCCCGGCATGCCATGGATTGCCTTGTCCACGTCGCCAGGAGCACAACCGCCAATATTGAGCATGCACAATCGAAGCGCGCGTCCGATGGTCGCATTCGCACGCCAGCCGGTACCCAGGCATCCTCTTCCACTGTTGATGTCGAGCGAGTTGCGGACAGGCCCATTGATGATCAACACCGGACCAACAGGATTGGTCGTGGTTTGAATGCCCAGCAGATTGAATTTTGGATCAGCGACGGCGCGAATCGCAGCCAGCACTACCGGGAAATACTCAGGCCGACATCCTGCCATTACCGAATTGATTGCGATTTTTTCCGCGGTGGCCGGCCCGCCCTCGGGCGGCAGCACCGCGATCAGTTGCGATGGCTCCACACCACCCGCCTCGAGCATCTGGCGAACAGCGTCCTCTGTCGGCGGAATAACGGGCAACCCGTCGGTGAAGCCGCGCCGGTACATATCGTCAAACACCGCTTCCCAGGCGCCGGCGACCTTAAACTTTTCTGAATCAAGATGCATGACATTCTCCCACTATCATCAACCTCAAGACAACCCGGTCTGCTTATGGAATTCTTCTATCCGGATACGCACCTGATAGATCGCCAGCTTGGATATTAGCCAACATTGACAGCCTGTGTGAAAAGTCAACCACGCGCTGATGTTGGAGTGTTGGAGTATGCTGCCCTTCGAAAAATCATTTTGGGAGGGGTCCATGAAACTTTTTTTCTGCGTGGCCATATCAGCCATCACGGGTTTCGCAAGTTCTCTTGTGATGGGACAAGGTTTCCCCCAGAAGCCGGTGAGAATCATGGTCGGCTCAGCGGCCGGCGGGCCAATAGATCTGGTCGCCCGGCTGACCGCATCGAAACTCACTGAAAGCTTCAACCAACAATTCATAGTTGAAAATCGCCTTGGCGCCAGCGGCACGATTGCGGCCGAATTCGTCGCACGGTCTCCAAAAGACGGCTATATCTTGTCATTGGGCAGTCAATCCACCCTGTGCTCCGCACCCGCGATTTACCCAAAAATCCCCTACGATTCGGTGACTGATTTCGCTCCAATCGGCTTGATAGCCGGCGCGGATTTCGTGCTGGTCGTCAACCCTTCCGTGCCTGCGCGTACGGTCAGCGAGTTCATCGCGTTGGCCAAAGCCAAGCCTGGCACGCTGACCTTTGGATCTGCTGGCGCCGGCAGCGGCACCCATCTTTCGGTGGAGTTGTTCAAGAGCATGGCCAAAGTGGACATGCTGCACGTCCCTTACAAAGGCGGCGCCCTGGCGGTCGTCGATTTACTGAGCGGCCAATTGAATTTCATGTTCGATACCATTACCAATTCGTCGGCCCACATCAAGTCTGGGAAGCTGCGCGCGCTGGGCGTGACAAGCGCATCGCGCTCCCCTCTTCTTCCCGATGTACCGGCAATTGCAGAAGCCGGCCTCCCGGGTTATGAGGCCACGACCTGGTTCGGACTGCTCGGGCCTGCCGGTACACCGCAGGACGTGGTCAGTCGATTGAGCTCCGTGCTGCTCAAGAAAGACGAGAACTTAAGGCAGCGCATGCTCACCCAGGGCCTGACCCCCATGGAAAACACCCCGGAACAATTTGCCCAGCTTATCAAGGCCGACGTGAAGAAATGGGCAGAAGTGGTCCGCATTTCCGGCGCGCGCCTCAACTAGAACCGCGCCGGAATGTCCATGCAGACAGCCCGGATCGGCGACATTGACATCCAGTACGAGCTCATCGCCTATACGCCCCCCTGGAGCAGGCATCCGCCACAAACCATACTTCTTCATCATGGCTACGCGCGCAATATGCTGTTCTGGCAGCCGCTCATTCCATTGCTGGCGGGCAATTATCGCGTGCTCCGTTTTAATGCGCGTGGAAGCAGTGAAACCACGCTGCTGCCCTCCGGCAACAGCTATTCTCTGGACCAGTTCGCCGGCGACGCAGTTGGACTGCTTGATGAACTCGAAATCGAGCGCGTCCACTGGATAGGGGAATCTTCCGGCGGCATTGTCGGAATGAGTGCCGCGCTAAATCATGCGTCGAGATTGTCTTCCCTGACCTTGTGCGATACGCCGTTCAAACGGCCGCAGGCCATGACCGCGGTGTATTCGGCCGGGGAACAAGACCGCTCGGCTGCATTCGAAAAATTCGGTGTCGGAGAATGGTGCAGAAGGACTCTGTCTGTCCGACTCGATACCTCCAGGGCGTCTCCAGAACTTTGCGAGTGGTACATCGAGCAAATGGGCAGGACCCCCGTGCCGGTTGCCATTGCCTTGGAGCATATGATTGGAGCTGGCGATTTATGGCCTGCACTGCCGCGAATCACGACGCCAACCTTGATCCTGGCCGGTGAGAACAGTGCGATCGCCAACGAGGCCATGACCAAGGAAATGCAGTTGCGCCTGCCGGCAGCCAAGTTGGTCAGATTGACTGGTTATGGACATGCCGTACATATTCTGGCACCTGATGAGTGCGCGAGGGAGATCAGAAGTTTCATCGAAGCCATCCGTTGAGCTTGCACGGGCTGTTTCGTTTTGGGATACCAATAGCAACAATCAGGAGGTAGCAAATGAGCACAGTCACCTTTCTGGGCTGCGGCGACATCGGCCCCATCCATGAACCCATCCGCCCCTACAGCGACCTGGTGCGGCCGGTGCTGGCCGCGGGCGACATCCGCTTCGGGCAATGCGAGCGCCTGCACTCTGAGCGTGGCGCGTTGCAACTGCACGCGGGCGCCAGCGCAAAGCACGGCCGGCTGCCGGCACACATGGCCTCGGTGTACAAGGACTGCGGCTTCGACATCGTCTCCCTGGCCAGCAACCACGCCATGGACTGGGGCGCACACGCCCTGCTGGACACCATCAAGCTGCTCCGCGACCTGGGCATCCAGGTCATCGGCGCGGGCAAGGACCATGACGAAGCGCGACAGCCGGCGATCATCGAGAAGAACGGCATCAAGGTCGCCATGCTGGCCTATTGCTCGGTGCTGGCCGAAGGCTTCGCAGCGGAGAAGGACAAGCCCGGCGCCAATCCGCTGCGCGTGCACACCTATTACGAGGCGCCCGAGTACCAGCCCGGGGTTCCGCCACGCATTGTCACCATCCCCTACGAAGAGGACATGGAGGCGATGGAGGAGGACATCATCGCGGCGAAGAAGCTCGCCGACGTGGTGCTGGTGTCCATGCACTGGGGCATCCACTTCGTGCCGCGCATGATCGCCGACTACCAGCCCACGGCCGCCAAGGCCGCCTTCAGAGCCGGCGCCGACTTCATCATCGGCCATCACGCGCACGTGCCCAAGGCCATCGGCGTGCATGGCGGCAAAGTCTGTTTCTACAGCATGAGCAACTTCATCATGAGTTCCGCCGCCAATGCCAAGCCCGGACAGCCCACCGCCAATGCCAAGCGCCTGGGCGTGATCCATGACCCGGATTACCCGCGCCTGCCCTACGGCGTGGACGGCAAGCGCAGCCTCATCGCCAAGGTGGTGCTGTCGAAGAAGGGCGTGGACAAGGTGTCCTGGCTGCCGGTGCAGATCAACAAGCAGCTGCAGCCCGAGGTGCTCAAGGCCGGCGATCCGCGCTTCGCCGACATGGTCAAATTCATGGACTGGGCCTCGGAGGAATTCGAGCACAAGTTCGAGATCGAAGGCGACGAAGTGCGCATCGTCACTGGCTAAACAGGGAGGCCGGCATGAGCACTGCCACACCAGCACTTGCAAACACTGCGGTCCGGGAAACCGGCCAGGGCGCCACCCGGCGCCTGGCCGAGCACGCCGCCGGACTGCGCTACGAAGCCATACCCGCGGAGCTGGTCGAGCTCACCAAGCGCTGCATCCTGGACACCCTGGGTGTGTGCATCGGCGCGAGCAGCCTGTCCCCGGAGGCAAAGATCCTCGACAAGTACGTGAAGGGACTGGGCGGCCGGCCGGAAAGCTCGGTGCTGGGCTTCGGCGGCCAGGTGCCGGCCGCAGCCGCGGCCATGATCAACGGCAGCCTGGGGCATATGCTGGACTACGACGATGTGTGCAATCCGGGCCATGTCAGCATTGCCACCATACCCGTGGCTTTCGCGCTGGCCGAGAAGCTGGGCGGGATCAGCGGACGCGAATTCATCACCGCCATCGTCGCCGGCACCGATCTCATGACGCGCCTGGAAAGCGGCATCACCATCCTGGACTGGAAGACCGGCGAAGGCTGGTTCGCCACCCAGTTGCTGGGCTTCATCGCCGGCCCCGCGACCGCGGCCCGCCTGATGCGCCTGGATGCCGACCAGATGGAGAACGCCCTGGGCATCGGCTTCAACCAGATGAGCGGCAGCTACCAGATGGCGGTGGGCGCCTCCACGCACATGCGCTCCATGCAGGCCGGGTTCTCCGGACAGGCCGCGCTGATGGCGGCGGAGCTGGCCGGCATCGGCGTCATCGGTTCGAAGAACGTGATCGAAGGCCAGTACGGTTTTTTCAAGACCTATGTGCGCGACCCGTCACCCAACTGGGACCGGCTGCTGGGCGGGCTGGGCACCGAATTCCCGCTGCTGAAGATCCACGGCTTCAAGGTGTGGCCGGCCTGCAACCACACGCGCCCCATCAACACCGCCCTCCTCGACCTGCGCACCCGGCAGGGCCTGAAACCGGAGGATGTCGAGGCCATCACCATCATCGGCGGCATCGGCGGTACCCGGATGCTGAGCGAACCGTTGGACAGCAAGCGCCGCCCGCGCTCCAGCATCGACGCAAAGTTCAGCCTCCCCTTCACCACCGGCGTGATGATGTCCAAGGGCAAAGTCACCCTGCGCGACTACACCGATGAAGGCCTGAACGATGCCGCCACCCTGGCCATGGCTGACCGGACCAGCTACCGGCCGGCCCTTCCCGATGAAAAGGCCTCTCCCATTCCCATCGTGGAAATCCGCACTAAAGACGGCAGAACCCTGCGCGTCCAGGCCGATACCTTTCCGGGCAGCGCCAAGCGCCCGGTGGACCGGGCGTTTCTTGAGGACAAGTTTCGGGATTGCGTGTCGTTTTCGGCCAAGGCCATCGCGGGGGGCAAAGTCGATCAGGCTATCGGCATGGCCTGGGAACTAGAGGAAGTAGAGGACGTAACGGAACTGGTCAGACTGCTGGTGTGATGCCGCACAGATGGGTATTTGGCGAAACGATTGCCTAAATCCAAGCTGCGTTCGAGCCCAATCCGGCTCTCCGATCAGGGGAAAAGTGGGCACCTCTGGCTGGTATCTGTGCCGCTCTAGGTTCCGCTATCGGCCAGGAGCCGACGCCCGTTGTTACATCTAAATTAACCAGAAAGCGGACGCTGACGGACCGCCAAAACTCATTCGATCACCCGGGATGCTTGCAGTAGGACGGTCTGTGGAATCTTTAGTCCCATGGCCTTGGCTGTCTTCATGTTGATCACCAGCTCGAACTTGGTGGGCTGCTCAATCGGCAGATCGCCGGGCTTCGCACCCTTGAGGATTTTGTCCACGTAGCCTGCGGCGCGGCGGAAATTGTCCGTGTAGGAAGGCCCGTACGACATCAATCCACCTGCATCCACGTGCTCGCTAACTGCGAACATAGTCGGAACCTTGGAGCGCATTGCGCGAACGACAAGCGTCTGGATTTCATTGGCGATGAGAGGGGCTTGCGTCTGTAGGTAGGCTTGGGCACCGAGTGCGGCGCCGCGTTTGAAGGCTTCTTCAATATCCGCGGCCCTCCGCAACTCGATCGGGGTGACGTGGATTTTCAAGCGTTCGCCGGCCACCTCAATATCCTGCACTTGGGATAGGTTGCCGACACTGGTCGCCTGAAACAATACGGCAACATGCGCAACATTCGGGAATGCCTCTTTCAGCAGCTCCAGTCGCTTGGCCCCGAGGTCACGCGCCAGACTGGTTAGACCTGTGGCGTTGCCACCCGGACGCTGCAATGTTGCTACGACCCTATTTCCCAAGGGGTCTTGGATTGTGGTGAACACGATCGGTATCGTCTTCGTTCTTTGAGCTAGCCGGCGGAGAGCATCGTCCGCGTTCATTAGCAGCAGATCCGGTTGGCTTGCAACCAGCTTCGCGGCCAAGCCAGGCAGGGCTCCCGGCACACTGTTTCCAAAGTAGGCATCGATCACGTAGTCGCGTCCTTCAACCCAGTGCAGCGCTGCCATACCTTCTCGAAACGCGGCCAGCCTGGTAGCTTGGCTCTTGGGGCTTCCCACATTGAGATATCCAATTCGCCGTATGCGGGAAGGCTGTTGCGAGTACGCGGGTAGTGCCGCGAGGGCTCCCAAGGCAATAAGCAATTCCCGGCGTGTGGTCATTCGGTATCCCCGATCCCAGACAAGTGGCAAACGCCGGAATCAGCGGGGCAGAACGCCCAGTCAACACCAGTTGGCAGGTAGTATGCGCTTGAGAGGCAGCTTTCGGGGTATCCGAACGGCAGCAACGGGTCGCTATGGAGATATCCGCATAGCGACCCCTATGCGCATAACGAAACTATGCGCATGTCGTATCTGTAGAACTTGGTAGATTCAATCGTGGCGCGCTATTTGGCGAGGTAGATCAGCGTAGATCTGGACATAGTTTCTGCAGCAGA
>CAXNIK010000057.1:0-13529 GCA_964202115.1 Burkholderiales bacterium
AGCTGCAGCTCAATCCCATGATCGTGGTGCGCTAGGTGTGAATGCCTCCCGCGCACACGGCTGGCCGCAGACCCTCGCGGCGCTGCTGCTCACCGCCTGCAGCAACACACCCGTCCCGCGTTCTCCAGATACGCCCGGCTACGGCCAGCGTCCCGAATCCATACCGACCTCACAAATCCTGAAACGTCCCGGCGGCTTCTACACCGACGATGGACCGGACGGCCCGATACCGGTCAATCTGGCCACGCTGCCCGATGCCGTGCCCAGGAGTGAAGCCCTGCATGCCAGCGCCAACGAACCCTATTCCGTGTTCGGGCGCGACTATGTGCCGCTGAAGACCGCCGCCGGCTACAGGCGCCAGGGCACGGCCTCCTGGTATGGCCGCAAGTTTCACGGCCAGCGCACCGTCAGTGGCGAGGTCTACGACATGTATGCCATGACCGCGGCGCATCCCACGCTGCCCATACCCAGCTATGCGCGCGTGACCAATCTGGAGAACAAGCTCTCGGTTGTGGTGCGCATCAACGACCGCGGCCCCTTCGGCTCGGGCCGCGTCATGGACGTGTCCTATGCCGCGGCGGTGAAGCTGGGCTTTGCCGAAACGACGCTGGCGCCGGTGGACGTCGAAGGCCTCTCCATGGGACCGGAGGTCACGGTGAGCGCCCCGCCGCAGCCGGCGGCACGAGAGGAATCCGCGCTCATCGTCGCCGCCAGCGACCGGCGCGGCATCTTCCTGCAACTGGGCGCATTCGGCTCGCGCAGCAATGCCGAGAACTTCCGCGATCGCCTGAAGCGGCAACTGGACTGGCTGGGCCGGGACCTGGAAGTCGAATTGCGCGCCAACCTGCACCGCGTGCAGCTTGGCCCCTACGCCAACCGCTCGGAAGCCAACGGGGTGGCCGAGAAAATCCGCGCGGCGGTGGACATCAAGCCTGTCGTGGTGGTGCGCTGACATCTTCCACATGCGCAAGCTGATCCTCTTCTCCGCGCTCGCCGTCGCCGCCCTGACGGCCGGGCTGCTCGCCTCCTGCTCCAGCACGACGGTGAATCCCTACTACGATCCGAACGACAGCACCAAGCCGCATCACACCCGCGAGGGTTTTCGCAACAATTATTCGCAGATCGCGCCGCCGGGCTACTGGAAGTGGCAATGGGAGCGCTGGCGCGACGGCCGTCCCCAGCCACCCAAGGAGGCCACGCCGCGAGTCGATTCTGAAGCGGACTTCCTCAAGGCCAATGCCACCGAGCCCACGCTCACCTGGCTGGGACATGCCAGCGTGCTGCTGCAGGTGGGCAGTTACAACATACTCACCGACCCGCAGCAAAGCGAGCGCGCCTCGCCGGTGGGCTTCTACGGCCCCAGGCGGCACGCTGCGCCAGGCTTGAGCTTCGAGCAACTGCCGCACATCGACCTGGTGCTGATCTCGCACAACCACTACGACCATCTCGATCTCGCCACCGTGAAGCGGCTGGCGAGGCAGGACGGCAGCCCGCCCCTCTTCGTCGTGCCCCTGGGGCTGGAGAAGTGGATGCGCGACCAGGGCGTAGGCAACGTCGTGGAGCTGGACTGGTGGGACCGCATCGGCAAGGGCGGCCTGGACATCTTCCTGACCCCGGTGCAGCACTGGAGCCAGCGAACGCTGTGGGACCGGAACAAATCGCTATGGGGCGGCTTCTACATCAGGCATCGCACGCTGTCGTTTTTCTTTGCCGGCGACAGCGGCTACTCGCAGGATTTCGCCGACATCCGCAAGCGCCTGGGCGCGCCCGACATCGCGGCCCTTCCCATCGGCTCCTATGAGCCGCGCTGGTTCATGCAAATGCAGCACATCGATCCGACCCAGGCGGTGCAGGTGCACAAGGACCTGGGTGCGAAGTATTCGGTGGGCGTGCACTGGGGCGTGTTCGAACTGGCCGACGATTCTCTCGATGAGCCGCCGCAGGCCCTGTCCGTGGCGCGCGTCAGCGCCGGGGTGCCGGCGGAAAACTTCTTTGTGCTGAAACTGGGGGAGACGCGCCGTCTTTCCCGAATGCTTGCCGCACGACAGTAAAAGAGCCCTGGCGGCGCCGCTTCATCCTCACACCCTAACGCCTGCACACCCTACGCCTGCGGCTCGCTCATCCGCGGCGGATTGCGCCGTAAGTTGTCGAAGGCCGGCACGGCGCTTTCCTTGTTCGGCAGCTTGACCGTCAGCATCATCTGCCGGCCCACCGGCGACCCGCCGGACAGCCGGTCGCGGTATTTGTGCGCGAACACTTCCATGTAACGCTGCCAGTCCTCGCTCTTGTCGCCGTGCGAGTTGTGGAAGATCAGCAGGTCGCGGCACACACCGACGCGATATCCGGCCAGGTGGACGCGGTAGCAGAAGTCGGTGTCGTAAAGATGAAAGCCGGTGAAATTGACATCGTCAAAACGCAGCGCCTCGGCCACCGGCCGGCGCACCGCCAGGAACAGCCCGTCCAACGCCTGGATGTTGGCCGCCGGCACACGGTCGTTGTCGAACACGTACAGCGTGATGCCCTCGCCATCCCGGTCCGGCTGCACCACCTGGCCGAAGATCTCCGGCTGGCCCACGGTGCCCCAATAGCCATCCACCAGCCGGGTCGTGCCGGCCACGCCCACCAGGTCGAAGCGCTTCAGGTGCTCGACGATGCGCGCGGCGAAGTCCGGCTGCAGGAATTCGATGTCATCGTGACAGAAGATCAGCAGCTCGCCGCGGCTGCACTGCATGCCGCGGTTGTAGCCCTCGGCCAGCGAGCGGGCATCGTTGATACGGATCAGCTCATGGCTCGCGCCGGCCAGGTGCTGCTCGATGCTCGCCTGTACCCCGGCAAAGCGCGCATCGTCCACGCTGCAGATGATGAAGGACAGCAGCGGCCTGGCTGGCTGGTGCCTGCTCAGCAACTGCTTGATGACCTTGCCCAGCACGCCAGCCCCATCCGTCCCGTGATCATGCAAGCGGGCAGCACCCGCTTGCCCCTGCGCCGCCTATTCCTTGAAGCCTATGGCCTTGACCACCGCGCCCCACTTCGCCTGCTCGGAAATAACGAACTTGCGGAATTCCGCCGGCGTGGAAGGAATCGGGGTGGCAGAAAACTTGCCAAAAGACTCCGCCACCGAGGTCTGCCTGAGCGTAAACACCGCCGCGCTGTTGATGCGCTGCTGTATCTCCTGGGGGATTTTTACATTGCCGACCAGCCCATACCAGTTGTCGGAATTGACCTTGGGAAAGCCGCTTTCCGCGGTGCTGGGCACATCGGGCAGGGCCGAGGCACGGGTACCGCTGGTCACGACAATGGCCTTGATCTTGCCGGCGCGGATGTGGGCCAACACCACCGGCACATCGAGCACCACCAGTTGCACCTGGTTACCGAGCAGGTCGGTCACCGCCGGCGCCGCGCCCTTGTATGGCACGTGCAGCATGTCCACCTTGGCCTCGCTTTTGAGCAGCTCTCCGGCCAGATGGGTGATCGTGCCACCGCCGGCCGAGCCGAAACTCACCTTGCCCGGATTGGCCTTCAGGTAGGCGATCAGCTCCTTGAGGTTGTTCGCCGGTATGGACGGATTGACCACCATCACCTCGGGCACCTTCACCACCGTGGTGATCAGCGCCAGGTCCTTGAGCGGATCGTAGGTCATCTGGCTTTGCGCAAAAGGCGCAATGGCCACGGCCGAGCCGCTGTTCAGCGCCAGGGTGTAACCGTCAGGTGCCGCCCTGGCCGCATTGCCCACGCCCAGCGTGCCGCCCACGCCACCCTGGTTCTCGATCAACACCGGCTGCTTGAAGATGAGGTTCATGCCGTTGCCCAGCTCGCGCGCGAACAGGTCGGCGGGACCGCCGGCCGGGAAGGGCACGATGAGCTTGATCGGCTTGGTTGGGTAGTTCTGTTGCGCCGCGACCGTGCCTGCGAAAAACAGGGCTGCCGCGCTCACCAACATCGGGATCGAACGTTTCATGCATCCTCCTGGACTGGGCTGCCTGCGGATAGTCTGCGCATATCGCGCAGCAGCGTGGGAACGAGTACTGCGGGGTAGATTAGCACGCATCGGCGATGTGCGGCCTTGCGCCGTCACGGTGCGCGGAACACCAGTTCCTTGCTCAAGACGCGCTCGAAGGCCGCCAGGCCCTCGGCCTTGTCGCGCACGCGCACCTGATAGACCAGCGGTGGTCCGGCCGGCTCGACGGAGAGCTGGCCAGCGAACTTGTCCTCGAAGCGCGCGCCGTAGCGCTGCCACACCTCGTCCTTGCGGCCATTGGACTGGTGATAGATGAGAATGTCATGGCAGACGCCGACGCGGTAACCGCCCAGATGGGCGCGGAAGGAAAAATCCAGGTCGTACAGATGAAAGCCGTCAAAGGTGGCCTCATCGAAGCGCAGCGCCAGTGCCGCATCGCGACGCGCGGCAATGAACAGTCCGTCCAGGGCCTGGATGCGTCCATCCCCGTCCTCTTTGCGCTCCCCGGCATGCTCATCCTGGCAGAAGACATTGAGCACATAACCCTCGCCTGCCTCCAGCGGCTGCAACACCTGGCCGTGGGTGGCGGGCACGCCGGCACTGCCCCAGTGGCTGTCCCTGAGGCGCGTCGTCCCGGCCACGCCGACGACGTCGCAGCGATCGAGATGGCGCAGCAGCCGCGTGACGAAATCAGGTTGCAGGATTTCGATGTCGTCGTGGCAGAAGACCAGCAGCTGCGCACGGCTCATGGCGAGACCGCGGTTGTAACCCTCGGCCAGCGATGTTGCATCCCTGATGCGTATGAGCTCATGGCTGAGGCTGCCCAGATGTCGCTGCAGATTGGCACTGACATTGGCGTAGCGACTGTCGTCCATGCTGCAAATGATGATCGACAGGTGCGGCTGGCCGGCCACGGCCTCCTGGGGCCGGGACGCCGGCCCGGCCTTGCCGAACAAGCCCGCAAGCAAGCTACGCAGCACTCTTGTGCCTCCCGCATGACGCTCTTCGCAGCGCAAGGCCGCCAGTATAAGTGGGCCTGACAAAGCCAGGGCAGGCATGGCCCCACTGCTATAATTTTGCACCACTCATTTCCCACCACCTTCCCTCTGAAATATTGATGAATTTCCGCTCCACGCCGGCCCTGCACTTCCTGCAACTTCCGTCCAAATTCGCCGCTCTGGCAACCCTGTCACTGATCACATTGTTTGGCGGCGCGGCGCCTGCTCACGCCGCCATCGACGTACCCTCGCCACCACCCATTGCCGCCAGATCCTGGCTGCTGATGGATCCCGCCTCCGGCCAATTGCTCGCGAGCCAGGCCCCCGATGAACGGCTGGAGCCTGCTTCGCTCACCAAGCTGATGAGCGCCTACGTGGTGTTCACCGCCCTGCGTGATCGGAAGATCGCCCTGGGCCAGGCGGTGCCGGTATCGCCGCAGGCCTTGCGCATCGGCGGCTCACGCATGTTTATCGACGCCAAGAAACCGGTGATCGTGGAGGACCTGATCCGCGGCATGATCGTGCAGTCGGGCAACGACGCCAGCTTCGCCCTGGCCGAGGCCGTGGCCGGCTCCGAGGAAGTGTTCGTGCAACTCATGAACCGCGAGGCGGCGCGCATGGGGCTGAAGAGTACCCAGTTCATGAACTCCACCGGCCTGCCCAATCCCAGGCATTACTCCACGGCGCGCGACCTCGGGATCATCGCCTCAAACCTGATCCGCGATTTCCCGGAGCGCTACAAGGCCTACTACGCCATGAAGGAGTTCCGCTACAACAACATCACCCAGCAGAACCGCAACCGGCTGCTGTGGCTGGACCCCAACGTGGACGGGGTGAAGACTGGCCATACCGATGCCGCCGGCTACTGCCTCATCGCCTCCGCGGTGCGCGGGCAGCGACGCCTGCTGAGCGTGGTGCTGGGCGCCAGCTCCGACAGCATGCGCGCCCAGGAAAGCCAGAAGCTGCTCAACTACGGCTTCCAGCTCTACGACAGCGTGCGCGTCTACGCCAAGGGTGCGACCGTCAGCACCTTGCGGGTTTGGAAGGGCAGCGATCGCCAGCTCAGCGCCGGCATGGCGCGCGACCTCATCGTTTCCGTGCCCAAGGGCACCGGCGACAAGATCAAGGCGGAGTTCCTGGGACGCGAACCCATCATCGCCCCGATCGCCGCCGGCCAGGAAGTAGGCGTGGTCCGCATCCTGCTCGATAAGCAGCTGATCGGGGAGTATCCTGTAGTGGCCCTGGGGGACATACCGGTGGCGGGTTTCTTCTGGCGCACCATCGACAGCATGCGCATGTGGTTCGACTAGATTGTTTTCATTTTCAAACCTGAGTCATTATTACATGGACATGCGCATGATTATTGTTATCACAGCCATGAGGCACGCGGCATGATCTACCTGAACGGCCAGTACATGCCGATGGAGGAAGCGCGCATCCCGGTGCTGGACCGCGGCTTCATATTCGGCGACGGCATCTACGAATACATTCCGGTGTTCGATCGCCTGCCCTTTCGCCTGCGCGAGCACTACCGGCGCATGGTGAATTCCCTGGCCGCGGTGAAGATTCCCAATTCCTTCGACGAGGCCTCGTTCACCGCCGTCGTCGACAAACTCATTGCCGCGCACCCCTGGGACAACCAGGGCGTGTACGTGCACATCACCCGCGGCGTCGCACCGCGCGACCACGTCTTCCCCAAGGACCCCACGCCAACGGTGTTCATCATGTCCAACCCGCTGGTGCTGCCCACCCGGGAGCAGATCGAGAACGGGCTGGCGGTGTCGGTGCGCGAGGACATCCGCTGGCTGCGTTGCGACATCAAGTCGATATCGCTGCTGGGCCACTGCATGCTGCGCAGCGAAGCCGCCGAGGAAGGCAGCGCCGAAGTGGTGCTGGTGCGCAACGGCTTTCTCACCGAGGCATCGGCCAGCAATGTGCTCATCGTCAGGGACGGCACGGTGCTGTGCCCGCCCAAGGACAACCTCATCCTTCCGGGCATCAGCTACGACGTGGTGCTGGAACTGCTGCGCGAGCACGGCATCCGACACGAGGTTCGTCCGGTCACCGAGGCCGAACTGCGCGGCGCCGACGAAGTCTGGCTGACCTCTTCGACCAAGGACATGCTGGCCGTCACCCGCATGGATGGCCAGCCGGTGGGCTCGGGCAAGCCCGGCCCGGTGTTTGCGCGCGTGCGTCCGCTGTTCACCGCCATGAAGGGACGGATGAAGGCCTCCAACCATGTCTGACCACAAGCCAGAGGGCAAGGACGAGCCCCCGGAGCTGCAGGCGCTGCTGGCCTTTCCCTGCGAATTTCCGCTCAAGATCATGGGCCTCACCCAGCCCGGCTTTGCCCAGGCGATCATCGAGGTGGTGCAAAAGCACGCCCCGGATTTCGACCCGGCCACGGTGGAGATGCGCCCCAGCCGCGAGAACAAGTACCTCAGCATCACCGCCACCATCAACGCCCGGTCGCAACTGCAACTGGACGACCTGTACCGGGAGTTGTGCGACCACCCGATGGTGACGCTGGTTCTGTAACCACAATGCCCCCATGATGGATCCCACCGCCACGGCCAAGACCCTGCCCGCCCACGCACCCGCCATCCGCACACTGGGCCGCATCGACTTCGAGCCCACCTGGCGCGCCATGCAGAGCTTCACGGCCGCGCGCGATGCGCAGACGCGCGACGAACTGTGGATCGTCGAGCATCCTCCGGTCTACACCGTGGGCCTGGCCGGCCGTGCCGAGCACTTTCCCAGGCCGGATTCCAGGCCAATGGAGAGCGGCGCAGCCCCGATCCCCGTGGTGCGCACTGACCGCGGCGGACAGATCACCTATCACGGACCGGGCCAGGTTATCGTCTACGCCCTCATCGATCTCGCCCGGCGCGGCCTCAAGGTGCGCGAGATGGTGTGCCTGCTGGAGCAGGCCGCCATCGATGTCCTCGCCACGCACGGCATCGCCGCCGAACGCAAGGCCGGCGCACCCGGCGTGTACCTGGCCGATGGACACCTGCGTGGCGCCAAGATCGCCGCCCTCGGCCTGAAAGTGAAACGCCAGGGCTGCTACCACGGCATCAGCCTCAACGTGGACATGGCCGATGCGCAGCTCGCACCCTTTACCGCCATCGATCCCTGCGGCTATCCGGGGCTGGCGGTGACCAGCATGCGCAAGCTGGGCGTGCAGGCCGGCATGGATGCGGTGGGACAGGCGCTGGCCCGGCGCATCGCTCAGGCCGTGGTACACGTGGTACAAATGACGCCCACACCCTGCGCCACTGCATCGGCGGTACCAGCATGAAAGACACCACTTTGATCACTGATCTGACCCCGGAAGAACAAAAGGCCCTGCAGAAAGGCGCGCTCAAGACCAACCACATCCCGATCAAGATCGTGCCGGCCGAGCGCCTGCGCAAGCCCGAGTGGATACGCGTCAAGGCGGCCTCGGCCAATTCGCGCTTTCACGAGATCAAGCAGATCCTGCGCGACAACCACCTGCACACGGTGTGCGAAGAGGCCTCCTGCCCCAACATCGGCGAATGCTTCGGCAAGGGTACCGCCACCTTCATGATCATGGGCGACATCTGCACGCGCCGCTGTCCCTTCTGCGACGTGGCCCACGGCAAACCTCGGCCGCTGGATGCCGAGGAGCCGCTGCACCTGGCGCAGACCATCGCCAAGCTGAAGCTGCGCTACGTGGTCATCACCAGCGTCGATCGCGATGATCAGAAAGACGGCGGTGCGAGCCATTTCGTGTCGTGCATACGCGCAGTGCGCGAGCATTCGCCGGCCACCACCATCGAAGTGCTGGTACCCGATTTCCGCGGCCGCCTGGATCGCGCCCTGGACGTGCTGGACGGCGCACCGCCCGATGTGATGAATCACAACCTGGAGACCGTGCCGCGCCTGTACCGCGCCGCGCGTCCCGGCGGTGACTACAAGCACTCGCTCACGCTGCTGAAGGAATTCAAGGCACGCCACCCGGCCGTGCCGACCAAGTCGGGACTCATGGTCGGCCTGGGCGAGACCGACGAGGAAATCATCCAGGTCATGCGCGACCTGCGCGCGCACAACGTGGACATGCTCACCGTCGGCCAGTACCTGCAACCTTCGAATCATCATCTGCCGGTGCTGCGCTACGTCGAGCCGGCCACGTTCGAAATGTGGAAGGTCGAAGCCGAGAAGCTGGGTTTCATGCATGCCGCCATCGGGCCCATGGTGCGATCCAGCTACCACGCGGACCAGCAAGCGCATCAGGCCGGAGTGGCTTAACTCGCAGAACGCAGGCAATAAAAAGCCGGGGATCTCCCGGCTTTTTCAGTGGACCAACTCTCTCAGGCGTACGAGCGCAACCGCTGCGAGAAACTCACAAGCGGCGCGATGCCGCTTTGCTCGGCGCGCTGGCACCAGTCCTGCAACTGCGCGACCAGTTGCTCGCGCGTGGCCATGGAGCGGCTCCACAGCGCCTGCAGCTCGTGGCGCATGGTGACGACCTTCTGCAGCGCCGGCGAATGGCCGCCCAGTTCCTCGATCAGCGCGTGGTGTTCGCGCTCGAGCAGCGTGCGCTCGTCGCGCATCAGCCAGCGACGTATCTTGCGTAGCCGGCCGGCTTCCAGCGGCGAGGCTTTCTTCAGGCGCTGCAGTTCCTCGTGGAAGGTCTGCTTGAGCGACTTGGCGTAGTGCGTGAGCACGTCGTAGCGATGGGTGATCACCGCCTCCAGCAACTGCTCGTCCACGCGCGTCCTGGGCTCGGCCAGGCGCGCAACCGGCGCCACATGCTTCACCCTGGCCAGACCCAGCGCCCGCAGGATGTTGATGTACACCCAGCCCACATCGAACTCCCACCACTGCGTGGAGAACTTCGCCGAAGTCGGGAATGCGTGGTGGTTGTTGTGCAACTCCTCGCCGCCGATCCAGATGGCCCAGGGCACGATGTTGGTGCTGGCATCCTCGGTGGGATTGTCGCGATAGCCGAACCAGTGGCCCACGCCGTTGATCACGCCGGCCGCCCAGAACGGAATCCACGCGATCTGCGTCAACAGGATCAACACGCCAGGCACGATGCCAAACAAAATCACGTTGGTCAGGCCGGTCAACGTCAGCCCCAGCAGCACGTATTTCGAATACAGGTTTCGCTCCAGCCAGTCGTCCGGCGTGCCGTGGCCATAGCGCTCCACGGTGTCCTTGATCGCCGACTCGCGCACATACAGCACCACGCCGCCCCACAGCACGGCGTTGATACCCAGGACCTGCGGGCTGTGCGGATCGTCCACGGTTTCGCACTTGGCGTGGTGCTTGCGGTGCACCGCCACCCATTCCCTGGTGACCATGCCGGTGGTCAGCCACAGCCACAGGCGAAAGAAGTGGCTGGGAATGGCGTGCAGTTCCAGCGCATGATGGGTCTGACAGCGATGCAGGAACAGCGTCACCGCCGCAATGGTGATATGGGTCAGGCCCAGAGCCACCAGCACCAATCCCCACCAGGGCAGATCGTAAATGCCGGAAAAGAGATGCAATTCCATAAAAAGTAAGATTCCTTTGAAAAACTCAGGCTAGGTTATACACGCAAGCAGGGAATTATTCATTTTGCATCGAATATGATCTTGATCGAGGTCAATCCCCGGAAAAATCACGGATTCAGCGCGAAACCAGGCAAAAATCGCCTGAAAACCGCTCAGGGGGCGTCGCCCGGACGGCCTTGTTCGATGGTCACTCGCGGCCTCGCGGCGTTGTTTGCTGCATTGCCCGCAGAAGCGCGCTCGACGTGAAATTCGCCGTCGATCACCACTCCGCGTCGGGCACCATCGGCAGGCCGAGGAAGCGCCGCACCAGCACATAGGCCACCACACCCAGCGCCGCGAAAACCGCGATCCACCAGGCCACGATCAAACCGATCAGTGCAACCACCACAAAAGTGGCGAAAACCAGCAGCTTCACCAACGATTTAAGCATGGCATCAACGCCTTAGACTTCCCCATAGGGAAAAGAAGATGTTTATATGACAACCCCTACTATATTGGGGCCATAGAAAATAAGACAAGCACAATATGGCCCGCGTTCAGCATGAAGTTTTGACATGCCTGAGCAGCCTGCCCTGTACCTTTCCCCGCATCTACGCCCTTCTTCTCCTGCGTTATCATGCTTCGCCCTACCGCTTTGGCGCCGCTTTGGTTTAGAGGGGGCACATCTATCCAGGAGGAGGATGCAATGTTGAGCTTGCGTTTATTGTGCAGCGCCGTTCTTGCCCTGCCCGGCCTCGTGCTGGCCCAAGGCACAAGCGGCGCGGGCGATTATCCCAACCGGCCGGTCAATGTAATCCTCGCCGTGGCCGCGGGCGGCGGCACCGACGTCGAGACGCGCCTGTACGCAATCAAGCTGCAGGAGGCCTTCTCGCGGCCCTTCGTCGTCGATTACAAACCGGGCGCGGGTTCCACCATCGGCGCGGCCTTTGTGGCCAAGGCAGCGCCTGACGGCTACACACTGATGATCATGACGCCGAGCCACACCATCTCGCCGCTCATCTATCCCAATCTCACCTACGAAGTGACGCGCGATTTCGCGCCCATCGGCCTGGCGAGCAAACGCCCCAGCCTGATCACCGTGCCGGCCGCCTCGCCCTTCAAGACCTTCAAGGACTATGTCGCCCACGTGAAGCAAAAACCCACCGAGCTCAACTTCGGCACCTCCGGCGCGGGCTCCGCGGGTCATCTGGCGCTGGAGTGGCTGCACAGCCTGGCCGGACTGCAGGTCACCTATGTGCACTTCAAGGGCGGCGGGCCCTCCTTCCAGGCGCTGCTGCAGGGCCAACTGCACGCGGTCATCTCCACCGCCGCGGGCACGCTGCCGCAGATGAAGGCGGGCAAGGTGCGCATCCTCGCTGTGACCACCATGGAACGCACCTCGGCGCTGCCCGACGTGCCCTCGCTGCACGAGCTGGGCTACAGCGGCTTTGAATACGCGCAGTGGATCGGCCTGGTGGCCCCCACGCGCACACCGCTGCCCATCCGCGAGCGCCTGTCGGCGGGAACTGGCCAGGATCGTGAAGATGCCCGACGTGGTCTCGCGCCTGGCCAACGACGGCACCATCATGATCGGCAGCACACCTGAACAGCTCGGCAAGTACATCACCGACGAGTCGGCGCGCTGGCGCAAAGTGGTGGCTGATACCGGCATCAAGCTGGCGGATTAGAAGGATGACGGGGGCGCGACGGCCCCCGCAAATCGAACAACACACAGAAGAAGGCCAACTCATGAACTTCCAAGCCGTCACCGATTTCAGGATCACCGGCAACAACGCGCGTGTCTACGTCGGCAAGGACGCCCTGGGCAATCTGCCCGCCGAAGTGAAGCGCCATCGCGCCAGGCGCGCCTTCGTGCTGTGCGGGCGCAGCGTGTCGCAGAAGACCGACGTCATCACGCGCATCAAGGCGCTGCTGGGCGAGAGCTTCGCCGGCCTCTACGACAAGCTGGGCAAGGACACGCCCATAGAAGACATCATGGCCGCGCGCGACGCCGCGCGCGACTGCAGCGCGGATATCATCATCGCCGTGGGCGGGGGCAGCGCGGCCCAGGGCGGGCGCGTGCTGGCCATCATGCTTGCCGAGAAGGGCGCCCCCGAAGAGCTGTGCACCCAGTACCCCGAATTCGGCAATGCCATCAGCCCCAAGCTGCTGGAGAAGAAACTGCCCATCATCAACGTGCTCACCATGGCCACCAGCGCGCAGAACCGCGGCGGCTCACCGGTGAAAAAGGGCGGCTACCGACTGGAGTTCTTCGATCCCAAGACCTCGCCCGTGGCGCTCATCTGGGACTCAGACGCCCTCATGACCGCGCCCGACTCCATGGTGCGCAACAGCGCCACCTCCTTCGTTTGGCGCTCGGCCATGGACATGGGCTACACCCGCAACACGCCGCTCAGCCACTATTCGCGCCGGATGATCTTCGACATGATCCGCGGCACGCTGGGGCGCCTGGATACCGCCGACGCGCGCATCGAGCTGTGCATCGCCACCTACCTGCAGAACCGCGAGGCCTCCGACGGCGGCATGCGCACCAACCACTGGGCGGGGCGCGTGGTGTATGCCTTCTCCACATCCATCTTCAATCGCTTCGAGCATGTCGGCCAGGGCGAGGCGCGCGCCGCGCTGTGCCCCACGGTCATGCGTCACCTGGGCTCGCGCGATCCCGAATGCATGGGCCGCATGGCCGAAGCGCTGGGCGTGTGGAAGGAAGGCGATCCGGTGGGCGAGGCGCACCTGCGCGCCGCCGATGAACTGCGCAAGCTCTTCGACAGCCTGGGCATGCCCGGAAACCTGGGCAAGATCAACATCCCCAAGGACGCGGCGCCAACGCTGCTGGAAACCTCGCTGAAGAACTTCAACGCCGACCCGAAACGCGAGTTCGTCAAGGAACGCGAACTACTGGGCAAGGTGCTGGAGGCCTGCTGGTAATCAACGCGGCGGTGTGCAGAAGCGCGCAGCCTGCTCAGGAACGGTAACCTGTTGTCCGCGACGAGGCAGGGATGAGGTTGGAGGAGCGCAGCGAGGACACCTCGATCATGATGTCGATGACCT